>PLZN01000283.1 GCA_003152195.1 Acidobacteriaceae bacterium
CGGCTGAAGCCGTGCCCTTGCAAAGAGCCTATCGCATTTATTCAATTAACTTATGGGACGCAACACTAGTGCTCTCGCCAAAATGATTTCAGATGGGTGGATACACCGGCTCGCCGGCGATCGCTACTACCAACGTGGTCTCGATTACTTTCGACGGGGACTAGTCTCCTCTTTAGAGGAATCCGGCAACAGCATTCGTTCCATTGTCGCTGGAACCGAGGACTATGCCGTACTTCTTACCGCGAAGGCGAAGACGCTCGATTATCACTGTGAGTGCCCACTTGGGGTTGATGGTGAGTTTTGCAAACACTGCGTAGCGACAGCGCTGGCATGGCTCCATGGCCAACCTGTTCCGGGAGCAGGCAAGAAGACCGCAGCGTCCACGGAGTTCACTGACGAGGATCTGGCCAAGGCCCTTCAAGCCGAAGACAAGGCAACGCTAATCAAGTTGCTACTCGACCGGGCAGAGGAAGATGAGGCGCTTCGTGGAAGGCTGCTGCTTCTTGCCGCCGGGCAAAAGGGCGCTGGGCCTCTGATTGCACAAGCCAGAAAATCTCTGGAGAAGGCGATTCGTATTCGCGGTTTTGTGGATTACCACGAAATGCCGGGAATACGCCGCCAAGGTGGAGGGCGCTCTCGATGCTGTCGAAGCAGTGTTGAAGAGTGGTCAAGCCAACGTCACGATCGATCTGTGCGAGCTGGTCTACGCGGGCTGGCCGCCGCAATAGAAAAGGCGGATGACTCTGATGGATGCATGACCGGATTGATGGAACGGCTGCTGGAACTGCACTTGAGGGCCTGTGAAGAAGCCCGGCCTGACCCGGAAGCGCTGGCCCGGAAACTCTTCTTCCTCGAGTTGAACGGCGAGTACGGTGAGTGGTCCAACTCCGCGGAAAATTATGCGAATGTGCTCGGAGCGCAAGGGCTTGCAGCTTTCCGGAAGATAGCCGAGACGGAATGGGCAAAAATTCCTGTGCGCACAGAGAGGCCAAGTCACAATGACGCCGGAGGTCACTACCAGCTCACCGCCATTATGGAGTCGCTGGCTCGCCAATCCGGAGACATGGAGCAACTGGTTGCGGTGCTCGAACACGATCTCAGCTTCGCCCATCAATATCTCCGCATCGCCGGTCTTTATCGTGAAGCAGGCAACCATGACAAGGCGCTCGCATGGGCCGAGAGGGGCGTCGCATCCGCTTCCGGTTATGACGGCGCCCCGCTGCGGCTGTTTGTGGCGGAGGAGTATCAGCGCCGCGGACGCCATGCCGATGCGCTACGCATCGTCTGGGTCGAGTTTCGCAACAGCCCTGAACTCGCCAGCTACAAAGTGCTCCAGGGCTTTGCGCGCAAGGCCGAGGAGTGGGACGACTGGCGCGCTCAGGCCTTGGCGCATATCCGCCGAACCATCGCCGAAAAGTCCGGGCAAGACCGTAGCAAGCGTGTGATAGGCGTAGGCCACCATGGGTGGAACCAAAGGCAGGATCATTCGTTGCTGGTTGAGATATTCCTCGATGAGCGAAAGACCGAGGAGGCTTGGCAGGAAGCCCAAGCCGGCGGCTGCAGGAATGATCTTTGGCTCCTTCTTGCCGCGAAGCGCGAAAAACAGCATCCGGAAGATGCCGCGTCCATCTATCTCCGCCTCGGAGAGCAGGCCATCGTCGATGCACGAAGCAGCCGCTATGAGCCTGCCATTCAGCTGCTGGAAAAGGCCGCGGCCCAGCTGCATTCCCTGGGGAAAAGTCAGGAGTTCGAACAACTGTTCGAGGCCCTCCGCCAGAAATATAAGGCCAAACGAAATCTGCAAAAACTAGCTGAAGAGCGGCGTAAGTTCTTGTATCTGCGGTAGGCAGGTTCCGATAGCCTTTCTTCTGTTGCTATATCCTTTCCCAGGGCGGTCAAGCGTAGATTTAGAAGCGGGTAATGGCATGTCTGGCAACGGTGGATTGCGTCCCCTGTGCATTCAGGTCCACGCACAGGACAATGTAGCGATCGTCGCGAATGAAGGCGGTCTGCCGGCCGGGACGCAATTCGATTCCGGTCTGACGCTTGCAGAGGCGATCCCGGAGGCGCACAAGGTGGCCTTGTCCACCATAGCGCAAGGCGCGCCCATCGTTCGCTATGGCGTTGTCATCGGATATGCCGAAGCGCCTGTCGATAAGGGCTGCTGGGTGCACGAAGGGGTGATGAGTCTGCCTGCGGCCCCGCCGCTTGACCGGCTCCCCCTCGCAACCGCCGTGCCCGATGCGCTGCCGCCGCTGGAGGGATATACCTTCGACGGATTTCTCAACCAGGATGGCTCCGTCGGAACCAAGAACATGCTCGGAATTGCAACCACGGTGCAGTGTGTTTCGGCCACGGTAGAATTCGCGGTAAAGCGCATCCGGTCAGAGATCCTACCGCGATACTCAAACGTCGACGATGTGATTGCGATAACCCATCCCTACGGATGCGGGGTTGCGATCAACGCTCCCGGATCCGAGATTCCCATTCGAACCCTGCGTAATTTGAGTCTGAATCCGAATCTTGGAGGGGCGCCTATGGTTGTCAGCCTGGGCTGCGAAAAGCTGCAACCCGCGCAAATGCTGCCGGCAAGCAGCCTCCCGATTTTGTCCAGCGTGCCCTATGTCATCCGCTTGCAGGATGAGCAGCATCGCAGCTTTGGCGATATGGTCACGGCCATTATGGAGATGGCGGAGAGACGCCTGATCCAGTTGCATGCACGAACGCGCGTTGCCCGGCCGGCCGCCGATCTTGTCGTTGGATTGCATTGTGGAGGAAGCGATGCATTCTCTGGCGTGACCGCCAATCCGGCGGTGGGCTATGCTGCTGACCTTCTGGTGCGCGCCGGCGCCACCGTGATGTTTTCAGAAGTTACCGAGGTCCGCGATGTCATTCATCTGCTGACGGCCCGCGCCGCCAATGAAGCGGTGGCGCGGGATCTGATTCGAGAAATGGCCTGGTACGATGCTTACCTTCAACGCGGCGGGGCCGATCGGAGTGCCAACCCAACTCCTGGAAACAAGACCGGAGGGCTGACGAATATCGTTGAAAAGGCGCTGGGGTCAACCGCAAAGGCAGGCAGCAGCGCGCTGGCCGGCGTTTTCGGCCCGGGGGAACGCGTCACCACCAAGGGTCTCGTCTTTGCCGCCACACCGGCAAGTGACTTTGTCTGCGGAACCCTCCAGTTAGCCGCGGGGATGAACATGCATGTCTTCACTACCGGACGCGGGACTCCCTATGGGCTTGCCATGGCTCCGGTGATTAAGGTTGCCTCCCGCAGTGCCCTTGCAGACCGGTGGTCAGACCTGATTGATATCGATGCCGGCCGCATCGCCACCGGTGAGGTAACGATTCAGCAAGTTGGCGAGCAGATCTTCCACCTGATTATTGACGTGGCGAGCGGCCGCAAACAAACATGGGCCGACCATTGGGGTTTGCATAATGAGTTTGCTCTATTCAATCCCGCTCCCATCACGTAAGCGGCTCCCAAGATGCGCGCTCGGGCTCATTTAGGGTTGATTGCTCAAATCGCTTCATTTCGACTTAATATGGGCAAAAGGATTCACAACGCGAATACCAGCAATCTTCTGGCCCGCGTTCAGGTCTTCGGAAAGAATCCGCTCTGCGCCCGTCTTCAATGCCGCCGCACAGATCAGGGCATCCCAGAATCCAATCCGGACTTCGTCCTCGATGCGAAATGCAACCGCGATCTCCGCCGGTGTTGTGTCAACGCACCAGATGGCATACTTGTCCACAACGGCGCGGGCAGACTTCTTCATCAGCGGCTTAGAGGGTTTTCGTGTCACGTTGACATAGAATTCCTGCAAAACCTGTGTACTGAGAGAGCCCGTCCGGTTGGCCCACAATTCATACAAAGCTTCCTTAGCGATCGCATGCTTCTCTTTCGCGTCGACATCGTGGGCGTAGATCAAAACATTCGTGTCGACGAAGATCTTACCGCTCATGCAATTCCTCTCGATCAATAGAATGAATCCCGCCCATGTGGAATCCTCGCTCCATCAGATCCAGCGCTGCTCGATGCGCGCTCTCATACGCTTCTTCCGCCTCTACCAGTGCCTCAATTTGTCCGGCCAAAAGGCCGCTTATGGATGTGGAGCGCTTGGCCGCGAGGACCTTGGCCTTTTGCACCGTCTGGGGGCTTAGGCTCACGGTCAGGTTTTGCTTTCGAATTGGAGGCATGGTACGTTCTCCCACACGATTGACGTGCAGCACGTATTTTACGTGCAGCACTGGACGGTGTCGAGCAGGCTTCGGAGCATTGAGCATTTGGTCCGTACCCAATCACCGGGTCTGGCTTAAATTAGCCATTTGGAAATGCAAGCCTACGCAATGCCAAGTTTGCGTTGCAGCTGCTCGAGCGAGATCCCTTTCGTCTCTGGATAGATGAACAGCACAACAAAGAACTGCAGCGTTGTCATGGCCGCAAAGAATGCGAAAGGTAGTCCTCCGGAATATTTTGCGAGAATCGGAAAAAGAAGCGAGATGAGGGCGTTCATGATCCAGTGTGAGGATGACCCGAGGCTCTGGCCCTTGGAACGGACGCGGTTTGGAAACACCTCCGCGATGTAGACCCAGATCACTGCGCCTTGCGAGACGGAGAAGAAAGCAATATAGGCAACCAGCAGCCAAACGAGAGCTGCGGCATGGGTATGGGTGAAGAAGACGGTCGCGACGCCAGTGAGGCAAATCGTCATCCCCACGCTCCCGATCAGAAGCAGTGTCTTTCGCCCGAGTTTATCGATGAGCGACATACCCAGTAGGGTCGCAAGTAGATTCATGAGTCCAATCAGCACTGTCTGTTTGGAACTGGACAATTGGCTGAATCCGGCCGATGCGAAGATGTAATTCGAGTAGTAGAGGATCGCGTTGATTCCCGCGAGTTGATTAAAGAGTCCGATGGTGACGGCGAGAAAGATGGGTAGCCGGTAGCTGCGTTGGAAGAGAGGCTCGGCCGCCATACCGCGCTCCAGGTGGACGGAATCGACAATCTCGCGCAGCTCGGCCTCAGAGTCTGGAGAGCCCATCATCTTGAGAATCGTGAGTGCCTCATCGGTTCTGTTCTTAGTTACCAGCCACCGTGAACTGCGGGGGATCCCGTACAACATAATCAGAAATAGGAGGGAAGGGATCCCCGCGACCCCGAGCTGCCAGCGCCATTGCAGTGGGCCTAAATCGAGCAGCGAGATGAGGTAGTTGGAGAGGTACGCAAGCAGTATCCCGCCGACAACGTTAATTTGAAACAGGCCTACCATTCTGCCCCGCCACTTTGCCGGAGCAAGTTCAGCAATGTAGACAGGCCCAAGTACCGAAGAGCCGCCGATTCCCAGTCCGCCAATCAAGCGGAAGACCATCAGCGCGGGCCAGTTCCAGGCGAACGCACAGCCCAGGGCCGAGATGGTGTACAGGATGGCCATGACGCGTAGCGCCTCACGGCCGCCGATGCGCTGGCCAAGCACCCCAGCACTCATCGCTCCGATCACGGTGCCGACGAGTCCGATAAAGACAGTCAGACCGAGAGTGAAGGGAGTGAGGTGATAGACCACCGTCAATTGCTGGGTTGTGCCGGCAATGACGGCCGTGTCAAAGCCGAACAAAAGGCCACCGAGTGCCCCGACGATCGTACTTTTCAGAAGGTATGAGGTCATTGCCATGCGTAGCATCTCTCCCGGTATAGAGCGCCCGGGAAGCTGCAGGACAGCCGACCGGTGCTTGACTGGTAAAGCGGTTCTGCAAATTCGCGTTGCATGCCGTTTTCGTTCCTTCATTTCTTCGTAGCGACAAGAGTCAATCTTGGTAAGGCAAGGACGACACGGTTGGCAACGAACAATTTAAGCACACCAACCCCATAACGGGTGTTTCATGGCAATTGGGAGCATGGCTTGTGATGCAGACGACGATCAGGAGCGGGAGGTTACGGGATTACGACGGGACGGAAGCCTTTGCGGGGAAAGGCGCCGATGGGACCGGTCACGGAATCGGGCTGTGGACGGAAGAGGTAGCGGACAAAGAATCCGACCGGCTGAGTTGCGTAATCGCGCGTGTTGTTGAAGGCGAGAAAGCGCCGACATACCAGTGATCCTGGATGGGGTAGGCCATCTCCGATTGCAGATCGTAATTAACCCCTACGCTGGCGGTCACCGGCACGAGGGGGCCGCCGAAGGCAGCCTGCAACCGGGGATCGAGTGGGAAATAGGGCTCGGAATTCTCCTGAAAACTTTGCGCGCCAATACTGCCGGTTACGGTGTAATGCAGATCCGGGCCGTAGTGTCCTGTCCAGCTCAGAGGCATGGCCGCCAAAAAATACGCTTCGGGACTAAAGTAGCCCCCTTGCCCGTAAGTAAAGTAGCGCAGATTGTGTGCGTAGTGCATTCCGAAAAAATTGGCTCCGAGGACCAGCGTGCCCAGGTCCGGTAGGGTCAGCACGCGCCAGTACGCGCCCGCATTCCCATGGAGTTGTGTATTGTCCAGCACGTGCCGGCCGGCAATGTACTGACCGCCGACGCCGGCATAGAACCCGGAGAGCGCATCGCCGCGCGCGACCTGCACATCGCCGGTATTGGCGATGACACCGCCCCAGATGTTTCCATCGAAGCTGGCGGTCGCCGATCCGGGATCGCGCAAGCCGGAGTAAGAGAGCTGGGTATCCTCGATGCTGTCCCGCGAGAAGCTGAATGTCAGCGGACCCCCCGGCGGGGCGCCAGCGCACACCGCCGGTGATGTTCGTGACCAAAGATTGAAAGGGCGTTTCGCCCACTCTGGCAGCGAAGTTGATGGCGGCCCGGCATAGTTGCCTGCAGCCGCCAGGGATTCGGCGTGTGCCTGGCGGCCGCTCTGTAGCTTTTCGGTCACCGTGGACTCGATGACGGCAATCTGCGGATCCTTGGGATTGATCTGCCGCAAACGGTCGAGATAGCGGGCCGCCTCGGCATTCTTACCTTGCTTTTTGGCCATCCGCGCCAACCCGGCCAAAGCCTCGGTGTTGTCGGGCTGGGAAAGGAGCACCTGCTGCCAGGTTTGCGCAGCCAGATCCGTAAGGCCGCGGCTCTCGAGCGAACGAGCCTTCTGCACCACCTCTTGTTCCACCGTCGACTGCCCGTGCGCGATGCGCGCGAACGGCAGGGCGAGCACAGCGACCAGCACCTTGCCGGCCGGGTCGCTCGGATTGGGCCGGACGGCTACCGTTGGGCTCGCGATGCCGGAGAGGGCGAGGCCGGGCGGCAGCAACGCGGCGCTCTCCGCGATCAGAATCACATTGCCTGGCGGAAGCTTCCCGATGCTCACCGGAAAGAGGAGCTGGTGGTTATCTGCCAGCATCCCGAAGTACGATGCAACAATGCCCGCTGCCTCCAGCGCTTCGGGCGACGGCGGCACGGCAAAGACCACCGGCACGCTCGATCGGCGAAGAGACGACGGGTCGAGAAAGGGCAACGGAAGCCGCGTGAGATCGCTGGGTATCGCCAGCAGGCTGCCGCTTAGGGAGAGGCGGGTCTCGGGTTCAATACCGCTCCACGGCGCCAGATCGGCCGGCGACGGGCAGGGCTGGCCGCCATAGGCGAAGGTGAGCTGGTTCTGGTGCACCAGCAGATCCGCGGGCAGCGCAATCTCCTGCTCCAGCAGCGCGGCCCGGTCGACGGCGCGCGGCACGGTCAGGGTAGCCACCTCGGTACTGTTCAGTAGCACCCGCACAGAACCTGACTGCGCCGTCTGGGTGGCCGCCAAGTGGTAATAGAGGTGCAGGCTCGCCTTTTGTGTCAACTCCATCTCCGACAAGGAAAAGTTCACCGAGTGGGAGCGGACCTGTCCGCCCAGCTCGATCGGGGTGAGCACACCGGCATCGCGCAGGGTGAACTGATCGTCGAATCGTCCGGGCGAGCTTCCGGCGACAGGCATGAGTGTCAGGTTGGAGGTCGCGCCGGTGCTCATGCGGGAGGTCAGAGGATCGCTCGCGTGCAGACGCAGCTCGGCCCTCGCCGCGCCCCTGCCAGGGGCGAGAAGGCCCACCAGCAGAAAGCCCCGGCAACAGCAGTGGGGTCATCCGGCTGGTCTCCAGAGCGGCTCGATCCAGCTGCCGCTGCCGAACCGGAAGCAAGCTGCGTACTGCGATGGACAAGCCCTTGCCGGCAAGCCGCACAATCCTCCACAGGCTGCGCAATGGCCGGTCCGGTTCACGGGCTTCGCCCCAGCCCAACCAGGAGTCGGCGCGCGAGTAGAGCACTGAGGTCAGGATTCCCTGCTCATCCAGGCTCATTGAACTGAACTGCAGGCGTAGCTCACGCCCTTCGCCTCCCCTAACCACTACCGGCAGCAAGGCGTTGCCCTCAAGCAGCGAAAAAACAATCTGGATCTCCTGCCCAAGAGCCAGTTGTACCGGATGGAGCAGTCGAATCGCGACCCCGCTACTGGAGAGATCCGTGGTATCGCCGGGCTCGACCGTGCCGTCGGGCAGCACCACGGAGATTTGCGATGCCAGGCCGACGCGGACCTGGGCGCGGCGTTGCTGTTCTTCCCGGGCCACTGCCGTGGCCACGCTGAGGATCACGATATTGAAGCCGGTCCAAACGCAGTTCATCGCCACCGTGCCCGGATGCGTCCCATCCCACAGCCGGTCCATCCCCGGGATATGGATCAGGCGGGGGATGGCCATGAGCAGTCCAACCAGGTTCATCATCAGCAGGAAGATGAACGGGTAGGCAATCCTGATATCGAAATACGACTGTTTCACCACCCCGCCCTTGGCGGTCACGTCGAACTTGCCCATGCGGGGATTGATCATGGCCAGGATGGTGGGCAGAAGGATGTAGGGAGCCAGTACGGTCTCGTAAATCTCATTCCAAAAAGAGTGCCGATGCTGTCCTTGAATGCGCGAGTTGGTGCTGCTCGACAGCACCAGGTGAGGCAGGGCAAAGGCCATAATCGCCGCCCAATAGCCGGGCACGTTGCTGCGGGAGAAGATCAGGTACAGCAAAGGAGCGGTGAGAAAGATCAGCCGCGGCAGCGCATACATGAAGTGCATCATGGCGTTGAAGTAGCACAGCCGCTGCG
>PLZN01000401.1 GCA_003152195.1 Acidobacteriaceae bacterium
AGCAGATCCGCCCCCAGCAGATGGACGATCTGCATCCAGAGGGGGGCGAGAAGCGCTACGTCAGCGGCGCCGAGCCCATACTGCAGGGCCAGCAGTAACACCACCACCGTTGCCATCGTGCGCTCGGTGGGGCGCGCGACGCTGCGCATCAGCAGCCAGCAGATGAAGAGGCCGGCAATCACAGCGGTAATAGGGTGGAGAAAGCGCAGGCGCAGCAGCCAGCTGCTGCTGCTCGAGAAGTCCTGCGCGAAGGCGGCGCCAACCGAAGTCGCGGGAAAAAGCGTATCACCGAGCGCAGCGAGCGAACCGCTGACTCCTACCACCAAGGTGGCGCCGAGACCCGTGATGGACAGTGGCAGTTGCGTAAAGCGCACCGCACGCAGCTCGAAGGCTTCGCGGCGCGAGAGGAAATGCGCGCAAAGGGTGAGCGCGGCAAGCAGCAGCAGGGTATTGGCCAGGTGCAGGGAAAGGTAAACCGCGCGCGCCCCGGAACGGTTGTCCGCGGTGAGCCGCAGCAGCACCAGCAGGGCGCCAAGCAGGGCTTCATTGAAGGTGAGCATCGTGGCCGCGATGGCGGTGATGCGCGCCAGGTGTCCGGAAACGGTGCTGCGGAAGGTCCAAACCAGCAGCAGAAGAACCGCGATCACCGTGACGCCGCTGGTCATGCGATGGGTGAGCTCGATAATCGTCGCCAGCCGAGGGTGTGTCTGCAACACGACGCCATTGCACAGCGGCCAATGATCGCCACAGCCGGCCCCGGAACCGGTGGCACGAACCAACGCGCCCCATAAGATCACGGCAACGTTGTAGGCCAGCACGCCCCAGGCAAAACGAGGCAGCAGAACCGAAGAACGGGAGGTGTTGATGGACGGGGTGGCGGACGCCGGAAGCGTATGGGCAGAACTCATCGATCCCCCTCGCCTTTATCTTACCCGCCGCCGAGTCTACCCGGCGGCCAGTTCCTTGGCGCGCTGGGTGGACCGCATCACGGCCTTGATCAGCGTCACCCGCAGGCCACCCTCTTCCAATTCCAGGATGCCATCGACGGTGCAACCCGCCGGAGTGGTCACCGCGTCCTTGAGCAATGCCGGATGGTAGCCGGTTTCCAGCACCANNCAGCGATTCCAGGATGATGTAGATGAAGGCCGGCCCGCAGCCGGAAAGGCCGGTAACGGCATCCATGTGTTTCTCTTCCACCACCACGGTGCGGCCCACCGTCGCGAACAGAAATGCGGCCAGGTCCAGCTGCTCCTGGGTGGCAAACCGTCCGCGGTTGAGCGCGGCGATGCCGGCTCCCAGCATCGACGGAGTATTCGGCATCGCGCGTACCACCCCGATATCCATCCCTGCGGCCTCTTCGATGGCCGTCGTGCGCACCGAAGCGGCGATCGAGATCAGCAGCTTCTGCGGCGTAAGCGAGGGACGAATCTGCCTGACAACCTCGGGAACCGTGACCGGTTTCAAGCCGATCAGGATCAGATCCGCTGCCGCCGCCGCAGCGACATTGTCAGTGGAAACATCAACCCCCCACTGAGCGGAGAGCTGCCCGGCGCGCTCTTCGTGTTCCACCGTGGCCACTATCTGCTCCGGCTCAAGTACTTTGGACTTGAGGAATGCCTGGAGCAGAATGCCGCCCATTTNNCCGGAGGCCGTCAAGCGAAGGTCTGGCTATGTATGCACCCATCGAATCTCCCTTTGGTTATTTCTGCGCCTTTTGCTGCGCGGTCGAGGCCGCAATCCAGGTGTCGATCCGCTGCTCCACCAAATCGAGGGGCAGAGCGCCGGAATCCAGTAGCTGATCGTGGAAGGCGCGAAGGTCGAATCGTTCGCCGAGTGCCTTCTGCGCCCGGGCCCTTAGCTCCAGGAACTTGAGTTGTCCCACCTTGTAACCGAGCGCCTGCGCCGGCACCGCGATGTAGCGATCCGTTTCCGCCTGGATATCGTTTTCGGCGAGGCCTGAGTATTGATGGAAGTAATCGGCCATTTGCTGGCGCGTCCAGTGTTGGGAGTGGACCCCGGTGTCGACCACCAGGNNCCAGGCGGATCGCACGCCAGATGTCGGCTTCCAGGCGCCCATAGTCGTTGTACGGATCCTGGTAGAAACCGACATCCTTGCCCAGACGCTCGGCATAGAGACCCCATCCCTCGGTATAAGCGGTGTAGCCGGTGTACTTACGAAAATCGGGAATGCCGCTAAGCTCCTGCGCGATCGATATCTGCAGATGATGTCCGGGCAGCCCTTCGTGGTAAGCGATCACTTCCACCTCGTCGAGGGACCGCGTTTCAAATTTATAGGTGTTGACGAACACCGTACCGGGCCGGGAACCGTCCGGTGTTCCATGGATGTAGTAGGCCGGTGCCTGATCCTTTTCGGCGTACGCCGGCACAGGCATCACGACCAGCGGGGCTTTGGGAAGACGGCCAAAGAGCTGGGGGAGTTTGGGCCGCATCTGGTCGAGGTATCCGCGATAGGAATCCAAAAGCTGTTCTTTGCTGGTCGGAAACAGCTTGGGATTGCCGGCGGCAGCGATCTGGAGCGCTTTCACGTCGGCGAAACCCAACTTCTTGGCAATTGCCAGCAACTGCTCCTCGTCCTGCGCTACCTGATCGATGCCGATCTGGTGAATCTGCGCCGGTGTCAGGTCAGTGGTGGTGCTCTGCTTTACCAGGAAGCGGTAATAAGCCTCGCCATCGGACAGAGCCCACAGGCCCGGGTCGCTGCGCCCGCTGGGAATGTACTGGGATTTTAAAAATTTGCCAAAGCGAAGGTAGGCCGGCGATACCTGTCCGGCAATCGCTGCGAATAATTCCTGCTTGATGCGCCCCTGTTGCTCTGGAGAAACGGACGCGGGAAACTTTTGCACGGGGAGGGCAAACGGCCCGTCTTCCGGCTTTTGGTTGGCGATGGCGTTCACTTCCACCAGCACCTTCTCCATCAGGTATGCGGGGGGCTCGCGATGGTCGTCCATCCCGATGGACATATCGTCCGTCGTCTGCTGAAAGGCCAGCGGGACCTTCTTGAGGCGAGCGATGTAATCCTCGTAATCCTTCGTGGAGGTGAAGGTGAGCTGAGGGACGAGCTGGGGAAGATCGACCTGCAGGCCATCGAACTGATTGACCGGCATCTCCCAGGGCTTGAATCTGGCCGCCTCCTGGTCCTCGATCAACTGCCGTACCAACACCTCTTTGCTCAACTGCTCCTGGTCGGACATCCCTGCCGTATCCACTTCGCCCAGTCGATTCAGAAAGGCTCGGCCGCGGGCGAGGGAGTCGTTATAGGCCTCGACAGAGTAATCCGGGAGCTGATCGTTGTAGCGCTTATCGCCGATGGAGGAGGCAAAATCGGGGTTGTGCTTGAGACGATCTTCCCAGTAGTCGGAGAAGATAGCGTTCAGCGTCTTCAGACGGTTGCTAAGAGGGAGATTTTGCGCGATGCCCGGCGTGATTTGGGTGGCATGGAGAACGCCGGGGACAAGAGCGAGCAAGACAAATCGAATGGCGATAAGGTTTGGTTTTCGAGACAAACGCATTCCTGGGCCCGCGAGAGGGGGTAAGCGCAGTGTATCGACAATTGGCGCAGGCGAACAGGGCGAGTGGCCGTTTAGGCCGTGAGTTTGTCGTGCGTCACGTCGGAGGAATGCATGGGCATGGCGGCGTCGGATTCGAGCATGCGGTAAAGCGTCGACCTGCTGATTCCCAGTTTGGAAGCGGCGCGCGCTTTATTGCCATCGCAGGCCTTCAGCACCAGAAGAATATGTCGCCGGATCACGCCATCGAGGGTGAAGTTCTCGGGAATGGGTGGCTCGCCGTCCCTGTTGCTCGCCTTTTCGAGAGGCAGGATGACCAGGTCGATAGGCCGCAGCCACTGGCCTTCACCCGCTAGGCACGCCGCCCGGATCACGCTTTCCAGCTCGCGCACGTTCCCCGGCC
>PLZN01000403.1 GCA_003152195.1 Acidobacteriaceae bacterium
CGGCCCGCGCCAGCAGGGCCGCCGCCGCGGCTCCCGTCGCTCCGCAGCCCACCACCGCCACATGCCCGTTGGCCAGTTGCCTCTGGCCGCGCTCACCAATCTCCGGATAGAGCACCTGGCGCGAGTAACGTTCCTCGATCGATTCCACAGCGCTCTCCCGTAACATCCTCGCCACGTCTTAGTATAAAGATTCGAAGAGAGAGAGCTGCGGCGGTGATCTTCGCTTTGCCCGGTAAGGAGCCTTCTGGCGGAGAAGCGGGTTTCCCCGGGAGACCTCGCGTCCAACAGTCTGTACAGTGTTCGATGGATGGGTGCGATGCCTACCTGAGAGGATCTTTGTTGGTCTTGACGCCATTGCTTCCATCCGCGCGGCTCGCGCTATACGGTTCGCTTGTGCTGAGCATGGTGGCTCCTTCCACGATCTCGATTGCCCAGGCATCGCTTGCGCCGCCGGCGCAGACTGCACCCGCCGCGGCCTCAGCGCCAGCGGCCGTTCCCCTCGCGCCGCAGGATTCCCGGCAGGGTCTGCTGCTCGATTGGGCCGGCTTGCAGGTAGTGAACGTTGCCTTTGAGGGGGTCAGCGAAGCTTTGCTGGCGCCGCTGCCCGGCCAGTTGCCGCAGCAGGCTGGCGTTCCTCTGGACCCGGACAAGGTGCGCGAGAGCCTGCGCCGCCTCTACGCCACCGGTCTTTACCAAACCATCGAAGTGGCCGGTGTGCGCGCCGGTAACGACGTTTCCATCATCTTCTCCGGGCGGCCGCGTCTCTTTGTAGGCCGCGTCAACGTGAACGGCGTTAAGGACGATCGCCTCGCCTCCGTGCTGCAGGCCGCAACCCAACTGCAGGCGGGAACGGCTTATCTGGAAAATAAGGCGGCGCTGGCAGAGACGGACGTCAACGCGTCCCTCCAGAATAATGGCTATTACCGGGACCAGATCGCCGAAACCACGGTGATCGACCGGGCAAACTCGCTGGTTGACCTCGATTACTGGGTCACGCCCGGCAATCCGGCCCGGGTCGGCGACGTGAACCTGACCGGCGACAGTGGCCTGACCGAAGCGCAGTTTCGCAAGCAGGGCAAACTCAAGCGAAACTCCAAGGTCAATCGCAACACCGTCAGCCGAGCACTGCGCGGCCTGCACAAGCATTACGAAAAGAGAGAGCGGCTTTCCGCCACGGTTAGCCTTACCTCCAAAGAGTATGCGCCTCCCGTAAACCGGCTGAACTATACCTTCCTTGCCCACCAGGGGCCGCTGGTCACCGTGAAGGTCGAAGGCGCGAAGATCAGCAAGGGCCAGATGCAGAAACTGGTGCCCATCTTTGAGGAGGGTACGGTGGACCAGGACCTGCTCAACGAAGGCGCCCAGAACCTGCGCAACTACTTTGAGGGCCACGGCTACTTCGATGTAAAGGTCACCCACGAGCCGGTGCACACGGGTCCGCAACACGTGACCGCGCTCTATACGATTGAGCTGGGTAAAAAGCACGTCGTCGACACGGTCACTATCACCGGCAATAAGTATTTCAGCACCTGGCTGATTGCCCAGCGCCTGAGCGTGCGGCCCGCCAGCATACTGGACCGCGATGGTGCGTTCAGCCAGCAACTGGTCGATCAGGATGTCGCCAGCATCAAGTCGCTCTATCGCAGCAATGGCTTCAGCGCCGTAACCGTCACCGCCAAATTTACGGATAGCGATACCCTGGCCGGCAAGGCCCGGAGAATCTCCCACTTCAAGATCACATACGTCATCGATGAAGGAACGCAGCGCCGGATCGCCAAATATGACATCGAGGGAGCTACAGCCGAGCAACTGGCTGCGTTGCAACCCAACCTGAATGCTCAGGTAGGGCAGCCCTACTCCGCCCTCAACATCAATCAGGACCGTGATCTGGTCCTGACCTACTACCTCAGTAAGGGCTATGACAACGCCCAGGTCAACCTGTTTCAGCAACCCGAGCCGGACCATCCGGATGAAGTCGATTTCACCATGAAGATAGTGGCGGGCAAGCAGTTCTTCGTGCGCAAGGTCATTGTCTCCGGCGTGAGCCTCACCCGGCCGTCCGTGGTTCAGCAGCGGGTCCTGCTGCACCCCGGCGACCCGCTCAATCAAACGGCCCTGCTGCAGATGCAGCGCAGCCTCTATAACCTGGCCCTCTTCAATGAAGTCAATACCGCCATCCAGAATCCAAACGGCGATGAAACCTATAAAAACGTCCTTTTGAATCTGACCGAGGCGAGACGCTGGGATCTCACGTATGGCTTCGGTTTTGAAGTGCAGACGGGCCAGCCCACGCAGGGATGTCTCTCCGAGGCAGAACAGATACTGTTGGGGATCGCCAATAGCTACAAATGCAATCCCAATGGCCACACTGGGGCCAGCCCACGCGTTCTGTTCGGTGTAAGCCGTACCAATCTGCGTGGCACCGACCAGTCCATTACCTTGCGAACCAACTACGGAACGCTGGAGCAGGTGGCGATGCTCAGTTACCAGGACCCGCATTTTCGCAATAAGCCATCTCTTAACCTGACGCTCTCCGGCGGTTATAACAACAGCGCTGTGATCTCCACCTATAAGGCAGCGATTCTCTCGGCCGCGCTGCGTCTCTCACAGCGAGTGACCAAACCCACAACCTTGATCTATTCCTTCTCCTATCGCCGGGTTTCGGTGAATTCCAACACCCTTCAAGTCAGCCTGGCGGAGATCCCCTTGCTCGCGCAACCGGTGCGGGTGGGGGGGCCGGGAATTACCTGGATCCGCGATACCCGCGACGTTGCGCTGGACGCGCACCATGGCAGCTTCAGCACCGGGGAACTGTTCCTGGCCGATGGCAAATTTGGCTCCCAGGCCAACTTCGACCGGATCGACCTCAGCAATGCCACCTATTACGATTTTGGCCGCGATCACTGGGTGATCGCACGGCAGACCCGCTACGGACAGGAACGTTCCTTCGGCGACGGCGCTGGGCAACTGATCCCTCTGCCCGAACGCCTTTATGCTGGGGGCGCCACCTCACACCGTGGCTTTCCCATCAATGCCGCCGGTCCACGCGATCCTCAGACCGGTTACCCGGTGGGGGGCGCCGGCGTCTTCGTCAACACGCTGGAGCTCCGCCCCCCTGCGCCCGCTCTGCCTTACGTGGGCACCGATCTCAGTTTTGTTCTTTTCCATGACATGGGCAACGCCTTTGAAAAGTCCTCTCAGATCTGGCCCAGTGCCCTGCGCATCAAGCAGCCACATAGCTATACCTGCCGCAATGTTTCCGTGCCCTACACCACCTACAACACGGCGGATACCTGCGACTTCAACGACTTCTCCCATGCCCTGGGGCTGGGCCTCCGCTACCACACGCCGATCGGGCCGGTGCGCGCAGACTTCAGCTATAACCTCAATCCGCCGATCTACCCCGTGATTTACGACTACACCACGGTGTCTACGGCTCCGAACCCGCACGTCGGTCAGGCGGGGCACTTCAACTTCTTCTTCAGCATCGGGCAGAGCTTTTGATGCATAGAGCGAAGCACATTCCTGCGTTGGTGGCCGTGGCTCTCACCTTGCTGGGAGCGATCATGGCCAATGGCGCGTGGGGGCAGCAAGGCGCCACCGGACCCCCTTTCCCGGTCCGTCCGGCAGCGCCGTTGGTGTCACCGCTCGAACACGCTTCCACTCCCGCCGCGTCGCCCGGCTCCATTGCATCCGTGCCCCAGGGCAGGATGGTGGTCCTCGATCACGTGGTCGCGGTCATCAACGGCAGCGTTATCCTGCAGAGCGACGTGACGGAAGAGATGGGTTATGCCGTCCTGCAGCCATTCAGCATCAACAACGCACGCAACACACCGCAGAGCGCGCTGCAGCGCCTGATCGATCGCGACCTCATCCTGCAACAAATGAAGATGGCGCAGGCGGCTGCGCCTCCCACGCCTGAGGAGGTACAGCAGCGCCTTAAAGAACTGCGCGAAGCGATTCCAGACTGCGTGCAGTACCACTGCAACACCGACGCCGGCTGGCAAGCGTTTCTGCACGCAAAAGGCCTGACAGAGAAGGAGGTCGAAGCGCATTGGAGCCAGCGCATGTCCATCCTCTCGTTCATCCAGTCGCGTTTTGGCTCTGGCGTTCGCATCTCCCAGGCCGAGATTGCGGATTATTACAACAAAACGCTCCTTCCCCAGTTCCGGGGGAAGGTTGACAAGCCTCCGGCTCTGGCGACAGTCTCCGACCGCATCGAGGAGATCCTGCTACAGCGGCGGGTGAGCTCCCTGCTGCTCGAATGGCTACAGAGCCTCAAGTCTGAAGGCAGCGTAAGCATTCTGGATCCCGCTTATGGGCAGGTGGGCACCACGGGTTCTGGCGACGACTCCGGAGGACAGCCATGAGCATCTTGCCTCCCTCCCCGGGACCTCTAACTGCCGTTCGGCGCAGGAGTGTCTGGGGCTATTTCTGGAAGGTGGGCGGCGCCCTGCTGCTGCTTCTTCTCGTCAGCGTTGGGCTGCTGGTGTTCTACGCTTCCACCCCATGGTTTTCCAACCTGCTGAGGCAGAAGGTCATCGTCGTCCTCGAAGACGCCACCGGTGGCCGAGTGGAGCTGCACTCGTTGAGCTGGAACGTTTTCCATCTCGCCGTGGAAGTGAATGGGCTGACCATCCATGGCCTGGAGGGCCCGGGGGAATTGCCGTACGCCCATGTTGACCGGATTTATGCGCGGGCCAAGATCCTGTCGTTCCTTGAAGCCAAGGTTGGCCTCGACTCCCTGGAGGCTGACCGCCCAGCGGTTCATCTCATCATCTACCCCGACGGCAGCACGAATCAGCCCACGCCTAAGGCGAAAGAGAAGAGCAGCGGCCCGGCAACCAAAACGATCTTTGATCTTCAGGCGCGCCGGGTTGAAATCCACAACGGCCTGGCGCTGCTCAATCAGCGCGCGATCCCTTTCCAACTTGCCGCCAACGATCTCGGCGTTGTGATCACGTATGCGCCGGCCACTGGTCACTACCTCGGCGATCTCACCTTCTCCGATATCGCCGCCCAGAACGGTAAGGCCGCCACCGTGCGCAGCAAAATGGATCTGACTGTTGAAGCAGCAAACGACGCGGTCGATCTCAAAACCCTGCACCTCACCACCGAGAAAACCAAGCTCGACGCGTCCGGCTCCCTGGTTCACTTCGCCAACCCGCAATGGAAACTCTCCGCCAACGGCACCGTTGACCTGGCGGAAGTGGCTGCGCTGGGCGCAGTCGACGGCCTGAAGCGCGGAAGCGTGGATCTTCAGGTTGCAGGTCAGGGAAGCAGCAGTAGTCCATTTGTGCTGGATGGCAACGCCAAGCTGGTCAACGGCAACTATGCCGACCAATACGTGGTGATCGACGGGATGAACGCGGCCACCCGCCTGCACGTCACCCCCGGCGAGATCACGCTATCTGACGTCGTCGCCCGCCCACGCCAGGGCGGGGTCATCAATGCTGTCTTTCGATACCTGAACTGGAGTGCGCCCGCAACTCCCCCCAGCAAAGCGCCGGCGGCATCCCCTGGCACCGGTAGAGAGAATGCCAGGCGGGCTCCGCGGCAACCGGCGCAGCGAGTACCGGTCGTGGTGGTGCCGGCCGTGAGCATTCGCGCGCGGGTGCACGGGGTGCTTCTGACCACCGTATTGCAGGCCGTTGTCGATCGCAATTATCGGGATCTGGGCTTCGATTCGGCTGGGGACGGAACCGTCAATGTCGATTGGACGGGCACGGCGGACGACCTGACGGTGGCAGCCGTCCTCGCCATGAGTGCCCCGAAGCCGGCTGCTCCCGGCCTGCTGCCGGTTAACGGATCGTTGGATGCAAAGTACTTCCAGAACGGAGGCAGGGTTCAGATCAATCAGCTCGAAGCGCACACCCCGGCGACCAACCTCAACGTCACCGGCCTGCTCAGGGTGTATCCGATCACTCTCTCTTCTGATCTTGCGGTTCACGTGCAAAATCACAATCTGGGCGAGTTCGATCACGTGCTGAAGACGCTCGGACTTAGCATTGGCGGCAAGAAAGGTCTTGCGGCCCTTCCCATTCAGCTCCCCTTCCACCTCCATGGAGAAGGGGAATTCGACGGCTCGGTGACTGGTTCGCTGCTCGATCCCGAATTCCAAGGTCATCTGACAGCAACCCAGTTCTCCACCGTATTTGTCGTCCCGGCCATGCCCGGGACGACGCCGCAACGGCCGTCGATCGGGCCGGCCGCTTTGCCCGCGGCCGACTCGACCCATGCATCCAACCCGTCCGGCCCAGCGGCCGCTGTTCCCACGGCCATCTCCTGGGACCGGCTGGACGCAACCGCAAGCTTTTCGTCCAACCTCGTCGCGGTTGAGCAGGCGACGCTCACGCGGGGTAAGACGGTGATTCACGCCTCCGGTCAACTGCAGGCCCACCGCATCAGCGCGCGCCGCCACGCTTTTGATGATGAAGCCACCATTAACGCTACCGCTCGGGTGCAGGACGCATCGCTCACCGACATCCTGGCGATTGCCGGGCAAACTCTGCCGGTCACCGGCAACCTGAGCCTCGAGGCCCATGCCGGCGGGACGTTGGGTAACCTGACCGGGGGCGGTAATCTCACGGTGCAGGGCGGAGCCATCGAAGACCAGCCCTATCGCAGCCTGGTCGCGACCGTGAGCCTATCCGGGCAGGACGTCAACCTGACGAAACTTACCTTCCTGGTGGAAGGCGGCACCGTGGAGGGCAACGGGACCTACAGCCTGAAGACGAAGAACTTTCTGGCCAATTTGGATGGGACCAACTTTGAACTTGCCCATTTTCCCCAATTGCGGGACTCCAGACTCGCCATGGCCGGTTCGCTGAAGTTTGATGCCCACGCCTCCGGGACGTTCGATTCGCCCTCCATTCTGGCTGGGGTTCATCTGCGCAACCTGGTCCTGGGGGGCCAGCCCGCCGGCAGCCTGGAAGTCGTTGCGCACACCCAGGGTGGCATTGCCTATTTCACCGCGCAAAACAGCCTGGCGGTGGCGCAGCTTCAGGTCAAAGGCCAGACGGGGCTTCAGGGCGACTTCCAGACCCAGGCCAATGTGGTCTTGACCAACCTCAATATCGCTCCATTTCTCCGCGCCTTTCAGGTGCAGAGTGTCACCGGCAAATCCTCGATTGGCGGGACGATCAACGTTGCCGGACCGCTGCGGGAGCCGAAGCAGTTCAGCGGCGATGCGGAGATCAATCAGCTCTCCGCCACCCTGCAGGGCATTGCGCTCCAGGGTGCGGGGCCACTGCGCGCATCGCTGCATGACGGGATACTCCGTCTCACCCAGGCTCATATCACTGGACCAGACACCGATCTGGCGGTGACTGGTACCGCGGCATTGATGGGCAACCAGGCGCTGGCGGTTACCGGCAAGGGCGGCATCAACATGAAGCTGGCCCAGACCTTCGATCCCGACATTACGTCCTCCGGCCACCTTGAGCTGAACATCGACGCCGGCGGGACGCTCACCCAGCCGGTGCTCTCTGGCCAGATCCATCTCACCAACGTTGCCCTTGCTCTGAATGACCTGCCGAATGGCATCAGCAAACTAAACGGAAATCTGGTTTTCGACCAGAACAGTCTCGAGGTGCAGGATCTGGTAGGTACGACCGGCGGCGGCCAGCTCAAGTTCGGGGGGTTCATGGTCTACCAGCATGGTATCTACGCGGACTTTACCGCTACCGGGAAAGATATCCGGGTTCGCTACCTCGGCATCAGCGCCACTGCCGACACCACCCTGCACCTGCAGGGATCCGAGACCAATATGCTGCTCACCGGCAGCGTCCAGATCACGCGCTTCATCATTGGCCCGAATGTGGACTTTGCCAGCTTTGCCACGTCTCCGGCGGCTTCCGTGCCGCCGGATCCCAACGCGCCCTCCAGCCATGTGCGGCTGGATGTTCATATCTTCTCCGCGCCGCAGCTCGACTTCCAGAACTCCTACGCGCAGTTGGCCGGCAGCGTGGATCTCCGCATCCGCGGAACCGTTGCCCAGCCGGCAATCCTCGGCCGCATCAACATCATCGAGGGCACAGCCACTTTCGCCGGCACCACCTATCAGTTGCAGCATGGCGAGATTTTCTTCACCAACCCGGTCATGATCGAGCCCATCATCGATATCGATGCCACCACCCGGATTGAGGAATATGACGTGACCATCGGGCTGCACGGCAACGCCAGCAAGCTCACGCCGACCTTTCGCTCCGAGCCGCCGCTCCCCCAGGCTGACGTCATCTCCCTGCTGGCCCTGGGCCGGACGCAGGAAGAACAGGCACTCTATTCGCAGCAAGAGCAGTCCGTGGGCTCCGACTCGACGACCAACGCGCTGCTGGGAGGTGCTCTCAATGCGGCCGTCGGCAGCCGCGTGCAAAAGCTCTTTGGGGTGGGCAGCGTTAAGATCGACCCGACCTACGTAGGCAGCGTGGGCAGCTCGAGCGCCCGGATTACCGTGCAGCAAAATATCTCCCGTAACGTCCAGCTGACCTACGCCACCAACGTGAATGCCACGGCGCAACAGCTTATTCAGGCTCAGGTCGACATCACCTCGAGCGTTTCCGTGGTCGCCTTGCGCGACGAATCGGGCGTCTTCAGCCTGGTCTTAAAAGTTCATAAACGCTTTCGTTGACTGGGTCTTATAGTCGTAGTAAACAAGGGTGTGCAACCCAGGGCCACTGTCGCGTGTCAATAAGCATGGACGTCATCCGTTGAGCGGAAAGAGCCCAAGTTCCTGCGATCTTATCTGGATATTCCGGCCTGCCGTGCCACGGAGAGATGAATAAAAAGGAGATAGAAATGAAGAAGGCATCACGTGGTCTCGCTTCGGTTCTGGCTGCTGTTCTCGTTCTCGGTTCTCAGGTCTTGATTTCCCCAGCGCCCTACGCCCTGGGACAGAACGCGCAAACCGACAACAACATTCAGGCAGAGCTCCAGAACTCCCTCAAGAAATTCAAAGGCGTGCAGGTATCGGTCAAGAATGGGGTTGTTGATCTGGAAGGCACCGTGAACGACTACGCGGCCAAGGAAGAAATCGACAAGAAGGCGCACCGCACCAAGAATGTTGTCGCCGTTCGCAATAAACTCCAGATTGCCGGCGCCGGCGAGATCTCAGACGCGCAACTTCAGCAGGCAATCGTGAAGAAGCTCCAGTACGACCGCGTGGGCTATGGCAATGCCTTCAATGCCATCAGTGTCAACGTCCAGAACGGAGTGGTCACTCTAGGCGGAAATGCGCGCGGACCGGTTGCCGCCGACTCTGCCGTGTCCTTGGCGAGCCATTTTCGAGGCGTGCAGGATGTTATCAACAACATATCGGTCGACCCCCTATCGCCCATGGACGATCGCTCACGCTTGCAGGTCTATCGGGCCATTTACGGATATCCGAGCCTGAATAGATACGCGCTCGATCCGGCGCAGCCCATTCGTATCACGGTTGTCAACGGTAATGTCACCCTGAACGGTGTGGTCGACAGCCAGGCAGACAAGAACGTTGCTGGTATTCGCGCCAACAGCGTGCCGGGAATTTTCAAAGTGACCAACAACCTCCAGGTAGCCAACCCCTCTAACGAAAAGTAGGGTTTGAGGATTCAGCTACGGGACAAGCGAGCGGTGCGGGTGCCCAGTTTTGCCAGTTGCGAAAACACGCCGGGTGCCCCACGTTCGCCCGGCGTACCCGGATTTCCTGTTACGCAGCACCAGACAGTATCGCGTGTGCGGCTTTCTGTGGAGAAAGCTGCATGCAGTTTCTTGATTCCACCAAGCCCCACAGGAAATCCGGGGGAAGCCCCACAATCGCTTCTGGCAAAGGGATGCGGAGAGGTGATTGGGTGAGCACCCTATGGATGCGGCCCTCCATAGGATAGAGAAAAGAAACAGCAGATCCCTCCACGTCGCTGCGACTTTTGGTGCAAACTTCGGCCAACCTCCGCCCTTCCACTTAGAGCCACTATCGCAATCGCCCGTTACACTGAAGGAAGGAGTTATGTGATGGCTTTGCTGCGCAGTGTAGGCACCACGTTGGAAATGATTAAGTGGGAGCACTCAATATTTGCGCTGCCCTTTGCCCTCACCGGCGCCGTGCTCGCTGCCGCCGGCTGGCCGGAGTGGCGCAAGATCTTCTGGATCGTCGCGTGCATGGTTACTGCGCGTTCGGCCGCCATGGCCTTCAATCGCTGGGCCGACGCCCACCTGGATGCTGCCAATCCGCGAACCGCGGCGCGTGCGATTCCCGCTGGCTTGCTGAGCCGGAGATTTGTCGCGGGCTT
Organism: Acidobacteriaceae bacterium; assembly: GCA_003152195.1. GTDB lineage: Bacteria > Acidobacteriota > Terriglobia > Terriglobales > Acidobacteriaceae > PALSA-350. The sequence continues at coordinate 10,266 of PLZN01000403.1, forward strand.
TACTGTGGTCATGTCGCTGGCGTTTCTTCTGTCTGCGGCGCAACTGAACCGGGAGACGCTACTGCTCTCGCCCATCATTCTTGCCGTGCTCCTGCTGTACTCATATACCAAGCGGTTCACCCTTTGGTCGCACTTGGTGCTCGGTCTGGCGCTCGGCATTGCCCCCGCCGCTGCCTGGATTGCCATCCGAGGGACGCTCGATCCACGCATCGTCGTGCTCACAGTGGCGGTACTGTTCTGGGTGGGAGGATTCGATGTGCTTTACGCCTGCCAGGACATGGAGCACGACAGACAGAGTGGCCTGAACAGCATCCCGGAAACCTGGGGAATTCAGGCAGCTTTCTGGATTGCGCGCGGCATGCACCTAGCCATGCTGGGACTGCTGTTCTGGTTAACCCACCTCTTCGCTCTCAACGCCGTCGCTTGGGTGGGGGTGGCCGCCGTCGCCGCGCTCCTGCTCTACGAGCACCTCATCATCTCGCCCACTGATCTGCGGCGCATGAACGCCGCGTTCTTTACGCTGAACGGGATTATTTCGATGGTGTTCTTCGTTTTTGTCGCAGCTGCCGTCCTCCTCCGTCATTCTGCAACGCACTAGAATATTCATTGCCCGCAAAAAAGCGAACGCACCCGGAAATTGCACCGGGTGCGTTCGAACTTCAGTACAGCGAGGAATAGGGCTAGGTTGTCTTGGTCTTCTGACGCTCGTCTGCCTTGTGGATGTCAATCTTCTCATTCACCTTGTGGTGCACATCATCCACCTTCTGGCTGACTGCAGCGCGCGCATCATCCGCATGGCGTTCCGCTTCATGTTGATGGCGATCCGCAGTCACGGCAGCGGCGTCCTTTACATTGCCCCAAGTCTCCTTTGCGGCACCCTTCACCTGGTCGGCTACGCCCTGATTGGCCAATTTCTGGTTTCCTATTGCCTCGCCAACCCCTCGCTTCACGCGGCCCGCTACCTGCTCCACTTTACCGGTTACTTGATCCTTGTTCATGGTCTTTGTCTCCTTTGCCTGCGATGGCACAGGCACCTAATGGTGTGATGCTGCCTTCTCCCCGATGGTTCCGTGTTCGTCCCGGCAGATCTGCCGGGACGAGGAAGGCTCAAATCGCTCGTCGACCGCCAATCAACTGGATAACCAAAACAATCAGCGCAATGATCAGCAGGACATGGATGTACCACGCAACCACGTGGAATCCTATGAAGCCGACCAGCCAAAGTACAAGCAGAACCAGGAAAATTGTCCAAAGCATTGCGTCGTTCTCCTTACCACAAAAGTCTGGCTACGCTGTGATTTGTTGCGTTTGCAGTCAAGCGGGTTGCCGTATCATCAAAATTAAGTCTTCGGGGCCACAGATGCGGATCGCCATCCAGGGAGAGTTCGGATCTTTTAGCCACCAAGCCGCGCTTACGATGGAGCCGCTGGCAACCATTGTTCCCTGTGCCCTCTCCGCCGATGTCTTCAAGCTGGTCGAGAACGCGGAGGTCTCCGCCGCGGTCATCCCGATTGAGAATTCGCTCGCAGGTTCGGTGGTCGAACACTTCGACCTGCTCTTTCAGAGCGAAGTGCAAATCGAGCGGGAATCGCTACTGCGCATCCGCCACAATCTCATCGGTACTCCAGGCAGCACAATCGACGGTATCCGCAGGGTCCTCTCCCATCCCGTCGCACTGGCCCAGTGCCGCCGATTTTTCAGCGCGCACCCGAAGATGGAGCCCACTGCTTTCTACGACACCGCAGGCAGCGTTAAGTATATAACCGGTTTGGGAGACGGGCAGGCCGGCGCCATCGCCAGCGAGCAGGCGGCGCTGGCCTACGGGGGAGACGTGCTTGCCGCCGGTATCGAAGATAATCCCGCCAACTACACGCGTTTCTTCCTGATTCGCCGTAGCGCCGACGTCCAGCCGGTTCCCGCTCCGGATAAAGCCAGCATCGCCTTCACGGTCGCTAACCGCCCCGGCACCCTGGTCTCGGCGCTCCAGGTATTTGCCGAACACAACACCAATCTGTGCAAGATAGAGTCCCGGCCTGTGCACGGGCAGCCTTGGCAGTACATCTTCTACGTCGATTTCGATTACCAGGTCTCCGGCCCTGCAGCCACCAGCGCCGCGCTCGATCAACTTCGCCGGCAGTGCCTGCTGGTAAAGGAGCTGGGCCATTATCCCGCGGCCCAGCCGCTTTCCTGAAGTGGTCGCCGCCTGTCAAAGAATGAGAACTATGGAGGATGAGGATGGGGGGCTGGCCGATGAAGGAGAGGAGCCGCTCTGGAAGTTTCCTCCTGCTGGAGCGAGGATCGCCCCGCAGGGCAACCACCGGCAGGACCACAGCTAGGCCTTTTGCGACTTTTTGAGATCTGCAGCATCCTATAGTCGATAATCTGATAGAAGGATACTCATGGCGAGCGATTTTTTAAGCATCATCAACCCAACCGACCCCAATCGGCGGGAACCGAGCAGCCCCCAAGGAAAGGTTCTGCCCATTCTGCCGGTGCGTAGCACCGTGCTGTTTCCGCACGCCGTCCTGCCGCTCACCGTCGGCCGGGAAAGCTCCATCCAACTTATTCAGTCTTTGGGAGATGTGAAGACCATTGTGGTCGTCGCACAGCGCGACGAACGAATGGACAGCCCGCAGCCCAGCGACTTGTATTCCGTCGGCACCATGGCGACCGTGCACAAAGTCGTCAAAATGCCCAACCAGAGCCTGTTTGTCTTTACCGAAGGTACGGAGCGGGTCAAGCTGGGAGAATTTGCCCAACTCGAGCCGTTCATGATGGCCACGGTCGATCATCTGCCGGAAACGGATCCGGGCAAGAGCGCCGAGCTGGAAGCGCTGCAAAGGAATGTGATCGCGCAATTCCAGCAGATCGTCACCACCTCGCCCACTCTCTCCGACGAGCTCCAGACCATCGCTCTGAATATCGAGGACCCCGGGCGCCTGGTCGATTTCATCGCTTCTTCGCTGCCGTTCCTGGCCACCACCGATAAACAGGAACTGCTGGAAACGCCCGATGTGTTGACGCGCATGGAGCGCATCAACAAGCATCTGGCCAAGGAAGCCGAGGTTCAGCAGCTACGTAACAAGATCCAGACCGAAGTGCAGGACCAGGTGCAACAATCGCAGCGCGATTACTACCTGCGCGAACAGCTCAAGGCCATCCAGAAGGAAATCGGCGAGATGGACGAGGGCCAGAAGGATATTGAAGAGCTGCGGCAGAAGATCGAAGCGGCGGGTATGCCGGCAGAGGTGAAAAAGGAGGCTACCAAGGAGCTCAATCGGCTTTCGCGGATGTCTCCCATGGCCGCCGACTACTCGCTCACGCGCAACTACGTCGAGTGGCTGGCGGTTCTGCCGTGGGCCAAATCCACCGGCGGCGAAGTGGACATCGCCAAGGCCAAGGAGATTCTCGACCTGGATCACTACGATCTGAAGCGGGTCAAGGATCGCATCCTCGACTACCTGAGCGTGCGCCGTCTCAAGCCCGATATGAAGGGGCCAATTCTCTGCTTTGTCGGACCTCCAGGCGTAGGTAAGACTTCGCTTGGCCGCAGCATCGCGCGCGCTCTCGGGCGCAAATTCCAGCGTATCTCGCTCGGCGGCATGCACGACGAAGCCGAGATTCGTGGCCACCGCCGCACCTACATCGGGGCTCTTCCGGGGCAGATCATGCAGGCGCTACGCCGCGCGGAGGCCAACGATCCGGTCTTTATGCTGGATGAGATCGACAAGCTGGGCCGCGACTTTCGTGGCGATCCGGCTTCAGCGCTGCTGGAAACCCTGGACCCGGAGCAGAACAACACGTTTCGCGACAACTACCTCGATGTTCCCTTCGACCTGTCCAAGGTGCTCTTCATCTGCACCGCGAACATGCTCGATCCCATCCCGGAGCCGTTGCGCGACCGCATGGAGATCATCGACCTGTCGGGCTACACAGAGGACGAAAAGACGCACATTGCGTTTCGTTACCTCATCCCGCGGCAGATCAAGGAAAACGGTATCGAGCCCAAGGAGGGTGGCGAACCATTCATCGACTTCCCTGAAGAAGGGGTTCGTCACATCGTGCGCCACTACACGCGAGAGGCGGGAGTGCGCAAACTGGAGCAGCTCATCAGCACCGTCTGCCGCAAGCAGGCGCGGCGCATCGCGGAAGGACAGACGGGCAAGCTTATCGTCGATCGGGCGGTGATTCAGGAGTTCCTGGGCGGCATCAAGGTTCGCGTCGATACGGAGTTGGCCGAGCGCACCCGGCGTGCCGGGGTCGCGGTTGGTCTGGCCTGGACGCCGGCCGGCGGCGATGTGCTGTTCATCGAAGCCAACCGGATGAAGGGCAAGGGTGGCTTTAAGATGACCGGCCAGATCGGTGAAGTCATGCAGGAATCCATGCAGGCTGCGCTGACCTGGGTGCGCTCCAACGCCGCCTCTCTGGGGCTGGAGGAGGACTTCACCAAGGACCTGGATATTCATATCCACGTTCCGGCGGGAGCGATCCCCAAGGACGGGCCGTCCGCCGGTGTCACGATGGCAACTACGCTGGTTTCCCTCATGACCGATACGCCGGTTCGTCCGCTCACGGCGATGACTGGTGAGATCACCCTCAGTGGCAACGTTCTGCCGGTAGGCGGCATTAAAGAGAAGTTTCTTGCCGCCAAGCGCGCCGGGGTGCAGGATGTTATCCTGCCGGCGGAAAATCGCCAGAGCGTCGAGGAGGACCTCACGCCGGATCAGATCGAAAATGTGAGGATCCACTACGCCAGCCGTATCGAAGATGTCCTGGCGGTGGCGCTGCCCAAGTCCGTCAGCGAAGAGAAGAAGGACGAGGCAATACGGGAAGGCATTATCGAACACGCTGGTGTCTGACATCGCAAGCGCCGGAAACTCAAAAGGCCCGCCAACCAGCGGGCCTTTTTCTTTGGTCGCGATGTGAGTGAGGGTCTACCCCGGATTTCTCACGAGGGTTGAGGAGAGGAGCTGCGATCTTTGGTTGGGCACGGTAGGAAGCACAGCGACAAGACGGGTGCCCCACCCCCCGGATTTCCTGTAAGGCTTG
>PLZN01000337.1 GCA_003152195.1 Acidobacteriaceae bacterium
GGAAATCCGGGGGAGCGCAGTGGAGGGATCTGCAGTTCCCATCGATTGACCACAGCACCTCACGGATTTCCGAACCCTGGTTACTGCTTGGCGGTTGGATCTGCGGGAGGCCGACGAAAGATGAGCGAGGCATTGGTCCCGCCAAAGCCGAAGGAGTTGGTCATCGCATACTCCATCGTTGTAGGCACCCCTTTGTCCCTTACCAGGCAAAAGGCGCAAGCATCATCGACATCCTGCAGATTTGTCATGGGCGGAGCAATCTGATCCCTGAGCGCCAACACCGTGATGCCCGCCTCGAGGCTGCCTGCCCCGCCAAGAAGATGGCCAGTCATCGACTTGGTCGAACTGACCAGCAGGTCTTTTGCCGATTCGCCGAAGGTATCGCAGATCGCCCTGGCTTCGGCTCGATCTCCCAGAGGAGTGGAGGTGGCATGTGCGTTCAGATACTTGATAGCGCTGGGGGCAAGGCCTGCATCCTGCAACGCCAACTGCATCACGCGACGAACACCCCGGCCATCCTCAGGAGGAGCATTGGTGTGGTAGGCGTCACTATTGGCGGCGTAGCCCACGAGCTCGGAGAGAATCGTCGCTCCGCGTTTTACCGCGTGCTCGTATTCTTCCAGAAGCAGTACGCCGGCGCCTTCGCCCACTACGAATCCGTCGCGGCCCTGATCCCACGGCCGTGAGGCGGTAGCCGGGTCATCGTTCCGCGTGGACAGAGCACGCATCGCGGCGAAACCCGCCACGGAAAGTGGCGTTACGGCAGCTTCACTTCCACCGGCAATCATGACGTCCGCATCCCCGCGTTGGAGGACGCGGAAGGACTCCCCGATGGCATGCGCGCCCGTGGTGCAGGCGGTCGCGCAGGTCAAGTTGGGTCCGGTCGCGCCATAGCGAATCGAGATTTGTCCGGCGGCGAGATTGGCGATGGTGGCGGTGATGAAGAAGGGTGAAACCCGGTTTGGGCCGGACGCGAGCAATTTACTGTGTTCACGCTCGATGACTTCGAAGGCGCCGATACCGCTGCCCACGTACACTCCGACCTTCTCGGCATCCTCCACCGTCATGTCAAGCCGGGCCTGTTTCATGGCAAACTCTGAGGCTGCGAGAGCAAACTGGATAAACCGGCCCATCTTCTTGATTTCTTTGCGTTCGATGAAGTCTTCGGGGGTGAAGCCCTTGACCTCGCCGGCGATCCTGCAACTGAAACCGGAGGCATCAAAAAGCGCGATGTGACCGATGCCGGATTCACCTTGCAGCAGGGCTCTCCACGTGACTTCTGTCCCTACCCCCACGGGGCTTACCAGACCCACCCCGGTCACCACCACGCGACGCTGCTGATTGGTCATTTTGATAAGGGCGCCGGGACCTTTCTCCACATGCATCCGTTCAGTCCTAGATGTTGAATAATCTTCTTCGATGGGAAGTCGAGAGGGCCGCTCTCATCGTTGAAAGCACTCGTTTGAGGCGGATTGGTGCGAAAGGGGGGACTCGAACCCCCATGGGTTGCCCCGCCAGATCCTAAGTCTGGTGCGTCTGCCAATTTCGCCACTTTCGCATTTCACTTGTCCTCGGATCTAGATGCTTAGTCATGATAATTGATGCATTTCCGTGTATGCATCGGAGGTTTCATCGTCCACCCGGGCATATACGTACGGTCCTTCCGGTACCAGGGCAACCGGAGCGCCGGCCGGGAGGCCCTCAAGGACAGAGGCAATTGCCGCCCTGCAATCCCCGAAACAACGGGATGCGAGGTTTCCCAGCCGATCTTCCGCGACCCCCGGGATGTAAAAGAAAAGCTCATGTTTTTGCCCGGCGAGCGCCAATTTTTCCAGTTGCCACTGGTCTACCTGCACCTCAGCCCCCCGGATCTCATCGAGAAAGCTGTCGTAGCTGGAGAAGCCCGCCACTTTCTCGGCAAACTCCGGGGAACCCACGCCCTCAGCGCACTCGCCCAGAATCAGTATCCTTCCTCCAGGTTTCACGATGTGCTGAGCGGCGGTGAGGCCCTTGATGGTCTGGTAAAGCGTCAGGTCCAGGGGATGCCCGGCCGCGCTGGTGATGACGGCGTCCGCCAGGCCCGAGAGCCTCTCCAGGGAGGTCGTGCGCAGAAACTGGACCCCGGCGGCGTGCGCCTCGACGGGATTGCCGGCGAATATGCCTGACACCTCGCGGCTCTGGGTCAGGGTTACATCCAGGATGAAGTCGTGCCTCGCCATCCGCGCAATTTCCAGCAGCTCCGCATGCAGAGGGTTCTCCGTTATCGAGCCTTCGGTCGCCATTGGTTCACGCATGAACGCCGGGGAGTGGATAACTTTGATCGTCTCCTGGGCTGCCAGTCCCGGGGCCACCAGCTTGCGGCCGCCGGAAAAGCCGAGCATCAGGTGCTGCTCGATGAAGCCGAGGGTAATGTGCAGATCCGCCGCCATGAAACGCTCGTCAATATAGACCGGAATGCCGCGGCCGGTAGCTCCCAGCCAACGATGCTGCGCCAGCGCTCGCGCATCGTGATTGACGACGCGATACTTCGCGGCAATCTCTGGCCCGAGAATGGCCTTGATTTCGCTTGGGGTGGCTTCGCGGTGCAACCCGGTCGCGATCAGGATAGTCACGCCGTCTACTGAAATACGTGCATCGTGCAGGCGCCGGAGAAGCGGCGGCAGCGTCAGCCAGTTCGGCGCGGGCCTTGTGATGTCGCAGACAGAGATGGCCGCGGTCTTTTTGCCGGCCGCCAGCGCCGAAAGGGGCTTGCTGCCGATGGGATGATCGAGCGCGGCGTCGAGCGCCGCCGCCACATCCGGCAAGGGAGACGCAGAGCGGCTTTCAATCACCTCGTACCTGGGCCCTTCGGGCAAGGTGACGTCCAACCCATGTTGGCCAAATGCAAACCGTATCTGCATGCTCTTCCCCACTCTTTACTGTACCGGCTAGGGAGTCTTTTTGAGAATCTCAACCGCCGAGCCCACTTTGATGGCTAGAAATGCTGCGAATGAAAGGATTGGACCGCAGGTCCCTTGTATCTAGATA
>PLZN01000058.1 GCA_003152195.1 Acidobacteriaceae bacterium
GGCTTTCTCTAAGGAAAGCCGCATGGAGTTCGACAACGCCACCAACCTCGACAGGAAATCGGGGTACGTGGGACGATGATGATCTGTTTCCAATGCTTTCCCAGACGGACGCAACCGCACTCACTCCCGCGATGCTACGGCAAAAGCAAAGATGGGCTTCGCCCCGTCTTTTCGTCCCACGTACGCTGGGGCGAACGTGGGGCACCCGTCCCTTACTCAGGCCGCATCGGTGGTGGCGAGCCGCAAGCGCAAGGGCCGTCTTTTCACGACTTCCCCCAGCGTTCCGCTGAGCGGGTGAGAAATGCAGCCTAGCCTAACTCACCGATTGCGGCATGATCCAGCCCCATAGGTCGCCCTCGGGCGCCTTGTCACTGTCGATCTCCACATAGAGGCCGCCGTTGCGCAGGGCCGCAAGTTGCTCGGTGGTGAGCTGCACGGTGCCGCTCAGCGTGCCCGTCGTAGTGGGCGAGATGGTGAGGCCGGCGACGAGCGGTCCGCGCACGCCGGGCAGCGAACCCATGAACAGGTACGCGCCTGTAGGAACAGCGAGCAGTCCGCTGAACGATCCCTGGAGCGTGAGCTTGCTGCCCTCCAGCGTGGCCGTGACGGAACCGCCGCCCGAACGATCGGCGCGCGTGCCGACCAAGCGTGGTCCCGGAGAGAGGCGGAAGTGGAATGTGGCGCCGTCCGGCGCTGCGGCGCCGAGCAACACGCTGAGAAAACACGCGCCCAGCAGAGATGCGCCCCTGGCGGAGTGTTTGTTCGGTAAGTTAGCGGTGTTCACCGCTGTGTTCCGGACTGGAGCCGGGCTCAGGAAAATCCGTGTCTGCATCTTTGAGCATTTCGTCCTGATCGCGATGGCCTAATTGGTCATGCAGATTAGGCTCGTCGTTGCTGGAGGGCTCGGTGGTTTCTTTCTCTACCGCTCCCTTGTGGGCATCACTGTCGGGATGTTCTGGTTCTGGCATCGTGCTTGAGGGATGAGGGTTTTGTCTGCGGCGTTGTCCGCAAGTGAAGTTTGAGGGCTGGAACATCTCCAGCCCTCAGGCCCGCCTCTGGCTATAGAGCCGCGGTGACAGCCTTCAATTCCGTGTAGTTGTGGAGCACTTCCTCGCCCATCTCACGTCCCCAGCCGGACTGTTTATATCCGCCGAAGGGAAGGGAAGCGTCGAAGACGTTATGGCAATTGATCCAGACGGTGCCCGACCGGATAAGCCGCGCCATCTTGTGCGCGGTGCTCAGATCCCGCGTCCAGACACTGGCGGCAAGCCCATAGATGGTGTTGTTCGCTTCGCGTGCAACGCGGTCCAGGTCGCTATCCGAGAAGGATTCCGCGCAAACGACGGGACCGAAGATCTCTTCGCGAACGACCTTCATCTCCGGCTTGGTGTGGGTCAGAACGGTCGGCTGAACAAAATAACCGCGATTCCCGTGCCGCTTGCCGCCGACGGCCACCCGTGCGCCCTCGCGTACCCCGGAATCGATAAAACCGGTGACACGATCGAACTGCTCCTCGCTGACCAGTGGTCCCATTTCGGTCTTCGGGTCGATGCCCGCGCCCACCCGAATTCCGCCGGCAATGTCGCTCACTCCCTGCAGAACCTTGTCGTAGACGCTTTCATGCACGAAGAGGCGTGAGCCGGCACAGCAGCATTGTCCTTGGTTGAAGAAGATGGCGCTGGCCGTGCCCGGGATCGCGCGTTCCAGGTCGGCATCCGGAAAGATGATAGCCGGGCTCTTACCACCCAGTTCGAGGCTGACCTTTTTCAGGTTGCCGGCGGAGGCTTTCACAATAAGCTTGCCGACTTCCGTCGAGCCGGTAAAGGCCACTTTGTCCACCAGGGGATGCTCGGCCAGCGGTGCGCCTGCACCCTCGCCGTAGCCGGTAAGAATGTTGACCACGCCTGCGGGGAATCCTGCTTGCTCAATGAGCTCGGCCAAACGCAGAGCCGTCATCGGCGTCTGCTCAGCGACCTTGAGTACGACGCAACAGCCGGCGGCCAAGGCAGGTGCAAGCTTCCAGACTGCCATCAGGAGGGGGAAATTCCAGGGAATAATCTGCCCGACCACCCCAATGGGCTCGCGCAAGGTGTAGGAGTGGAAGGCGTCAGAGAACGGAAGAGTGGAGCCCGTGATCTTGGTCGCCCAGCCAGCCATGTAACGGAACATGTCAATGGATAAGGGAAGATCAGCGACGCGCGCGACGGAAAACGGCTTGCCGTTGTCGAGCGACTCAATCTCGGCGAATTCATCCAGATTGGCTTCGAGCAGATCGGCCAGCTTCCAAATAAGCTGTCCGCGTTGCGACGGGCTCATCCGGCTCCATGGGCCGCTGTCGAAGGCGCGACGCGCCGCGGTGACTGCGCGGTCCACATCTTCGGCCTCAGCCTCGGGAACGCGCGCCACCTCTTCGCCGGTGGCTGGATTGTATACGGGGAAGGTCTTGCCGGATGCAGCTGGGACGAAGCGTCCATCAATCAGCATGCGGTGCTGCCGGGAGAAAAACTCCGCGGTTTTCGAATTGACACGGGAATCAACGGGGATGGTTGCCATCAAATACCTCCGGCGCGACCGGCGAGCAAGTCGCATTTGAAAGCGCGAAGCTGCCGATTTCTAACGCCGTCAAAACGATAGCACCGCCTTGGAATTCCAGTCCAGTGGATCACCAGCGGCTTCCCAAAGCAGTCCCGGAGGGACGGCGTGAAAGTAGCCCAGGACGACAGTCCTGGGTCTGGAGTTTCTAC
>PLZN01000275.1 GCA_003152195.1 Acidobacteriaceae bacterium
GTAGAAACTCCAGGTGCGGCTTTCTGTAAGGAAAGCCGCATGAAGTTCGGTGGTTCCACCAAGCCCCACAGGAAATCCGGGGGTATGGGGCACCCATTGTGCTGTTGCAGTTCCGGGAAGGAAGATCGGGATAGGCTATGACAACTTGAGCACACGCTGCAGCTGGTGAACAGCCTGGGGCATCTGCTCCGCGGGCGTGCTGCCGAAACCGAGGATGAAACCCTGACGAGGCGTTTCGCTCATATAGCTGGGCGAGAGGGGCCAGAGCCAGAGTTTGTCTCTCGCCGCGTTGATCGCAATCTCTCTATCACGAAAGCCCTCGGGTAAGGTAACGGTTATATGCATTCCGGCTTCTGCTCCGTGCACTTCCAGGCGCTCTCCATACACTTCGCGCAACATGCCGACCAGCGCAGCGCGCCGTTCGTTGTAGAGCACGCGCATCCGTCGTATATGCCGTGCAAAGTGTCCGTCACCCATGAAATCCGTAAGCACCTCCTGGTAGAGGTAAGAGGGGAAGATATCCATGGCAAAGCGGACCGCCGTGAACCGCTCCACCAGATCCGGCGGAATCACGATATAGCCCAGCCTTAACGAGGCAAATAGTACTTTGCTGAATGTTCCGATGTAGATCACTCGGGAATTTGCGTCCAACCCCTGCAAAGATGAGACGGGCATGCTCTCATAGCGATACTCGCTGTCGTAATCATCTTCGACGATCCAGGCCCCGGAGTCCTGAGCCCAGTTGAGCAGTTGTAGACGCCGCGGAGCGGTCATGGTGGAGCCAAGCGGATACTGGTGAGAGGGCGTGACGAAAGCTGCTCGCACCTTGCGCAACCGCCGGATGCCTGCGGCCACGTCCATGCCCTCATCGTCGACAGGAACGGGAATAAGGCGGCAGCCTGCTCCCATGAGAACAGCCCGCGTGAGCAGGTAAGAAGGTTCTTCTACCCATACCGGATCTCCGGGGTCAAGCAAAACCCGGGCCGTGATTTCCAGTGCCTGCTGCGATCCGGAGACGACCATGATCTGGTGCGGTTCACACTGCACTGCGCGAGCCGTGCGGAGGTACTGGCAAATTGCATCGCGGAAGTGCCCGAGACCAAGCGGGTCGATATGGTGAATCGCGTTCAGCCGGGGCCTTCCGCTATGCCGCGCAACCAGCCTTGACCAAAGCTCGAACGGAAACTGGTCAAGAGCCGGCTGGTGGACCCCAAATGCCCCCCAGCCGGCCCGCCAGGGAACTTGTTCGAACCGGGGCAACAGCGCAGAGCGGCGCGCGAGCTGCCGGGATCCCGCCAACCGGCGGTCAGGATGTTTCGCCTGCATGCGCCGCTCCGGCAGCGAACCCGAAACAAAGGTTCCAGAACCCACCCGGCTTTCAAAATAACCCTCGGCCAGAAGCTGAGCATACGCGTCCAGAACAGGAAACCGGGATATAAGGAGTTCGCTCGCAAGCTCCCGGCTGGACGGGACCTGCTGTCCGGCACGTAAATCGCCGCGCAGGATCGCAGCCCGGAAGCCATCGTAGATCTGTCCGGACAGAGGCCGGGCGGCTTTCCGGTCGATGGAGAGCACAGGCGGGATTCGGGCAGAAACACCGCTCATGGTTTGGATCATATTGGCTATGTCAGGTATAGGGCAAGTGGCTATGGCCACTGGCCACTTCCCGGCGCAACAATACATCTTGACGCGTCAGAGGTGTATTCATGAGAAGCGTCTGCTCTTCCACAACCGGGATCATCCTGCTAGCGGTAGCATCGCTCTTGCCACAAGCTCGCTCATCCGCTGCCGAAGCGACGGTGCAGGATACTTCTGTTGCTCCGCCCTCGCAGCCGACCTTGTCAGCGGAACAGCGTGGAGATGTGCTGATGGCTCGTCGCCAGTATCTGGCGGCGATCGATGCCTACCGGAATGCAGGTGGCGACCCTGCGGTCATCTGGAACAAGACCGGCATTGCTTACCATCATCTGTTCGCAATGGACGCAGCGAAGATGGATTACGAACGGGCGCTGCGCCTAAAACCAAATTATCCAGAGGCGCTCAATAACCTGGGCGCCGTTTTCTACGCTGAAAAGAATTATAAGAAGGCCGAAAAACTCTATCACCGATCGCTGAAACTGATGCCTCACTCCGCAGCGGTTTACAACAACCTCGGCTCGGCTTACTTCGCGCAGGGAAACTTCAAACGGGGTAACGCGGCGTATCGCGCGGCATTCGCCATCGATCCCTTGACCTTTAATGGTGACCCGCTGCAGATGATCCCCGAGTCATCGTCCGCTAACAGCCCGTGGAGTAAGTAGCNNGACTTACACCACAGGCTGCTAAGGAGCGGGCTCGTCAAAACTACTGCCTGGCCAAACTTTTCGCGCAAGCTGGGATGAAGGATCGCGCCATCGAGCACCTTCGCAGAGCCCTGGACGAAGGATTCAGCGATCACAAAGTCCTGATGCAGGATCGGGAGTTTGCCAGCTTGCGAAACACAGCAGAATTCGCGCAGTTGATGGCGGAGAAGAATGTACATTGATGCCGACGGAGAGCGCCAGGCAAGACCTGGACGGTCATAGTGCCGTGAGCAAATTTCAGGGCCGGCAAGCCGTCTGGTAGTCATATACTTGTTTACGGCGAGGACCCGTGATGCGGCAACGGCACAGACAAACAGTATTGTTTGTTTCCTTCTACCTCCTTGCCGTGAGCCTGCGGCACTGCCTGTCGTTCGTTTTTGCTGGACTCGGAAAGACAATTTGTTTCGTTTTGTTCGCCTGCCTGCTGATGTTCCTGGTGGTGCGCTCGGCGGATATATGCAGGAGCCTGACGGCCTGCCTGCAGGCCCTTCAGCTCGCTCTGTTCCCTCTCATTCCTGATCTCAAACGCACCAGGCGATCTTCAATCTCTCTCGTGGTGCCAAAGGAACCAAGTCTCTCTCCCTTCTTTCAGCGCCCTCCGCCCATCTTCTCGTAGTCACTCCTGTTGATCGAAAGCGCATGTAAGCCGTCAAGACGGCCGTGCCTCCGCGCACTCCAACAGAGACCCTGCACATCGTTCAGGGAAAAGGGGATGTACACATGAGCAATTCTTCTGCCGGGAAGTTGGCGGATATAACGCCAGCTGATCCGGTACTTGCCGAATACCACGCGAAGCTTAACGCGCTGCAAACCAGCATTGCCAAGTCGCAGTCGCGGCAAGTCCGTGCGTTGATTGCTGGGATACTTGGTGTGCTCTTGTCTGTCGGCTTACTGTACCTGGCTCTTGGGCAGCAGAAAGCAGTCTCGACAGCGCTGGGCGGGATTCCACTCATGGGCGTGGTGCTTGCACTCCGGGTGTTCTTCCGGCACCGTGCGGAGTCTCTCGACCAGGCACACCGATCCACTTTCTATGAGCGCGGCATTGATCGTCTGCAAGGATCCTGGCGAGGCAAGGGAAACACGGGAGTTGATTTCGCCCGGGAGAATCATCTCTACCAATCCGATCTGGCCGTTCTTGGGGAGGGATCTGTGTTTGAACTGCTTTGCACGACACGATCACAAGTAGGAGCCGATCGCCTTGCCGCCTTTCTGCTCGATCCACCAACTCTCGAGGAAGCACGAGTTCGACAGGATGCGGTCAAGGAGTTACGAGGCGCCGTTGATCTGCGCGAAGAGATTGCGTCGTTAGGCGGATATCAGTTTCAGGAGTGTGACGGACTGGTGCTTCGCCAGTGGCTCGATGCTCCGATTCTCATACTTCCTGGTACGATTCCTATCTTTCTGCTTATCAGTAGCTTCGTCTGTCTGATGTCAAGCGTTCTCGCCTTCGCGGGCATAGTCACCTTGAGCCAAGCCGTGCCGGTGCTGATACCTTTTCTCATTGCCCAGACAATTGCCTGCATTGCGTTGAGTCGCCACGTTCGGCCTGGGCTCAAGAAACTCCGGGCACTTACAGGTGAATTCGTCGTACTGAGGCAGGGCACAGCCCTGATGCGGCGCCAGGACTTCCGTTCCGCGAAATTGAGAACCCTGGCGAAACTTGTCGGCAACAAGAACGCTGCGGCCCAACTTCAAAAACTCGAACGCCTGGTTTATGCGGTCGAGCGGAGGGAAGATGCTCTCCTCTATCTACCTTCACTCCTGCTGGCTGCCGCGGCTCAGTTGGTACTAACCGTGGACCGGTGGCGAACGAAACACCAGAAAGACTTTATGGAATGGCTCGATGCGTGGGCAGAGTTCGAGACGCTGAATGCAGTCGCATGCTATGCGTACGAAAATCCAGGCGATATTTTTCCGGATTTGGTGGATGGGGCGGCGCGGTTTGAGGCGCAAGGGCTGTCCCATCCCCTAATCCCCCACAGCGCTCTCTATCCGCAACGACGTGTCACTCGGCCACGCAGCTGCGTTTAACATGGTCAGCGGTTCTAACATGGCTGGCAAGAGTACCTTCCTGCGCGCCCTGGGAACGAACGCAATCCTTGCTTCGGCTGGCGCCCCCATTCGAGCTGTTAGCGCACGCATCTCAGTTTTCAACATTTGCGCTTCGATATCCATCGCAGATTCCCTCTTCGAAGGGAAATCCAAATTCCTTGCGGAAGTGGAGCGGCTGCGAGAGACAATCCACTGCGCGAGTGCAGGCCAACCGGTTCTGTTTCTGATCGACGAGATTCTGAGTGGAACGAATTCAGGGGATCGCAGAATAGTTGCACGGTCCGTGATCGAAGCATTGGTTGCGGCTGGAGCCGTCGGCGCTCTCTCAACCCATGATCTTGCGCTCACCGACATCGCCGATACAGCAGGATTAAGGGGAGTGAACGTACACATGGAGAGTGAGAACTCCGAAGACCCACTGGACTTCGATTATCTCGTGAAACCTGGAGTATCGCGGCGAGCAAACGCTCTGGCGATCGTGAGGATGATGGGCATACATCCGTGATGGATGATTTGCGAGCGACGACCAGGCTCCGGTCACGAGCAAAAGATCTCTTCCCCTGCAAGAGAGCCAAAGCTGAATTCAGCCGTCCCTTCGGG
>PLZN01000585.1 GCA_003152195.1 Acidobacteriaceae bacterium
CCGGCGTAAACGCAATGTAATCAACCTGGGCTTTAGCCCCTGAGGTATGCTTTCCGCCGATTTCACCCGAATCCAAAGTTTTTCCGCAGCCTGTGAAGCCCGTACCCTTCATTGATAGTGTTTTTCCGCAGCCTGTTTAGCCCGTACCCTTTTACTAAAGTCCGTACTCTTCAACACAAGAAGACTCGTTCAGAAACCGAGGGCTCTTCATCAGCCTGCTAGTGCTGGGATCCCGCCTCGAGCGCCACTGCCTGGGTTTTTCTCGTCGCGGAGGCCATTCTATGGCGCCGCCCCCAAGCAATGAGCAGAAAGCCGGCGACGACCGAGCCGATGCTGGCGACTTGGGCATTGCTCATACCCCAGTAGATGCGCGGGTTGATGCGGATGAACTCCACCAGGAAGCGAGCCACGCCACTCAACACCAGATATTCGCCGGTGATCTGACCCATGGGAAGAGCACCTTCCTCGCGAAACTTCGCCCCGCGCGACCATAGATAGCCGGCGATCAGCAGGGCGACCAGGAGTTCATAAATTGGCGTCGGATGCACCCTCTGATTAGTGGGAACGAGCCCGTTGGGGAAGCTCATGCCCCAGGGAAGACTGGTCGGAATTCCATAGTCACCATCGCCGGAAACGAGGCAGCCTATGCGACCGACTCCATAGCCCACCGAGACAGCCGGAGCGGCGAGGTCAAGCATACCCAGGTCGCCGATTTTTGCCTGGCGTCCCAGCCACATAAGAATCGCGATGCCGGCAAGCAGGCCCCCAAACCAGGCAAACCCCGCCCGGTCAAAGATGACCTGGAAGGGCTGGTGCATCAGCATCGCCGGCTCTTCCAGTACATGCCAAAGCTTGGCTCCGGCGACGCCGCACACGGTGGTATAGGCAGCCACGCCAACGGCGTCCGCATCGATGCCATGACGTCGGAAATTGCGATACAGCGTCCAACAGGCACAAACGGATGCCAACCACAAGCAAAGGCCAAAGGTGCCAATGGAAAAGTGCCCGAGGTGAATGAAGGGATACATGCGTGCGTCTGTTTCTACAGTATAGCTGGGCACTTTTCCACGAAGCCGTGAAACCAATCGGCGCCAGGTAGAGAAAAAATAATTGCACGGGAGGTGCCACAAGGGAATGAACCGGTCCCGCGTTGGATGGGAAAATGAGGTGGCGACAGTTTGCGGATATTCTTGGCAGATATCCGTGGAAGAATGGCAGAGTCCATGAAAGAGTCCGAGCACGAGATGTTGTTCCGCCGCGAGGAGATTGCCGCCCGGGTGGCGGAAATCGGCGCACAGATAAGCCACGACTTCGCCGGCGAGAGTGTGTTGCTGGTAGGAGTACTGAAGGGGGCCGCTGTCTTTCTGGCCGACTTGGCACGGAGCATCTCAGTGGAGACTACCTTCGACTTTGTTGCAATCTCCAGCTACAAGGGAGTGAAAACCACCGGCGCGGTAAGATTGATCAAGGATTTAGACACTCCGATCGGGGGTCGCAACGTAATCCTGGTCGAAGACATCCTGGATACCGGCCTGACCCTGGTTTTTTTGCGCAAGCTGCTGCTGCAACACAAGCCCAAGAGCCTGAAGATCGCGACCTGCCTGGATAAACCAGCGCGGCGGCTGGAGAAGATCGACGCCGACTATGTTGCGTTCAGCATTCCNNTCACAGCAGCTATGTGCAGCCGTTCGTTGGTGGAACGGCTGCGTTGAGAGCGGTTGCATACGTTACACCAACTCTGATAATGCTCCAGGGTTTCACTGCGTTACTAAATTGGCCTTGATATTTGCTGGGGGAAGCGCATAGGCTCCCACCGGAGCCTCGAGCGGTTTCACAGTAGGTGTCGACCGAAGCGACAACGTTTTCGTGGTCCCGGCTGGCGGGGACCACACCTCGCGATTTTTGTGAGGCCACAGAACTGTGAAACCGCTCTAGCCAAGGGAAGGGAGCCTGTTCCATGACCATGAAAGTGATTCAGCCGGAGATCGGCTCTGGATACTTTGACGTTACCGGGTTTGCCACGGCTGCATTGTCGAGTGCACCCGCGCTGGCCGCGGTTTTCGACCACACTCTGCTGAAGCCGGAGTCGACGCGGGAGCAGGTGGTGAGGGTATGTGAAGAGGCGGCCACCTTTCGCTTTTCCTGTGCCATGGTCAATCCCGTGTGGGTGTCGCTGGCGCACTCGGTGATGGCGGGAACCGGTGTCCCCGTCGGCGTGGTGGTGGGTTTCCCGCTAGGTGCCAATCTTGCCACCACCAAACGCGAAGAAGCCTTGGCGCTGATCAAGTTGGGCGCGCGCGAACTGGACATGGTGATGAACCTCGGCCTGCTGAAGTCCGGCATGAACGCGCTGGTCGAGCAGGATATTCGCGGCGTGGTCCAGGTGGCGCATGAGGCCGGCGCGCTGGTAAAGGTCATACTGGAAACCTGCCTGCTGAGCGTGGAAGAGAAGCTCCGCGCAGCCGAGCTGGCCCTTGCCGCCGGTACCGACTTCCTGAAGACCAGCACCGGATTTTCTACGTCTGGGGCCACCGTGGCCGATGTCGGGATACTGCGCGGCATTGCCGGGAACCGCTGCGGAGTAAAGGCTTCGGGCGGCATACGCAACCTGAACGACGCCCGTGCGATGCTGCATGCGGGCGCCACTCGGATTGGCGCGAGTGCCAGTGTCGCCATCCTCCGCGAGTACCAGGACGAGCACTGAAGCGAGGCCGTGGTGGCGGAGAAGAGAAACCGCAGGTCCCTCCACTGCGCTTCGCTCCGGTCGGGATGAACAAAAAATAAAGCCAATAGAATCAATATCGATTTTCAGCGTTCATTTCACTCTTAACTTGCCGCAGGCAAGTCGTTNNCCGCATGAAGTTCGCCAACGCCACCGAACTCGACAGAAAATCCGGGGGAGCGTAGTGGAGCGGCCTGCGGTTTCTTTTCTCCACGTAGAGCCGGACAGGTACCCACCTTCCTCTACTCTTCCGCGCATTTATCTCCAACAGCCCCCTTCCTTCCCGGTGACAATCCCCTCGGCGAACCAACCCTAGAGGGAAATGCTCTATGATGGCTCGATATTTGTATGACTTCTCCTCCCGACCAAGACGAAGCTGACGCCCAGAAAAAACCGGCGCAAGCTGTTGCTACGCAATCGTTTGAAGGCGATTACCGTCCCAGCTCGGAGGCCCCCCTGCTGGCCGCCGTACCGCGGGTGGATCCGCTGCAGACCGAGTTCTTCATTCGCCTGGCTAACGCCCTGAATACCACCCTTGATCTGCAAACCCTGATGCACCGCACAGCAGACCTGGTGCGAGCGGTGATCGACTACAAGATCTTCGCCATCCTGCTCTTGAATGAACGTACCAATGATCTCCGCATGCGTTTTCAGATCGGCCACACGCCTGAGATCGAGCGGTTGCGAATCCGCCTGGGCAAGGGCGTCGTCGGCCGGGCCGCCGAGCGGCGCGAAGCGATTCTGCTGGAGGATGTACGCCACGCAGAGAATTACATCGCCGCCAATCCCGATGTCCGTTCGGAGCTGGCCGTCCCGCTCATTGTGAAGAACCGGGTGATTGGCGTGA
>PLZN01000330.1 GCA_003152195.1 Acidobacteriaceae bacterium
GATTTCCTGTTGAATTTAGTGGGTTCCGCGAGCTTCATGCGTCTTTCTTTACGGAAAGCCGCACACGCGGTCCTATCTACGGTCGCGCTGCAGGAAATCCGGGGGAGCGCAGTGGATCTGCAGTACCCTGACCCCCCAGCGTGTTCCGGCCTGTCTAGCGTAATCTGTTAGACAAACGAGGAGTCGCATGGGAACAGGGGCCCAGCACCGCAGGGGAACAGTCGCAGCGCTCGGCGGAGGTATGGGTCTGCTGCTGCTCGCCCTGGCCGCGTTGAATGCGTTCAACCTGCCATTTCTGCGCCCCCACGGCACCGGCCAGATCTTCCTGTTCACCGCGCTCTCCGTAATCGCCTTTCTCCTCCTGCTCACGTTGCTTGTCCTGCTCTTCCGCAACATTGTGAAGTTGCTGGCCGACCAGCGGAGCCGGGTGCTGGGCTCGAGAATTCGCGGCCGCATGCTGATAGGCGCGCTCCTGCTCTCGTTCGCGCCCGCCGTGTTCATGTTCCTGTTCAGCTTCCTGCTGCTCAATCGCTCCATCGAGCGCTGGTTTTCGCAGCCGCCCTCGCAGCTACGCCAGGACTCGTCCCTCGTGGCTATCGAGCTCTCACAGTATGCTGCCGCAAACGCCCGGGCCGAGGCCGAATCGCTGGCCAG
The DNA here is from genome assembly GCA_003152195.1 of Acidobacteriaceae bacterium. Classification (GTDB taxonomy): domain Bacteria; phylum Acidobacteriota; class Terriglobia; order Terriglobales; family Acidobacteriaceae; genus PALSA-350. Next base: position 655 of record PLZN01000330.1, read on the forward strand.
CTCCTCCACCCTGGTTCACTCCATGCAAACCGGGAACCACGAAGCTTTGTTGCGCGAGATGGCTACCCACCGCATCACGCTGGAGGGTGGCTTCGCGGTCGTCTTCCGCAACGGCGTCTCGGTCGATCAATATCAATTGCCCAAAGAAAATGGCCACGCGGTGGTTCGCTCCTGGATGGATGATACGGAGCGGGATGTTCCCCAGGGACAGGAGCCGTTAACCACTACCGTTCTGCTGGCCGCCCAGCGCAGCGACGTGCCCATGCTGGTGACCGGGAAGAACGAATACGTGTTGGGGGCGGCAAGCACCGGGGACGGGGGCGTAGTGGTCGCCGGCCTGCTCATGCCGGCAGGGCTGAGCGCAACGGTGCAAGACATTCGCTCCAGCGTGCGCGACTACTGGATCTTGTTCCGGGCGCGCAACCGCATCCGCAGCACCTACCTGCTTTTGCTATTCCTGCTGACTACGCTGGTCTTCTTCACCAGCAGTTGGCTGGCGCTCTTTCTTTCCAAGCAGGTGACCCGGCCGGTGGAGGCCCTGGCGGACGCCATGGATGCCATCGCTGCCGGGCATTACGGTCACCGGGTCACGGTGGCGGCGACGGAGGAGCTGGGGGAACTGGTGCGCTCCTTCAATCGCATGGCGAAGGACCTGGAAGAGAGCCGCGCTCTGGCGGAAACCTCCACCACCCAGCTCTCGGCTGCCAATCAGGCGCTCGAAGAGCGGCGTAGCGAGCTGGAAACGGTGCTGGAGACGATCCCCAGCGCCGTGGTCACTCTGGACCCGAAGATGTGCGTCCTGCAGGCGAATCGCGCGTCGCGGAACCTGCTCAGCCCGCGCGATCACCATGACCTCTCCGGTATGCCGCTGGAGTCGATTTTCCCTAAAGAGATCGCCGACGAGCTGATCGTGCTCTTGCGCCGCAGCAAGCGGATGGGCGTGGCTGCCACGGAGATCGAGTTGCCCGGCCCACGCGGCGCCCTGAACGTAACCGCGACCATCGCCCGGCTGGAGCTGGACAAGGATCGCGAGGGATGCATTCTGGTGCTCGAGGACGTAACCGACTTCCTCCACGCCCAGCGCCAGGTGGCCTGGAAGGAAGTAGCCCAGCGGGTCGCCCATGAAATAAAAAATCCGTTGACTCCGATTGCGCTCTCCGCGGAGAGAATCCGCAAGCACGTCGACCGCCCCACGCCGGAATCAGCCTCCATCATTAGCAAGTGCAGCGATGTTATCTTGGGTTCCGTCCAAACCATGCGCCGGCTGGTCGACCAGTTTGCCTCCTTGGCACAGTTCCCAACCTCGCGGCCGCAGGTCTGCGATCTGAACGAGATTGTGGAGAGCGCCCTGGCCCTCTTCGCGGGAAGACTCCAGCACATTCGGATTGTGCAGCGCCTGGGGGACGGCATTCCCCCGGTCCTTGCGGATCCGGAGGCGCTGAAGCGCGCTTTGGCCAATCTCATCGACAATGCAGCCGAAGCGATGCAAAGCAGTCTCCTCCGTGAACTGACGATCGAAACCGGGGTACTCGAGGGACACACCACCGCGGAGATCGTCGTGGTCGATACCGGCCATGGCCTGAATGACGAGATGCGCGAGCGCCTTTTCCTTCCCTACTTCTCCACCAAACAACGCGGCACCGGCCTGGGGTTGGCCATTGCCTCGAAGATCATCCAGGAACACAGCGGGGCCATTCGCGCCGAACAGAACAGCCCCACTGGAGCGCGATTCATCATCGAACTGCCGCTGGCCGATGCCAAGAGCGCCGTCGAAGGAGCTCTGGTCGGGGTTAACGGCAGGACGACGTCATGAACCACGTTCTGATCGTCGACGACGAGGCGGAGATCCGCGAATCCCTGGGCGAAATCCTCAAGGAGGACGGATATGCCGTCACCAGTACGGCCAGCGCTTCCGAGGCGCTGGTGTTGTTGCGGGACGCGTCCTATGACGTATTGCTGCTCGACATCTGGCTGCCTGATCGGGACGGCCTGGAAGTCCTGACGGAGATCCGTTCGCTCGAAATCGAGAACACACCCGAAGTCATCATCATCTCCGGTCACGGAACCATTGAGACCGCGGTGCGCGCGACCAAGCTCGGGGCATTCGATTTTTTGGAGAAGCCGCTTTCTATCGATCGCACGCTGATTCTGCTCAAAAATGCGGTGGAAGCCCGGCGGCTGCGCAGCGAGAACCAGGAATTCAAGCGCCAGCTCCTGATCCACGTCCCCATTACCGGCGAAAGCGTCTCCATCAAAGCGCTGCGCCAGCAAATCAAGCTGATGGCGCCCACCAACGGACGCGTGCTCATCTATGGCGAATCCGGTGCCGGCAAGGAGCTCATCGCGCGCGCCATCCACAGCGAGAGTTTGCGCAGCGACCGGGTCTTTGTCGAGTTGAACTGCGCGGCGATTCCCGAGGACTACATCGAAAGCGAGATCTTCGGCTATCGCCACAGCGCGATCCCCAACGGCCCGGTGGAGAAGCTTGGGACCTTTGAACGAGCCGATAACGGCACCCTCTTCCTCGATGAAGTCGGCGACATGAGTCTCAAGATGCAGGCTAAGGTTCTACGCGCGTTGGACGAGCAGCGCTTCACCCCGGTCGGCGCCACGCAGACCATCCAGGTCGATGTCCGGGTGATTGCCGCAACAAACAAAGATCTCGAAGAGGAGATCGCCAAGGGAAACTTCCGCGAAGATTTTTTCTACCGCTTGAATGTGATTCCTTTTTACGTTCCGCCCTTGCGGGACAGAAAGGAAGACATCTCGCTATTGGTGCGTGAATTCCTGCAGGAGTTTGGACGCCAGTATGGCCGTCCGCGCATCGAGATGAGCGATGAGGCGATCTCGGTGCTCAAGCAATACCATTGGCCCGGCAACGTGCGCGAACTGCGCAACGTGATCGAGCGGGTGATGATATTGAACCCGCAGACGATACGCATCGAACGCAAGCACCTGCCCATGCTGGTCTTTCGTGGGAACAGCCGTAAGGGAGAGGAATTCAGCACGCTGCACCAGGCTCGGGAAGCCTACGAGCGGGATTACATCCTGAAAAAGATCGATGAATGCCACGGAAACGTAAGCCGCGCAGCAGAAGCGCTGGGCCTGGAGCGTAGCCACCTATACCGCAAGATGAAGACCCTGGGCATCAGCGTGCGCGAGTAGCCGGTGTTGCGGTTCCCACCTTCTGCAGCGCCCGCGCAGGTTTGCCGCGAGGGGGGCTTTGTGTCACGTCTGCCTTTTCTTCAGAGCGAGGCTTGCCACTGGCAAGGCCTTCCAGTTGCTTGCGCCAATCCAGCGAGTCGACAAAGTACCTTGACTCCCGCCAGTTCTCTTCGACGATCACGTGCAGCTCAAGATAGACCCGCGTGCCCAGCAGGGACTCGATCTCTTTGCGCGCAGCCGCGCCTATGCTCTTGAGTTTGCTGCCGCCTTTGCCGATCAAAATCGCCTTTTGTCCCGAACGCTCGCAGTAGATCACCGCGGAGATGCGCGTCAGCGGCAATTTTGCCCCGCTGCCTGCACGCGCAGGCTTGGCGACAGGCTCCGGCTCTTCAAAACGCTCCACCACCACCGCCGAAGCATAGGGAACTTCTTCCCCTGTCTCCAGCAGTATTCGTTCCCGGATGAGCTCGGCGACAAGGAAGCGCTCGGGCTGATCGGTGAACTGGTCCTTGGGGAAGTATCGCTCTCCCTTAGGCAGATACTCGACCAGTTTCATCAACAAGCCGTCCAGACCATCCTTCTTGCGCGCGGAGATTGGGATCACTTCCGCAAAGGAATACAGGGCACTGAATCGTTCGATCAGGGGCAAAAGCGTGGCCCTGACAACCAGGTCAATCTTGTTGATCACCAGAAAGACGGGGCAGTCGAGCTTTTGGATAAGCTGCAAAACGAACGCGTCTTCGATGCTTTCGTTTTCAGCCCGGCGCGATCGGTTCTTTTTGGGTGGGGTGGTTTCGAGGGCTTGCCCGGCGGAGACCGGGGCCGGAACTTCGGGAAGCTCGCTATGACGGGCAGCATCCACCAGCAAGATAACAATGTCCCGGCTCTCCAGGGCCTCGTACACTTCCTGCATCATGCGCCGGTCAAGTTGAGAGCCTGGCCGGTGCACCCCTGGCGTATCGACAAAGACGATCTGTGCGGCGTTCCTGCCCTTGCGCGCGGGCACTTCCACGATTCCCTGGATACGGTTGCGGGTGGTCTGCGGCTTGTTGGTGACGATCGCGATCTTCTCGCCGATGAGCGCGTTCAGCAGCGTCGACTTGCCTGCATTGGGACGGCCGAGGATGGAAACAAAACCAGATCGCACGCCGCACTCCACATCTTCCAAGCCTAGTGTAGTCCCAGGCTGCCTTGACGGCCTGCGCTCTCAATGGCTGAGACGCGAACCCGCTCAATACGGCGGTCCGTCGATGCGACCACCTCGAAGCGCAACGAGTCGGCAACGATTACTTCACCCGGAAGCGGGATCCGTCCGGCAATCTCGCTCACCAGGCCGCCGACGGTGGCAGCCCGATATTCCTGCCCGATCTGGTAGCTTCCACTCAAAAGGTCTTCGAGTCGCGCCACTTCCAGATCTCCGGGAACCAGCCACGAACCACCAGCCTCGTGCACCGGCACGTCCTGCTCACTGTCGTGCTCGTGCTCATCGCTGATGCGGCCGACGATCTCCTCCAGCAGATCTTCGATCGTCACCAGGCCGGCCACCCCTCCATACTCGTCAATCACAATGCGCATGTGCTGCTTCTCGCGCTGCATCTCCCGTAACAGTTCATTGACCCGCTTGGTTTCCGGGACGAAGGCCGCTCCACGCTGGATACTGGCCACGGTCTGCGTGCTAGCCGCCGCATCGGCTATATGGAGCAGGTCGTGAGCAAAGACGATCCCGGTAACGTGATCGAGCGTGCCTTGAAAAACGGGCACGCGCGAATAGGGATGCTTCTTCAGTTCGGAGATAAAGCTCTCCACCGTCATGTCGACCGGAACAGCTAAGACATGCGGCCGCGGAGTCATGACATCACGCACCACTTTGTCGCCAAACTCCACCGCGGAGCGGACCAGGTCGCGGTCCCCCTCTTCAATAATGCCTTCTTCCTCCCCCGCCTCGATCAGGGCCTCGACCGCTGCCTCGCTTGGGTCTTCCTCGGCTTTGCCGGGCCGAGGTTCCGCCAGGTCGGCGATGGAAAGCAAGAATGCCAGCAACAGCGTGACCGGCAGGACGAGGTAGAAGAGTACACGGATAGCCAAGGTGAGGCGTACGACCCAAAGTCCGCGCGTGCGCGTGAAAAAGACGAAAGGCAGAAGCTGGTTGAAGAGAACGATGACCAGCACGACTCCGAGCACCGCCTGCGCCACCTCTGCCGCGCTGGGACGAGTGTTTCCCGCAAAGAGCAGCACACCGAAGTACAACGCCAGGGACGCCAGGGAGAATTCGCTCAGGACCGCCGCGGAAAGCGCGATCCGCTCCCGGCTGAGCCCCAGGTGCGGTTCCACCTTCACCTCCCAGACGTCGATGTTCTCCTGGAACTCACCGGAAAGAAACTTGCCCGTCTCCGCATAGAGCCGAGCGATGTAAGACGAGAGGGTCAGGACGGCGAGCAGAATGGCGATGGCCATCCCGGAGATCGGAGTCATGGCTTGGCACCCCGCTCCGGGCGCTGCGCGTTGCTGCGCTCGACCAGACCGGCGGGCAAAGCAAACTGCTTGCGCAGCAGGCTTTCCCGGCGGCGCATCTGCCCTCGATCGCGTTCGTGATCATAACCGGCCAGATGCAGTAGGCCGTGCAGGATCAGCACTTTAACTTCGGTCTCCAAAGTGTGCCCGCGGTCCGCTGCCTGGCGGGAAGCGGTGTCCAAGGAGATAGCCAGATCGCCGCCCTGACCGCAATCCGCGACCTCTGGCAATGCTGGGAACGAGAGCACATCGGTAGGCTTGTCCTTGCCCCGAAACTGAAGATTCAAAGCGCGTAAGCGTTCATCTCCAGCGAGCAGGACGGAGAGCTCGCCAGTAAGACCAAGCGCCTTAGCAGCGCAGGCCAGAAACCGGTTCAGGTCACGCTTACGCAGAGCGGAGCCGGTCGGGGGACTCTTGGCTCGGGCAGGTTCGATAACGATCATCTTGCCATGGAATTAAAGCATTTCACTCTTACAAATGCTTCAGCGTCGCCGCAGGGGCTTTAAGAGAAAAATATCGGACGGCTGTGGCTTCCCTTTGCGGAAGTCCAGCCATGGAGATCACTTCTAGTGTATGTCACGCTGGGTGAAACCCCTCGCGATTTTCCGGGCGGGTAAAGCTGATCAGCTTCGCCGACGAAGCCGTCCACGGAAAGGAAGGATAAATTCAGCCGTCCCTGCGGGACTCAGCGTGTTTCTTAGCCCACCCAGCACTTCGTGCTGGGCCTGGAGTTTCTAC
>PLZN01000362.1:0-5671 GCA_003152195.1 Acidobacteriaceae bacterium
TCGACCGCGCCGCCGACGCCAAGTCGCTGCTGGCCGCCGCAGCCGAGCGTTTTCCGCGGTTGGGGCGGCGCGCCCAAACCATCGGCGATTTCCGCGCCCTGCTGAAAGACCTGGAAGGCAAGATCCTGCCCGACGGCAGCATCGCCGACCACGCCAGCGTCGCGCTGGCCCGCATCCGACGCGATATGGAGCGGCAGAAGAAGTCCATTCAGGAATCGCTAGAGCGGTTCCTGCGCGCGCACCGCGAGGAAGGCGTGCTCCAGGAAGAATTCGTGGCCATCCGCAACGAGCGCTTCGTGGTGCCCGTGATCGCCGGGCAACGCCGCAAGCTCGATGGCGTCATCCACGGCGTCAGCTCCAGCGGGCACACCCTGTTCGTCGNNCGCTCGAAACCATCGACCTCAACAATGAGCTGGCGCAACTGACGGAGGAGGAAGCCCGCGAGGTCCATCGCATCCTGCTCGAAATGACCAACCGCATGCGCGCCTATGGCGATTCCATTCGCCGCACGCTGACGGCCATGGCGGAGCTGGAGCTGATCTTCGGCAAGGCGCGCTTCGCCACCGAGTTCGATTGCACGATTCCGCGCTTCGGCGACCGCCTGTGCCTGAAGGATGCGCGCCATCCCCTGCTCGAAGACGTCCTCCGGCGCCGGCGCAAGGCTGTGCCGGTGAGCCTGGAACTGGATAAAGACCGCCGCACCCTGCTGATCAGCGGCCCCAATACCGGCGGCAAGACGGTCGCCCTCAAGACCACCGGGCTGCTGGGCATGATGGCCCAGACGGGGATCCCGGTGCCCGCCGCGGAGGCCGTCTTTCCGCTCTTTGACGCATTCCTGGCCGATATCGGCGACGCGCAATCGATCGAGCAGAACCTCTCTACCTTCTCCGCCCACATCACCAACCTCGACCGCATCTCGCATCTGGCGGATTCCTCGTCACTGGTGCTGCTCGATGAGCTGGGCTCGGCCACTGAACCGGAAGAAGGCGCGGCCCTGGCCGTCGCCATCGCGGGATATTTCCTGGACCGTCAAGCCTGGTGCCTGATCTCCACCCATCACACCTCGCTGAAGCTCTACGCCGCCAAGAGATCCGGCGTGCTCAATGCCTCGGTGGGCTTTGACGAGCAGACGCTGTCTCCGACCTTTGCACTGCGGCTTGGCGTTCCCGGTGTTTCTGCCGGCATCAACATTGCCCAACGGCTAGGTCTCAACTCCACCATCATTGCGGACGCCCGTTCGCAACAAAATACCCAGACGCAGGATATTGCCACCTTCCTGGACCAGTTGCATAGCCAGCTCGATGCCGCCAACCGGCAGCGCGAGGAGCTGAAACGCCGCGAGCAGGAGGTGGCGCGGGAGAAGAGCCGCCTCGAAAGCGAAGGCCTCAAGGAGTGGCGCGCCAAAGTGCGTGACCTTGAATCGCAACTGCAATCGTTGCTTAAGGACTTCACCTACCAGATTCGCGAAACCGTGCGCGTGATTGACGACCGGGCCGCGCAACAGAAGCTCTCCAAGGAAGCCGAGCGCCGCATGGCGCGCCTGCGCCGGGAATTCAGCGAGCAGTTCAATACCGTGGTGGTGGCCCAGCACAGCGGCGCCGGCCGGGGAGACAGGAATGCGCAGCCGCACCTGGTGCGGAACATCTCGGTGGGAGACACGGTCAAGCTGAAGTCCCTCGGCAAGACCGGCGTAGTGCAGCGGCAAGTCGATGGAAATGCTTTCGAGGTGGCGATCGGGCCGATGAAGATGCGCGTGGCACGGGATGACATTGCCGAAGTCATCGCCGCCCGGGAGCCCAGAGCAGCGAGTCCGCTGGAAGCGGCACGCGGGCGCGGAGTTACCGTCTCCATCTCCCATCCCGAGGAGATGGTCCGTTCAGAGCTCAACGTCATCGGGCGCACTGTGGATGAAGCCACGGGAGAGGTCGAGCAATATCTGGACCGGGCCTTCCTGGCCGGACTGCCGCGGGTCCGTATTGTGCACGGTATGGGCATGGGAGTATTGCGCAAAGCGCTGCGGGCGCTGCTGGAGCGGCATCCGCACGTGGCGCTGGTTGCCGAAGCCAGCCCCAACGAGGGAGGGGCCGGCGCCACCGTGGTCGACCTGCGGCTCTAATTGATCATTTCCTGGTTACTGCCCTGAAAGGCTTTCCTCTTCTGTTGGCTTGCTTATTTCGTCCCCATCGAGCGCTTTCGCATCCGCGCGGTTACCTTTCTGCGATGCCACGGCGCATGGCGGTGCGGGCCGATAGGATGCAAAGCGCGTGCCAGAATCAGGATCGTTTTCCGTTGCTTTCCGCTATTTCCCATCATCGAAGTGGAAAAAGAGGTTGTTAAGCGATTCGGTCAGCGTAGGGTGGGCAAATACAGCGTCGCGGAGCACGCTGTATTTCAAGCGGCCCATCATCGCCATCTGGAAAACCGCCATGACCTCGCCGCCCTCGTAGCCCAGTACCGTGGCGCCAAGAATCTCCTCCGTTTCGGCATCGACGATGGCCTTCATCAGCCCGCGTGTTTCGTCTGTTTCGATGGCGCGCGCCACCGAAGTCATCGGCATTCTGGCTACACGGATCGTCCTACCGCTCTTTTGGGCTTGGCCCTCGGTCATTCCGACTCGGCCCAGCTGCGGATCGAGGAAGACGGTAAACGGGATCATGCGGTCGCGCACCGTGCGTTGACCACCGTCCTGGAGATTTGCTTTCAGGATGCGGTAATCGTCGTAGGCAATGTGGGTGAACTGAGGACCCCCTTTCACATCGCCAATCGCGTAAACCCCGGGGGCCGAAGTCTCCAGCCGGTCATTCACGCGGATAAAACCCCGCTTATCGGTCTCGATTCCGGCAGCAGCTGGTTTGAGCGCGCCGGTGTTGGGCACGCGGCCGGTGGCTACCAGCAGATCGGATCCTTCGATCATCTGCGTCTGGCCTCCTGCCGTGACGTTCAGCCTGACCACATCATTGGTTCGCGTGACTTTTGCCGTTTGCGCGTTGAGCAAGACTGCTACGCCGTCCTGCCGCAGGATCTTCAGTACCTCTTCAGCAATATCCGGGTCTTCCTCTGACAGCAGTTGCGGTCCAGACTGGATCACTGTCACCTGGCTGCCGAACCGGCGGAACATCTGACTGAATTCCACCCCGATGTAGCCCCCACCCAGGATCACCAGGTGCTTAGGCACGTGGTCAAGCTCCATGACGCTTTCATTATTGAGATAGGGGACGCTGTCGAGGCCCTCAATCGCCGGAGCGGCGCTATGCGTACCCGTATCGATAAAAATCTGTGGAGCACTCAGTTGCCGCTCCCCGCCGCCGTGGAGCGCGACGCGAATCTGCCGTGGACCCGTAAACGACGCTTCGCCTCGAATCAACTCCACGTGCGCCTTCGCCAGCCTTTTTTCACCGCCCTCGCGAAAGCTGCTGACGATGGCGCGCTTTCGCTCGCGCACGCGCTTCATATCGACGGCGACGGGACCCACATCGACACCGTAATCCGCCGCCCGGCGCGCCAGGTAGGCCACGCGCGCGCTGGCTACCATCGTCTTCGTCGGAGTGCAACCGCGATTGATACATGTGCCGCCCACCTCCTGGCGCTCGATCAGCGCCGTCTTCTTTCCCGCAGCAGTAAGCGCGCCGGCCAACGGATTGCCACCCTGTCCCGAGCCGATGACGATGGCGTCAAAGCTTTCCGTCTTGGTGGGCGCTTCTGTTTGAGCACTCATCGTCAACCACCTCAATGCTGATTAGGATGTTATGCGAGAAAATGACTTGGATGCCGGCAAGTCACGGAGAGGATTGAAGAAGCGTTCAGACGCGAAGACGAATCAAGAATTTGCTGAGGCGCACCCGCGCTACTGATTTCACCATGGCTGCATGGTCACATGTCAGTGTGAGTGCGAAGCGGTCAGTGCCCGGGGTTCGACGACGCCTCGGGCGCGAGGGTGAGTTCATCGTGCAGACGGAAGCTGACCACCGATTCCGCCGGAATAGCCAAGTCGCGGTTTCCCGTAAATGCAGCACCCAGGGCTCCCGCACCGCCTCCAGCCAAGCCGCCGATGAGCAAGCCGACACCTCCGGTCGCCACACCGCCTATCAGCATACCCATCCCCGCCCCGCCGCCAATGAAGGCCGCGCTGCGCCGCCCCTTGCCACTCTTGGTGCGGGACAGGTTCGAGGTATCGATGCGATATTGCGTGCCGTTGACCTCCAGTCGTGTCAGCGTCAGCGCCATCATCGACCTTCCTTTGAACCGTCCCCGCCGGTGAGCGACGAGAACCTCACCCGTCGCAGTGGAACCTGAAGGGACGGCAACGGTGTTGCCTACCACCACCGGCTCGGCCACGGTCCCGGCAAACCGCTCGCCGGAGGTGACATGCTTGACGTCGATGGTCTGGTCCAACCTCACCTGCAACTGCGTGCCGCGCGGAAGCGTCAGGCCGGGCGCAGGTGCGGGAGCCTGTTCCGCAGCTTGCGGAGGTACATTGGTGGTGGGCGCGCCGGGCGGGGCTTGCACGACCGGGACCGTGTTGGTCTTGTTGCTGCATCCGCCGAGCATGATTGAGAATGCAAAGGCAAGGATGGTAAAAGCAGCGATTCCTCTCAAACGGTTGGGGGAAGCATTCATCGGCGGCGCCTCTCAAGAGGTAAAGGGTACCTCGAACGATCGTTCGCTGATGCACCACTTTGGTGGGAAGGCCGCCGAACCGTTTCAAGTTGCAAAAGATGGAAATGCTCTAGAATCAACCTGTTGGAGCAGTTGTAGAAGCTCAATAGCTATGCGTAACTTTATGAAAATACGGCTTCCGCTCGCCATCCTTGCTCTGGCTGTGGCCCCGCTTGCCGCGCCGCTGCTCGCCGCCGGCCACCCCATGGTCTCGTTGCTCATCCGCAGCTTCTTCTCCCGCCTTTGCCACCAGGACCCGGCCCGCAGTTTCGTGCTCGATGGCGCTCCCGTCGCCGTCTGCGTGCGCTGCCTGGGCATCTACTGCGGTGCCGCCCTAGCCACGCTGCTGCGCCTGCGAAAGGCTCCCGCCACGCGCCTGCTGGCGCTCGCGCTGCTGCTCAATCTGCTGGATGTGGCCGCGGGATGGATGCATTGGCACGGCAATCTGCCCCTACCGCGCTTTTTTCTGGGGCTGCTGCTTGGGATGGGAGCCGGAGCGCTAATTCTCCTGCCGCAGGGACGTTTCACCGATCGGCTGTCCGTCGATGCCTAGAGCATTTCTTGCCTGGAGAAGGGACCTGCGGTTCCACTTTAGGCCGCAGGGAAACACTTTGATCGCGGGCAGGAAATCTCACTCCGCCCGGTAAACCACCCGGCCCTCGCTGAAGGTCATCCGCACCTTGCCCAGCATCGTCCACCCGTCAAAGGGAGTATTCCTCGATTTGGATCGCGTCGCTGCCGCGCGAAAGGTCCATTCCGCCTTGGGGTCGAAGATCACGACGTCGGCGAAGGCGCCTGCCACCAGGCTACCGCGGCCCCGCAGGTTCAGCAGGTTGGCGGGCTGGGTACTTAGCAGCGTGATCAGCCGGCTGAGCGAGACCTTGTGCTTACGATGAAGCAGTTCGAGGGTAAGGCCGAGGGCCGATTCGAGCCCCGTGATGCCGTTGGGCGCGCGATCGAACTCCTGCTCCTTTTCATGGGTCGCATGGGGAGCGTGATCGGTGGCGATGCAATC
>PLZN01000362.1:5679-6410 GCA_003152195.1 Acidobacteriaceae bacterium
CTCGCCGACCGCGCTTTCGGTCAGCACGAAGTGATGAGGCGCTACCTCGCAGGTTACGTGCAAACCATTGCGCCGGGCGCGGCGAACCGCGTCCAGCGCGGCCGCCGTGGACAAATGCGCGATGTGCAGGTGGGCGCGGCCACCCTTGAGCTCGGCCAGCAGGCGCAGATCGCGCTCCACCAGGCTGGCTTCCGCGACCACCGGCATACCGCGAAGGCCGAGCCGGAAAGCCAGCGCGCCGGCGTTCATCGAGCAGCCCACGGTCATGCGTGTGTCTTCCGCGTGCTGGATCACCGGCAGCCCGGCACGCGCCGCCGCCGCCAGCGCCTGGTGCATGATCGCTTCGCCGAGGATCGGCTTGCCGTCATCGCTTACCGCAACGGCGCCTGCGGCCTTGAGCGAGCCGTACTCGGTAAGCGCTTCGCCCAAGCTGCCCCGGGTTGCCGCCGCGATGGGAAAGACGCGCGCACTCGGGTTACGCTCGGCGCTCTGCATCCAGCGCGTGGTCTCAACCGAGTCGTTGACGGGAATCGTATTCGGCATGGCGCACACGGTGGTGAATCCACCCGCCGCCGCCGCCGCGGTCCCGGTCGCGATCNNGATGTCGACCAGTCCCGGCGCAACCACCATACCCCCGGCCTCGAGGATCTCGGCGCCTGCCTGTTTGGCAGCCGCCGTCAATTTGCCCGGGGCCTCAATGGCGGCCACCCGGCCGTCCTTCAGCAATAGGT
>PLZN01000237.1 GCA_003152195.1 Acidobacteriaceae bacterium
GGGACCTGCGGTTTCTTTTCTCCACTCTAAAAGACCACCCTTGGTATTCGTTTCTCAGGATCTCCATCGGATCCACGCTGGCGGCTCGCCGCGAAATCGGCTTTGTCGCAGGGCGAACTTCAGGTCATTGAGCATCGCCTCCTTCTGCCTCTTCCCATGTTTGTTGCACTCCGTCCGCCACGAGCAGCCACTTCTAAGTCGCCGAAAATAAAAGGTTAGCTCGAGATTATGTCTTGCCCGTTGTCCACAACTGAAACCTTCTGTTCGAAATTGAACAGTCTACAGGCGTGACGATTTGGTTTAGAGCAGACCAATGAAGGGTGCAATGACGAGCGTGTTTGGGGAGAGACTTTAGCGCGCGGTGAGGCTGGTAATGCGGGAGCGGTAACCTCGGCTGACGGGGAGCTTCTGTCCATCGGACATCATGACAAAGCATTCTCCGTCGCTTTCGTCGGTGCGAAATTCTTTCACGTGCTGGAGATTTACGATCGCCGAGCGATGCACCCGCAGGAAAACCTCGGGGTCCAACTTCGTCTCGAAATTGGCCATGGTATTGCGTAGCATATGGCTCTCTTTGCCGGCGCAAATTCTCACATAATTTTCTTCAGCGCCGATCCAGCGTATGTCTGCAATCGGCAGAAAAAGGATTCGCCCCTTGGAGCGAAAGACCAGGCGATTCGTATATTCCTTTTTTTGCGTGGACCTGGCACCGGTTGCCGGTCTTTGGGCATGCTCCCGCTGGTCCCGAGCGTGTTGAAGAGCGATCTGTAGCCGCTCGCGGGTGAATGGCTTTAATAAATAATCCACCGCGTGCACCTCAAAGGCCTTCAGCGCAAATTGGTCGTGCGCCGTGGTGAAGATAATACTTGGGAGGCCAAGGAGGGAGGATGAACATAGAGCGGAGATGACATCGAAGCCGTCCATGCCTGGCATGCGCACATCGAGCAGCAGCACGTCGGGCTGCGTGAACTGAACAAGGTCAATGGTTTCCAAGGCGTTTGCGCCTTCGCCTACGATCTCGACGTCTGCCTCATCGCGCAGAAGTTGCAAAAGTTTCTGCCTGGCAAGAACTTCGTCATCCGCGATCACTACTCGAAGCGGCATACAAGGAACTCCCGTAGTCATGCCTTAGACTCTGATCGATCTCCAATGGAAGCAGGAAAAGCGCCGTTACCTCACCTGGATCGACTTCGCGAAGAGAAAAGCTTTGCCGGCTTCCGTAGTGCAACTCCAATCGGGTCTTTACATTCGCGATGCCCATGCCTTGCCGTGTTGGGACATCGTTGAATGGCCTGAGACCAGTACCGGCGTTGCGGATCGACACGCGCAGCATATCTCCTTCAATCCTGGCCTCGATGGTGATGGTTCCTTTGCCGAGAGACTTTGCAATTCCGTGAACATACGCGTTCTCCACAATCGGTTGAAGAATCATCGTAGGCACCAGGGCATCCCACGCCTCAGGCGCTACATGAATGCTGTGCTGTACGCGATCGCCGAATCGCAACTGTTGAATCGAAACATACAGTTGGATGACGTCCATTTCTTCCTGGAGACTAATTTTTTGTGCGTGGCCCTTTGCTAAGGTGATACGCAGCAGGCTACTCAATCGTTCCAACATTTCGTCGGCGCTATCAGCGTCCGAGCGCATCAGGCTGGAAACGCAGTTCAAAGTGTTGAACAGGAAATGCGGGTTCAGCTGCATCTGCAGGGCCTGCAGCCGCGCTTGGACAAGCTGTGCTTCCAGGCGGGAGGCCACGTGCTCTCGCTCGCGCAATCGCTGGTAGTAGCCAATGCCGCGGAAAAGCGCAAAGACGATCCAGAAAATGACGATATTGGTGAGCAGCTCAGAAGACAAATAGCGTTCGAGGCGGGTGATATAGCTGTAGTGTTTGCCCGGCAACTGGTAGCGAAAAAAGACCGGAGAAGACCCCGACATTCACAATCAGGTGGGCACCCAGTCCTCAGCGGCCGTCTTGGACGGCACCGTCTATTTCGGTTGTCGCGACTCCAACTTCTACGCTCTGGACGCCATCACCGGCAAGAAGAAATGGTCATTCTCCAACAAGGGCTCCTGGGTCGTCGGCTCGTCCGCTATCCAGAATGGCAGGGTGTACTTTGCCACCTCCGACTCAGAGCTCTTTCATGCACTCGACGCCGCTTCAGGAAGAGAGATCTTTTCGCTCAAGTTTCACTACCCATTCTTTGCCTCGCCCGCCATTGCCGGTAACACGCTTTACATCGGCTCGCATGATGGCAAGCTAAGCGCGATCGATCTCAAGACTCAAGCGCGCACCTGGGAGTTTCAAACCGACAGCTCCCGGCAAAGACTTGCTGCTTTCTCCAAGCCCGATGGTAGCCCCAACTACGAAGCAGTCTTCCACTCCAGTTTCTATGACGGCCTCGTCGCAGGCGTTGTCAGGATGCAGAGTGTAGGTACGATCCTTTCGTCTCCTGTAATCGCCGGCAGGGTAGTCTACTTCGGTAGCAATGACGGAAACCTATACGCGTTGACGTAGCCCTGCGCAAAGGAGCAGATCAGAGCATCTGCTGCTTCATCCCTTTCCGGTATCTCACCCGGAGGCACCTGGAACGACCGTCGGCCAAAAATGCAGTAATCACCGAGTTCCCGGCATGCAAGCGAGAAGGCGTGGCGCGACAGTCCCTCAATCCCGAAGTGCGTAGGCAGTTTTAACTTGCTTATGCCGCTTGATACATGCATTTTGTAAGGACGGCATATTGCGGTGGCAATGCGAGAGACGAACCAAAAGAGGTAATCACCCTGTCCGTCTGGCCTCGATATCCCACGCTGTACGAGATCAATACCTGGGTTTGGCTTTCTGAGCTCAGCTTGAAAACTGGAACATCGGTGGACTTGAGTTCCGTACCTGCAGCCGAATGGGATGCCATCGCCAAGTTCGGTTTCGATGCTGTCTGGTTCATGGGGGTTTGGGAACGGAGTCCTGCGGGCATTGCGATTGCCAATCAGAACATGAATCTGATTGACGATTTCCGTCGCGCGTTACCCGATTTTAGGCTGGAAGATAATATCGGATCTCCCTACTGCGTAAGACGCTACGTGGTTGACACACACCTGGGAGGTCCTGAAGGTCTCGCCGTTGCCAGGCGAGAGCTCGCGGAACGAGACATGAAGTTGCTCCTGGATTTCGTGCCGAACCATGTAGCACCGGATCACCCGTGGGTCATCGAGCACATAGAGTACTTCCTTCGCGGAACTACCCAGGAAGCCAGAAACGACCCGGCATCCTACATTGAGGTACAAGGAAGCGTCTACGCCTGCGGACGGGACCCTAACTTTCCGGCATGGCCAGACGTTCTGCAACTCAATGCGTTTCAGCCCGGGCTTCGGCAAGCAGCGATTGAAACTGTCTCCAGTATTGCGGCTCAGTGCGATGGAGTCCGTTGCGACATGGCCATGCTTCTGTTGAACCAGATCTTCGAACGCACGTGGGGTGGTCGTGCAGGGCAACGGCCGCCAACCGATTACTGGGATGACGTGATCCCTGCCATTAAGAGTGCGCATCCGAACTTCCNNTCGAGAACCACGATGAGCCTCGGGCTGCAACGGCCTTCTCGCGTGCCAAAGAGCAGGGCGTCGCAGTCACAGTGTCCATCCTCCCCGGGGCAAGACTCTTCCATGAAGGACAATTTGAAGGTCGAAGGGTAAGGGTACCCGTCTTTCTGGGTAGACGGCCCCCAGAGCCCGTCGACAAAGAATTGCGGGCTTTCTACGACAAGCTTCTGGCAGCGATCAATGCCCCGATATTTCGCGATGGTGAATGGAAGCTGTTTGGGTGTCGCGGCTGGCCCGGCCATCCAAGCTTTCAAAATCTGGTGGTCTCGAGTTGGGTCAAGGACAATGATCGGCGCCTCATCGTGGTCAATCTCAGCGACCGCGTTGTTCAAGGCCGTGTGCAGGTGCCGTGGGAAGAAGTACGAGGGGTGACCTGGCGTTTGACGGACGTCTTTTCAGATTCAAGTTGCGACGGCGATGGGGATGAGGTGGCGGCGTCGGGGCTCTATATGGAATTGGGACCTGGGAGTTACCGCTTCTTTCAGTATCTTCGCGCCGACAGCGATGACGATGAATCGAACACGTCCGCCGGGTGAAATATGATGCGGACCAGTAACAAAACGGGGTCAAGTCGGGAGATTGTCGATCGGCTTTTGATCCTGGCGCTTAACAGCCGCCGACATGCGTTTTCAAACAATCCGGGAACAACGGGCTCGACGTCTGCGTAGCCACCTCTGCGGAGGGCTCCATAGCACCTTGGCGGCGAGATCTCGTTTTCGCGTTCCGGCGGTTTTGCAAATCACCCGGATTCGTCTTCGCAGTAATCGTTTCGATCGGGTTAGGCATCGGTGCGAACGCAACCATCTTTTCCATCGTTCGCACGTTTCTCCTGGGTCCCCCAGCCGTGGGCGACCCAGCTTCGCTGATGAGCGTCTTTACCACACAACACGGCGACTGCTGCGGCAATAATCTATCCTGGCCTCTTTACGGCGACTTACGCGACCAGACGCGATCGTTTTCCGGTATCACCGCCTTCTACCCCTCGATGCCGACCTCCATCGGTGGTTATGGTGAGGCGGAGCGCGTCTGGGGCGCGTTGGCCGAGTACAATTTCTTCGACGTTACCCAGCTCCGCATATCTCTTGGCGGGGCTTCCTCCGGAACGAGGAACAATTTCCCGTTGTCGTCCTCAGCCACCGCCTTTGGCGGGGTCATTTCGCTGCAGACGCCGGCATTGTCGGTAAGTCTATTTCGATCTCCGGACATCCGTTCACTGTGATCGGCGTCGCTCCGGCTTCCTTCCGAGGCCTGGACATCTTCATCTCTGGCCTTTGGGTTCCGCTGGGCAACAAGGAACTCCTGATGCCCAAGATGGGCGACCGGTCCCGAACCAACACCTGGCTGGAAGTGGCAGGACGCCGGCACCCGGGGTTACCAAGGCACAGGCTGCGGTCGAACTCAATGGAATGTGCTCGCAAAAGCGCTGAAAGGCGAGGAAGCATTCGTATACAAACAGGGCCGCTGGAGCCTGCGCAATGCTCTTCTTTTTTCGCAGATGTTTCTGTCGCTGGTGCTGCTCTGCGCCACGGGACTCTTTCTTCGGAGCTTGCAGGGCGCGTCAAGCATTGACATCGGGTTTCAATCTCGTAACCTTTTGATGATGAATGTCGATCCACAGTTGAACGGCTACTCTACGATACGCACGACGCAGTTTCTGGAAGAATTGCGCCGCCGCGTGGGCGCTCTTCCCGGTGTCATTTCGGTTGCTTGCGTCGATCCCGTGCCGCTCTCGATGGATGGAAGGTGGGACGGCTTCCATGTCGCGGACCAGCCCACAATGCCGGACAAAGTCGTGGATCTTTACATGATCACCCCCGGCTATTTTCAAAACGATGGGCATTGACCGGCTGAATGGGAGAGACTTTGCCGGCGAGGGCGCCCACTCTCCCAAAGGTTGCCATCGTGAACGAGACACTCGTCAAGCAGTTCTTCGGGGGCAGAAATCCTATCGGGCGGCGCGTCACGGGCACGGGCGAAACTTACGAGATCGTTGGCGTGGTGAAGAACAGTAGATCCAGAACCCTTGGCGAGAATCCTCGGCCCATCCTGTACCGCGCACTTGCGCAGGATATCGGACGCGATCCGGACTTCAGAGGATTTTCTCTCGTGGTGCAAACCCGGGGCAACCCTGCGGCGATGGAGACAGCGGTGCATAACGAGATTCATACGCTGGACCCTACGATGGCCATCTTCAATGCTGAAACTATGGAAGAGCACCTTCGCGATGCACGGGTTCTCCCTCGGCTGGCTAGTACGCTCTTCGGCATCTTCGGCATTACGGGGCTGATACTAACTGCGGTAGGACTCTACGGAATCATGAGCTACTCCGTCAGCCGCCGGACCCGTGAGATTGGCATCCGCCTGGCGCTCGGAGCGCAGATCGGCGCGGTGCAACGGCTGTTTGTTCGCCAGGGCCTGATGCTGACGCTCGTCGCGATCGCGCTCGGGTTACCCTGCGCGCTAGCGTTGGCAAAATTTGCCACGAGCATTCTCTACGGGATCCATCCGCACGATCCTGTGACCTTCACCGCCGTACCGTTTTTTCTAGCGACGGTTGCATTGCTGGCTTGCTGGATACCTGCTCGCCGCATCGCGAGAGTGAATCCACAGAAGGCTCTACGCTACGAGTAACCTGCTGTGATGCCTGCGGCGTCCGGTTATCGGCAATTTCGATTCTCGGTTGGCGAGGACAGGGCATCTGTTGGACTGGGCCAGTCAACGACGAGCAGACGATTTTTCAACATTTGACCTGTCTACTGGTGCTCAGCTTCCGTGAGGATTTCCCTCTCCGGCTGGCGCGCCTTGGCAGCGGCATTCATCCGGCCTTAAGGTTGCGGCGTGTATGCTCGATTTGCAGAAGAAGCGGAAATCGATCCTCGATGCAAACAGCCCGAGCCGTCGGATGGCCGGGAAGCCCTCAATTGGAGATACCACCATGTCATGCAAGCCGCCTGTCGTTGCAACACTCGCCGTGCTGCTCTCCCTTGCGGGCCTCGCCAACGCTCAGGACAGCGGTCCGTACAAGGTCCTCAAGATTCAACTGATCGGCGGCGATGGCGGATTCGATTACGTTACTGCCGACCCTGACGGCCGTAACCTTTATGTGGCCCGGTCCGGCCCGGCCGGGCACATCGGCGTCTATAACCTTGACACCCTCGCCCAGGTGGGAGATATCCCGGGCGTAAGCGCGCACGGTGGAGCGGTCGACACCGCGACGGGACATGGATTCGCAACCTCGAAGCCAGTGACGATGTTCGATTCGAAGACCTTTGCGATTCTGAAGAAGATCGACGTGCAGGGCAATCCGGACGGCTACCTCAACGACGCTTACAATCATCACTTCTACGTCCTCAGCCACTCGGAGCCAAATATTACTGTCCTGGACGATAAGGATGGTTCGATCCTTGGCACCATTGACATCGGCGGCGCACCCGAGCAGGCCGCCACCGACGGCCACGGCAAGATCTATGTCGACATCGAAGACAAGGCCGCCATTGCGGTGATTGACGCGAACACGATGAAGATGATCGGCAGGTACGATGTTTCGAGCAAGGGGGGAGGATGCGCCGGCCTTGCGCTGGACGCGAAGGACAATATCCTTTTTGCTTCATGCCGCGACAATAAGAACATGATCATTCTGTCGGCTACGGACGGGCATATCATCACCGATCTGCCGATTGGCAATGGGTCAGACGGTGCCACCTTCAACCCGGCGACGATGGAGGCCTTCAGTTCGCAGGGCGATGGGACGCTTACGGTGGTGCAGGAGAATTCGCCCACGAGCTTCTCCGTTGAGCAGACGGTTGCCACGCCGGCGCGGGCGAAGGTGCTGACCCTGGATACAAAGACCAACCAGATCCTGACGATCACTGCGGAGTTTGGCCCGGCGCCAACCGCAGCGGCCCCGGCAGCGGGTGCGACTCAGCCTGCTGGCGGTCCACCGCCTGGTGCTCCAGCCTGGATGCGCGGTCCCCGCGCGCCGATGATCCCGCGCTCCTTCCAGATACTGGTGATCGGAAAGTAATCAACTGAAACTTCACATCTAGTTTGATGGCTGGCATCAGTGCGTTTGACATACGCCTTTTGAAAGCATGGCGGCTGTTCGAAAGCGGACGATCGATTGCGGAAAGCGGTCACATCAGCCTGCTTGGCCCTTTGCACCCATTTATTAACTTATTTAGTCGTATGTGTTTACAGGCTCCAGCTCTTTGGCCCTGTAAATGCTGCATTCTCGTGAAATTGAGATCCCACCGCATGGCTCTGAGCTGAGTCACTGTGCTGTCACGTATCGTTTGGGGCAGGTTTTTGGGATGGCCATCGTGAAGCCGAAGGAGCATTAAAACGCTGCGCGGGAACAACGAAACTTCCGAGGAGAGAGACGAAGATGAATGCGCTGCTTCAGGATATTCGCTTCGCGTTGCGACAGTTGCGGAAGTCACCGGGTTTTACCCTCACCGCAGTGCTCACGCTGGCTCTCGGCGTCGGTGCGCTCACCACCGTAGCCACTTGGACCAATGCCGTTCTGTACAATCCGTGGCCGCACGTCGCCGCGCCCCGCGAGCTTCGCTTTATCGATGCGACCGTTCTCGGGAACAACGGCTACTCCGTGCAATATGACCCATACCGCTTTGTGCGCGAATCGGGACGCTCCTGGCAGGATGCCGTCGCGTTCGCCATGACATCGGTAAATCTCTCCGAGCAAGGTGCACAAGCACAGGCAATTACCGCCGGCGTTGTCTCGTCGAACTACTTTCAGTTCCTCGGCATCCGGCCGCAGAGCGGCCGTTTCTTTCAGCCCAATACTAACGACCACGCTTATGGAACAAATGATGAGATCGTACTTTCCGATGCACTCTGGCGCGACCGTTTCAACGCGGATCCATCGCTCGTGGGGCGCACGATCTCTGTCAACAGCCGTGCCTTCACGGTCGCCGGTATCGCCCCGGCAGACTTCGCCGGAATCTTCGGCGGCGTTGCCGAGGCGGCGTGGATCCCGCTCTCTGGTCTGCGCGGCCTCTCCGCCGATTCCGGGCCCGATCCCTTGCTCCACTACGGCCTGCAGGTTGCCGTTCGCCTTCGTCCGGGAGCGCGCGACACGGCAGCCGCAGCCGAGGTTCACACGCTGGCCCGTGCCTTTGCCCTTCAGCATCCCGGCAGCAACCTGGGCCGATGGGATCTGAACCTGCGCGATGCCGCACATTTCCAGCGGGGCCTCTTCGGCACAATTGGCGAGCAGTTGCCAGTCTTGCTGGGGGCATCTTTCCTGCTTATGGTGCTGGTCTGCATCAATATTGCTTCGCTGCTTGGCCAGCATGCGGCGCGCCGCCGGCGTGAGGTTGCCATCCGCACCGCTTTGGGCGCTACGCCAGCCCGTATCGCGGCGCAGGTACTCGCGGAAACCAGCGTGCTGGCTCTTGCTGGCGCACTGGCGGGGTGGGCGGCCAGTACCGGCATGGCGCGGGGGCTCTACGTGCTGCTGCCGAACTTTGGTGTGCCATTGGCCTTCAACTTGCGCAGCGACACCCGCATTCTGCTCTTCGTCATCGCCGTCGGCGTCGCCGTCACGCTGGCCTGTGGTATCTATCCCGTGCGCCAGTCCCTGCGTGTCTCGCAAAAAGAGGCGCTGCATGAAGGTGGTGCGGCGGTTACCGGCGGCTCGCGCAGCAAGCTTGGCCGCCGGATCCTGCTTGGCCTGCAGCTCGGCATCTGTTTCGTCGTCCTGGTCTGCTGCGGCCTGCTCACGCGCACGGCTCTCAACATCGTGAACCGCACTACCGGCTTTGACCGCACCAACCGTCTTACAGCAAGCCTGGCTCTTTCGCGCGCGGGATACACCGAGCAGCGCGGCCTGGCATTGCAAGCGGCGCTCCTCGATCGGCTGCGGACTGCGCCCGGCGTAGCCTCCGTCACGCTTACCTCACACTTGCCCATGGGAGACGACGGAGAAGGCAATACGCAGGGCATCAGCATTCCTGGATACGTCCCCGCCAAAGACGAGGACATGGTGGTCATCACTGATTTCGAGGGCCCTGACTTCTTCCACCTCATGGGCATCGCCATGTTCCAGGGCCGCGAGTTCGACACGCATGACAATGCCTCCTCCACTGCGGTCGCCGTTATCAACCAATCGATGGCGCACCGGTACTGGCCCAAAGGCAATGCGATCGGCAGCAGCGTGATCGCCGACAAGCGCCCTTGCCGTATCGTCGGCATCGTCCGCGATTACGCTTACTCCGACCCTGCGAACACCGACCCGACACCGCTGCTGTTCCTGCCTCTGGCCCAGCACTACTCGAGCAACGTCATCGTGGCGCTTCGTCCGCGTACCACGCCTTCGGCGATCACAGCGCAACTCCGCCAGGCAGTCGCCGGCCTCGACAGTTCGTTGCCGCTGGAAGATGTGCGCACCCTCGAAGAGGTAACCGGCGAGCGCTATCAGATGTCCCGTATCCCCGCGGAGCTGCTCGGCGTCTATGCCATCTCCAGCTTGCTTGTCGCCATGCTTGGTCTCTATGCAGTCATGGCCTACCCGGTCATCGAGCGCATTTACCTCCCGGAGCAGACCGAACCGGGCCAGCTCGCCGTCGTGGACGCCGGCACCAATGCGGTCACGACCGTGCCGCTTCAGGGCAATCTGCCTTATGACGCGGCAGTCGACCCGCTGCGCAACATTATTTACGTCAAACCTCGGTCAGGTGGACGTGCTGGACGGGCCGACCAACACGGAGACAGCAACGATCACGGGGATCCCTTTGCAGCCAGGGGCCCTCTCGGTGGATCCGCTCACACGGCAGGTTTACCTGTCGAATCAGGGTCAGAACGAGGTGGAGGTGATCGATGGGGCGACGAATACGTTGACTTCGAAAGTGATCCTGGTGGGGGCCACGCCGAATTTCTCGACCATCGATCTGGTCCATGGGCTGCTCTACGTGGGAAACTCAGCCGAGTTCGAGAACGGGTCCCCGATGAGCGTTTCGGTGATCAGCCTCAAGTGAGCTGAGTAAGGCAGTGAAAGCATACCTGTTGTAGCAAATGAACGCTCGCGACGGTGAATAGGTATCAAGGCACCGGATTCCCCTCACCGGATTCCCCACCGGGAAATGGCTAAAAAGTGCGTGGTAAGCGTGCTAAGCCCCGTTTGGTCACTGCCTGCCGGCCCACCCGAAGCGGTTTTCCAAAAAAAAGTGCGCCGAAAGAGCGATAAGAGCGATAACTCCCTATTTGTTTTCCGCCGGGTCTTCATTTTCCGCTGCCGATTCCTCCCTTTCTTCCGTTGGTCCTCTGCGATGCCGCTGCACCTCATGCGGAGGAGGGGGCGGAGGCCGATTGGCGGCCTCGGCACCCCAGTTCCAGAGCGGATGGAGGATACCGCTGAAAGCTCCTATTGAATTGTCAAACATCAACGTGTTTAAGCGGTTTCGCAATTACTGTGGCCTGATAAAGATCGCGAGGAGTGGTTTTCCTTGGGAGAAAACCACGAGAAGGTCCTCGGCTTTCCCGGATTTCCTGCAGCGCGGCACTCACCGAGGGCAATGATGTGCGGCTTTCTTCGCGGAAAGCCGCATGCAGTTCGATGGCACCACCAAGCTCCACAGGAAATCCGGGTTCGGTCTACACCAATTGCGAAACCGCTGTAGCCCTGAGGCTGATCACCGCGAAGCGGCCGCTGAAAACGATGCGAAATAAGCGAACTATGCGAACTAAGTTACTTTTGGTTACCACAACCTCCCATGGAAGTTGGTCCGGTTAATCCGTTCCTGATTATCAGGTCGAGCAAGTGGCCCTCCCAGCGAGGTACCCATGTGGGACGGGATTCCCCGGAATGGCTTGAAAGGTTGCGATGAGTGGAATTACCTATGGCAAGTGGCGGATAAGTCCTTTGTTTCACGAAGGC
>PLZN01000494.1 GCA_003152195.1 Acidobacteriaceae bacterium
ATTGTTGAACTGCTGCAACATGTAGCCGTTGGGCGTCTCGCGCAGTAACTCTTCCGCCTTGGCGATCGATCCCTTCACGCCGTTGGGCCCGGGCGTCAGCACAATCCTTGCTCCGAAGGCCAGCAGCAGGATACGGCGTTCGATGCTCATCGTTTCCGGCATCGTCAAGATGATGCTGTAGCCCTTCACCGCTGCCGCAAAAGCCAGCCCGATGCCGGTGTTCCCGCTGGTCGGCTCGATCAGTATCGTCTCGCCCGGCTTGATTCTGCCTTCGCGTTCTGCCGCCTCGATCATGGCAACCCCAATGCGGTCTTTTACGCTGCTCACCGGGTTGGCGCTCTCCAGCTTGGCCACCACCCTGGCCTGACATCCTTCAGTGACACGGTTTAACTGAACCAACGGAGTATGTCCGATCAGGTCGGTCACGCTTGCAGCAATATTCATTGTTTACCCCTGAAACTCTATATCGAAAGCATACCGGGTTTTGCCTTCTTTCTGGAGCGTTGATAGGCTTTTAAGCAGCACCTCGTGTAGAAGCGATGGAGTGAATTTCAGGACGAAGATGTGCGGGTGGGTGCAGCAAAGTGCCTACGATGTTCAGGGCAAACAGGACAACGGCTGTCAACTCCACAACCGCCGAATATGGCAGCAGCTTCCAGGCGAAACCCCAATAACCTTCATAAGCCAGCGGTTCGAGTGTCACACGCAGCGCGCAGCCAACATGCAACAGCAGCAGCGACCAGAACATGAGCCGCGTGCTCCATAACACGCGCATACCGCAGAAGGCGGGAAGAATGCGCTGACCGATCACGAAGACCATGCCGGCAACGAAGCCCACGGTGAGTGCATGGCGGCTTGCGCCCCAGATGCCACCTGCCTGGTCATAGAGGACCGCCAGAGCTGTCAGAACACACGACACAACAAGCCAGACATACGTTAAGCGGATGAAAAGCGGAAATGTTTTGTGGACATGCAGCAGCTTGGCTGGGTGGACGGCTGGTTCCCACACATGAAGCGCATCGATGGCCAACAGTGCTGCGAACAGAAATACAACGGCAGCGATGGGCAACCATTGTAGAAAGACCGCGAGCACACCGGTAACGCTGAGGCCGTAGGCGACCAGAAGACGAACGCCATGTGGCTTCTTGAATCCGGCAAACACCGGCAGCCAGCGCGCGTTGAAGCCCCAGATCGTAGGCACCAGCACGCCCCAGACCGCCAGCACGACAAGCTGCTGATCGAAAACATGCGGCAGTGCAGGGGAGCCGCTATAGAGGGCCAGATGCGTCAAGGCCACAAAATACACGATCACCGCAACGAGAAAAGCAATAGTTGCCGCCATGACGACCACCATCCAGGTTTCCATGCGATGCGCTGGATTCACTGGGCGATGCCGCCGCACCGAGCGATAGAAGAGAAGGAATGCGGCCAGTTCCAGCACGCCGGAGAGCGGCAACAGCACCCTCCACTGCCAACCCGTGACGCCACCGATCCAGCGCAGCGCAACCCCCAGCGTCCACAGGCCCCACGAAGTCCATCCCGCACGGACCGGAAAACTCAGCGTGCTCTGCATCTTGGTCAGGGAATAAAATCCAATCCCCAGAATGAAGGAACCAATCCAGCCAAAGATCTGTGCCTGACCGTGCGCCTGTAGCCATGCTGGAGACAGGCTGCTGAGTGTGCGTTGCTGTGAGATGCCAATCAGGTTCCACACGCCGAGAAACGTTCCCGGCAGCAGCATGAAGAGCATGCCGCTTGCGATGAAGGCAGTCACCAGACTCTGGCTGTGCTGCTCCATCGCAATGCGCATCGAATTTTCCTTCTGCTCCGACGTGTGGGTCGCAGCACTCATACCTTCTCCTTGGCCTGTTCCAGAGCGCGCGGAAAAAGAATGTTGTTCTCCAGATGAATGTGCTGGTGCAGGTCCTGCTCCAGATCTTCCAGCGCGCGATAGAGCGCGCGCCACGTGGGGCAAGCAGCGGGCGGCGGCGTGTAATTGTTGGTGAGACCCCGCAGCGCGCGAAGCCCCTCGCCAGCCTGATCGTGGTCCATCATCATGCGCGCGATGGGTTGCTCCACGCTGCCGAAGGCGGGTGGCCACGCCGCTTGCTGGCCTGCTTCCATCTTCCCAATGTATGGGAACAGGATGTTTTCTTCACAAAAAAAGTGGTGTGTCAGCTCGGAACTGGTAACCGCAAAGACCTTGCTTATCTCGAAGACTTCCGGATGGCCGGCTCCGTGGCGGCTTTCCACCTTCGCCATCAGATCGCCAATGAGCTTGATCTGCTCACGCGTAAATGCATGATGCCTCTGCACGATGTATTCCGTGATTTCTTTGAGCGGGGCCTTCTGCCATTGGGCTTCAGGTAGGCTCGTATTCCGTTGCTGTAGCTCTAATTCCTCCAGTACAGGCGCAAGATTGATATCGCTCTTGGTGCAGGCTTCCGCCAGCGTATGCTTACCCCCACAACAGTAGTCGATGCCGAACCGCTCCAGCACCGGGATGGCGGCTGGATATTCCACTGCAATGTCGCGAACCTCTGTTTCCGATGTGATGACCATAATTGAATCTCCCAGTTCCCAAGGTAGGACTTGAGCCGGAGGATCTCAGTGACTTAAATCACTCTCCTGTTGCCTTTGTCTTTACCAGATGCAACCTGTCTTGTTGTTGCTATCTGAGAGCACCTGCGGGAAGATGACGCTATGTCCATCGAACGACGCGTGGAAGTACTGGCAAAGTCTGCCTTGTTTCAGAATCTGCCGACAAATGCTCTGGCGGAAGTGGCTGCGCGCGGCAGTGAGCGCAAGCTTCGGCAGGGACAGATTCTATTTACAGCCAACGAACCCGCGAATGGGCTCTATGTGGTGCTCTCAGGGTCCGTCCGGGCCTTCCGCGAAAATGTCGATGGCCGCGAACAGACAATCCATGTGGAGCGCGCCGGTGGCCTGCTGGCGGAAGTCGCGGTGTTCGATGGCGGACCCTATCCTTCCTCCACTGTGGCGGAAGAAGATTCTGAGGTGCTCTTCCTGGCAAAAGAAGACTTGCACCGTTTTATGCTGCAGCATCCCGAAACAGCGCTGACCGCCCTGGCTTTGATGGCGAAAAAGCTGCGGAATGTCGCTTCCCTGGCGGAGCAGCTTGCGCTGAAGGATGTAAGCCAGCGACTAGCAACGTTTCTACTTGAGGAAGCTCAACGAAATACTCCCAAGTTACGGGATGGCGTCTCGTTTTCTCTCCCCCTGTCGCACACGCAACTGGCATCGCGGCTCGGCACGGTGCGGGAAGTGATCACGCGCGGGTTACAAAAACTTGCTCTGCAAGGGATCATCGAAATACGTGGTCACCGCATGGTCGTGCTCAACGTGAAAGCGCTCCGCGCACAGACAGACCCTCATCCCAAATCTTCGCCAACTGGCGCCAACCGGCAGTAGTTCCAACGACACTTACCGTTAACGGAAAGGCCAGCGAACCCCGACAAGTGTTGCATCAGCGCTGCCGGATGGCAGACCTTCGGCCGTCCGGCTCCGAGCCAACGGTCATACGATCACCTGCAAGTCCCATATCCCGGTTCTCAGTGTGTAGCAGCCAGGCGACTCGAGGTTGAGGAGGTTCGGTTTTCTGTCTCGGGTTGCGAATCTGTGCTGGAGCGAGACGAGCAAATGATGGCGCTGCCGAAGAAGCGCTTTTGCCGCGTCCTGGGCTGCCTGGATCTGGTTGCCGCTTTTCGCTTGCATTATAATCGAATCAACAGCATAGGCATTAGCCGATTTGAAGCCAATCACCATGCGTTTTGCGGTGGAAATGGGAAGCAGGATGACGTCATCTTGATCTTGTCCTGTGGGCGACTGCCCCTTGCCTCGCCGGCGTCGGCCTCAAAAACGATCTGGACTCAGCGCCGCGATGTCCATGCCGGGCCTGCCGTCCAGAATGTATTCGGCAATCAACTTCCCGGTGATGGGCCCGAGCGTGAGCCCGGCCATGGCGTGTCCGGTCGCGATGAACAGGCCTTTGTACCGCGCGACCGGACCCACGGCGGGCAATCCATCGGCGATGCATGGACGGAGACCACACCACTCGGACCAGGAATCGTTGCTCTCCAGACCGTTGAAATAACGCTTCGCCGCATTCGTGAGCTGTTCGAGACGCGGCCGGCGGATCTCATGATTCACGCCGGAAAATTCGAGCGTTCCCGCAAGACGCAGGAAACCGTCCATCGGCGTGCAGAACACCAGGTTTTCGCCCAGCATGCAGGCGCGGCGAAGCTCGGGTGTGCCCTGTCCGAGCTTGTGATCGCGGTGATAGCCCTTCGCGGCCTGCAAAGGGAGCTTGAGGCCAAGTTTGCGCGCCAGCGGAACGCTGTAGGCCCCGGCGGCAAGAACGACGGCGTCAGCGTCAATCGTTTCGCCGTCGCGCGCCCGCCCGCCACGGACTTTGCCGCCGGCGGTCAGAATATCGGCGACTTCCACGCCAGTGCGAAACACCGCGCCGTTGCGCCGGGCGCGTTCCGCCATCTCGCAGACGAAGCGGTAAGGATTGATCCTCGCGGCTTCGGGAAAAAAGACGCCGCCAAGGATCCTGCTGCTGATCGCGGGCTCGCGCTCCCGCAGCGCTTCTCCCGAAAGCGTCTCGGGATGGAAGCCATAACGTCTCGTGAATTCGGCTTCTCTCTTCGCCGACTCCAGACCGTGCCCGGTTTGATAGACCTCGTGATAGCCCTCGTGGTGGTAACAGCAATCGAGCTTCTCGCTCGCGACCAGCTCGTCGAACAAGTGACTGGTCGCGTGCCCGAGCCGGCCGAGCACCCCCATGGTGTACGCGGCGTGCTCCTCGGTGCACGTCCGGATGAACGCCCAGAGCCACCGCACGAGTTCCGGGTCAAGGCGTGGAGCCACGTACAGCGGGCTCAACGGATCGAACAACGACTTCAGAGCCTGCCCGACTCGTCCTGGCTTGTTGATCGCTCCATGGCCCGGTGCGATTGTTCCGGCGTTTCCGAAAGACGCGCCTTTGCCAACCTGATCGCGTTCGAGCACGGTGACACGCGCGCCGCGTTTTGAGAGATACCAGGCGCAGCAGACGCCGATCACGCCGCCGCCGATGACAAGAGTATGGGAGGCGGAATGACGGTCGTCTACTGACACTTGTCAGGCCCGTGCCAGTTGCGATGTTCGACAATGGTCTTCGGTTCGTACGTCTTGCCCTTGGCCAGACGCTTTTGTTCGCGACGGCTGGCCCAGAGAGCCACCGGCCCGAAGATCCAGGTCATCGCGCGGGCGAGGGCGCCGAACTCGGATCCGATGTCCTTTCGCAACCCGCGGATCTGCTCGCTCACCGCCGGATTGCTGCGGCGGAGTTGTCTTTCCATCGCCCACAATAAACCGCTGTAAGCAGTCCGGATGGAGCGAACCTCCCACTCGAAACGCTCGCGGATCCGCGGATCGGAATCACTTTTGTACCGCTTCCAACCCTGCATGGTGGTCCGGCAGATGCGGTACAGACTTGGACCGTTGCGCTGGAAGTCGCGCAGAAAAGCCTGGTTCAGAAAACGGTTCGAGTCGTCGCGCGAAATGGCTGCGTGGCGGAAGTTGAACTTGTGTT
>PLZN01000440.1 GCA_003152195.1 Acidobacteriaceae bacterium
ACCAATCCGCGGATCCTTCGTAGAGCTCCGAACGGCGATATGTTCCTGGCCGAAACGACCGCTGGCGACATTAAAGTCTTCCGCGGGATGACGAAGGACGGTAAGCCGGAGCAGGTACACGTCTTCGCCACCGGTTTGAATACACCGTTCGGCATTGCGTTCTACCCACTGGGCCCCAACCCCCAGTGGGTCTATGTCGCAAACATGAACTCAGTGGTGCGGTTTCCTTATCACAACGGCGATCTGGCAGCCACGGGGCCGGCGCAGCATCTAGACGATCTGCCAAGCGGCGGACATCACCGTTCCAGGGATATTCAATTCTCCCCGGACGGCAAGAAGATGTTTGTCTCTGTGGGCTCGCAGGAAAACGTCGACGATTCACCCGCGGAGAAGGATCGAGCCGACATCCTGGAGTTCAATCCCGACGGTTCCGACAAGCACGTCTTCGCCTATGGGATTCGCAATGCGGTGGGGATTGCGATCAATCCCAAAACGGGCGAGCTTTGGTGCTCTGTCAACGAGCGCGACGAGTTGGGTAACAACCTCGTCCCCGACTACATCACCCATGTGCAACGCGATGGTTTCTATGGATGGCCGTGGTGGTACATGGGTCCGCATCAGGATCCCCGCTTTGCCGGGCAACGCCCGGACCTGAAGAGCAAAGTCCTTACGCCCGATGTGATCCTGCAACCGCACAACGCCTCGCTGGAGATGACTTTTTATGACGGTAGGCAATTCCCTGCGCAGTATCAAGGAGACATTTTTGCGGCCGAGCACGGCTCCTGGAACAGATCGCCCAGGACGGGGTATGAAGTGATTCGGGTGCCGCTCCACCAGACCGGGCATGCAACCGGCGAGTATCAGGATTTTCTGACCGGGTTTGTTGTGAATGACAGCAGCGTTTGGGGTCGACCCGTAGGCGTGGCGACTGCCCCGGATGGTTCCTTGCTGGTCAGCGACGACGGCTCCGGCTCGATTTGGCGTATCACTTACACGGGAAAATAGGCAGTTGCGGCGGAGGGAAACGGCAATGAATTTGGCAAAACGAGCGGCCTGTCTCATCGGACTGGCGCTGGCGGCAATCGCTCCATCGCAGGCACAGCTTGCAGATAAAAAGGCGCTCACTTTGCAGATTGCCAAGCAGGTGGCCGCTGCTGCCGAACAACAGGCCGCGGCCAACCATCTCCACATGTTCGTTCTCATCGTGGATGATGGCGGCAATCTGATGTACCTGGAGCGGATGGACGATGCGCAGCTAGGCAGCTTCGAAGTTGCCCTGGCGAAGGCGCGCAGCGCAGTGTATTTCAAGAGGCCGACCAAGATGTTTGAGGACGCCGTCATGCAGCATGGCTACAATCCTGTGCTCAAGGTTCCGGGGGCGATGCCGATTGAGGGCGGTATCCCTCTCTTAGTCGATGGCCACATCGTGGGCGCGATTGGAGTAAGCGGCGGTACTCCGCAGGAAGATGGGAAATCAGCGCAAGCCGGCGCCGACGCATTTCCCGGTATTGTGCAGGCGCATTGACTTCGGGAATCCGGCTTCTTCACAGAAACGAGTCTAAGTTCGATACCGTTTGCGAGATACATGAAAATCAACCCTGACAAATGCGTGGCCTGCGGGAATTGCACTTATGTTTGCCCGATGGGAGCGATTTATGTTGACCCGGTGATCAAGCGCGCCACCATCAACCGCGATGAGTGCGTCGAATGTTATGCATGCTACAACGGGTTAAGTACGGAGCACCTGAACCCTACAGCCGTCCGCACGATTCGGAAGTTTTTCCAAATGGGCCGGCTGCGGTTCGACCCCGAGCCCGACGTCTGCCCCACTGCAGCCTTCGAGCCGGAGGAACTTCAATGGCCACGCGTGGTGCGCCGCGCATTCTCCGACCCGCGCGCAACGCACGAATCGACCGGCGTCCAGGGCCGCGGTACCGAAGAAGTAAAAACCAACGACNNATGACCTGGGCATTGGCGGAGGCGGGGGTAGCCTTTGAAAAAAGAAACCCGTTCACGTTGCTCATGACCGACGTTGCAACCGGTACTTTGCGCGACGATGTCCTTAATGAAAAGGTGATGTCGGCTATCGTCGAGATTAAAGTCGGCGTTGAAAGAACTGAAGAAATCATTCAACTGGTGCACAAGATCGAGAAAGAAGTTGCTACGGTTATATCCTTGGGCGTCGGGACGCGCTGTGACGAAAATGGAGAAGAGAAGATAGTGGCTCCGATGTTAGCGCGCCTGGGGTACAAAATAGAGCGCGCAAAAACGAATATGGGCTTGGGCAGAATCACGAATCCTGTCGAAAATAAGCCTAAAGAGGAGCCGGTCGGCCAGACTCGATGACAAATACTCTTCACCGTTACGGCAGCGCTGAAAGCTTCGATGACGACTACATCGTCTTTGCCACTCCCAGCAATGGCAAGAACGACATCGATAGCTTGCCTAAGCTGAAGAAGTTTCTTGAGATGTCGCTCCCGTTCCAACCTGTAAATATCGGGGACCCGGTTCACGGTGGCGCCTTGCGCCCTTCACGAGACCTGCATACTTCGGCGAATTGGAAGCGCGATATGACGCCCAATTTCCGCGCAGTGATCGACGGGCTCACGGAACCGGCATCGGTTGTGGCGATCTTCGATAATCAGCCCGCGGCAGAGCAGTTCCTTAAGGTCGCGGCAGAAGCCGATCTTGGCCTCTCCGTCAACATGTCGGCATCCGTCGAAGGAGCGGTCGAATGTTGCAAGTTCGCTGGGATTACTCGCCACAGCGTCGGCTATTCGCTGGGCTTCGAGGGTGCGACGGAGAAGTTGCCGAACACGCAATTGCTTGCCCTTTCCACGATGTGCGGTCACGGAATGATATCGTCCAGCCTGGCCAAGAAGATGATCGACTGGGTGAAGGAGGGCCGCCGAACTCCTGAGGAAGCGGTCACGTACATGGCGCGATTCTGCTCTTGCGGCGTCTTCAATCCGGTCCGGGCACGGCGTATTCTTGAGGAAGCCCGAAAGAAAATGGAGTAGCTGATTTCAAGCACTCCGTTTCCATGTTTGGTTCGAGACCTACGAACGGAGTTTGATATGCGACCCTGGCAAGCTGCCTTGACGCTCTCTTCCTTAGTGCTGCTCTCCTGCTTCCTATGGGCGCGGAATCCCACGCGCGCCGGACTCCTGTTAGTGGCGGTCAAAGGAGACAACAGCGTAGGGATCGTTGACCCCAAGACCAGCCAGAAAGTTGCCGAGGTCGCGGAGGGTGGTGTAACGGGGCACGAACTCACAGTTTCGCCAGATGGCCGAACCGCCTACGTACCGATCTACGGGAATGCCGGCGTCGGTGAACCGGGAACAGACGGCCATAACATGGTAGTGATCGATCTGGCCTCCCGCAAAGTGATCGGCAATGTCGATTTCGGCAAAGGGGTACGGCCGCACTGCCCCGTCTTTGGCCCGAAGAACGGTCTGCTGTATGTCACCACCGAGCTTAATCGTTCGGTCAGTATTATTGACCCTGCCACGTTAAAAATCATAGGCTCGGTTCCGACCAATCAAGATCAGTCGCACATGCTGGTAATCTCACGCGACGGGCACCGCGGATATACGACGAATGTTGGCCCTGGAACCGTCTCTGTCCTCGACCTCGACGCGCGCAAGACGATCGCAGTCATCCCGGTCTCCGGACAGATTCAGCGCATCGCACTTTCCGTGGACGGAAGCAAGATATTCACATCCGACCAGACAAAACCCCAGTTGGCAGTTATCGATACCGCCACAAACAAAGTCACTCAGTGGGTGCCTCTCCCAGGTCTTGGTTACGGAACGGCGACCACGCCCGACGGGAAGTGGCTGATCACCGCGAATCCATTGATACACAAAGTATCTGCACTGAACCTTAGCACCATGAAGGTTGAACACGTCCTGGATATGCCTGTCAGACCGCAGGCGATTCTGGTGCGTCCGGATAACCAAGTGGCCTATGTCTCGTGTGACAAAAGCCGAAAGGTTGCGGTCATCAACCTTTCAGACTGGACTGTCAAGGACCTGATTGACGTGGGCCCGGGCGCGGATGGAATGGCGTGGGCAAAAGCAGAGTGAAGAACGCAACAACGTAGATTGTCTGAGCACTCGAACGTTCCGCGATCGGAGACCGTAATTGTGAAACCGGTCTAGTGCGCTGAGTTAGAAACACTGTATCTAAAACTAGTCTCGCGGAGTCTACCGTTATTGGGCTTGAAGGGGCCGGGCTTTAGCCCGTACCTGGAGTTTCTACATTTTTCCGGGTCGCAG
>PLZN01000233.1 GCA_003152195.1 Acidobacteriaceae bacterium
TTTTCGTCACCGGCAAGCAGTGGCCAACAGTCTTCGAAATCAAAGTTGCCGCCCACTCTCCAGCGAAGTCTCGTTTGCGGTAACTTCGCTGGTCGCAAGTCCAAAACTCGCTGTTTACCTATAACGCGGTTTTCTGAGAACTTCGATTGTGGTTTTGCCCAAAACAGCCTCGACCGACAAATCAACAACCCACGCAGGAGCTTGAGGAACCGGGGTATGAGCTTTTCTGCAATCAATTAGAGGCAATAGGAACCATTCTAATCAATTGACCTCAGGGACCCTTTAGGGACTTGATGGGTGTCCGTTGATGATCGCCGAGGTCCAGTTCGTTTTTCCTCGTGAACTGGAAATTCTGAATGCGGTCAGCATCGAGGATGAAACCAGAGATGTGCTGGTTCGCATCGCGCGTGAATCGGACCGTGCCGATCTCGCCGACAAAAACGTCCCGCATGGTCGGCCGAAGCGTATCGGGCTTGTGCTTGAGGCGTATTAGCGTCAGCTTTCCGTCCTGGAGAGAGATGCGGTAGACGAGGCCGATCTCTTGGCTCACGAAAGAACCGGGGTACTCGGCCTNNGGCCAGCTGTGCGGCGGTGGGATCGAAGGCCGCGACGAACTCGTAGAATTCCGGCTTTCCTCCATCGAAGGTCTGCTCCAGGCGGCGTGGCTTTCCTGCATCGGCCGCGACGAAATGGATATCGACGTTGTCGCCCCAGGAGACATTGGCGACGTGGAAGTGTGCCGGGGCAAACGGCGTCAACTCGTGGAAATCGTCCTGGCCGACATCCATCTGGAGCTTGCCGTCCTTGACCCGCAGCTTGGCAAAATCGTCCTCTTCCCGGCCCCAGTAAATTCCCGCTATGGTGGCCATCTGCTCCGCGGTCATTGCGGCTGCGGCGGCGTTTGCCGGCTTTTTCGCGGGGGCTGGTTCAGGGGCCTTGAGGTCCCTGGCAAGAAGGATGTCTGCTACCTGGCGCACCAACGCGCTGGGATTCGTGTTTGCGAAGTTGCAAAGCACCGCGGCGGAAAAATGCTGTTCGGGGAATCGGGTCAAATCCGAGCGATACCCGGCGTCGGCGCCTCCGTGGTCCACGGTCGGCAAACCCTTGTACGTGCCGATCACTAGGCCGGACGCATAGTCCTGCTGCTCGCCGCTGTTGAGCTTGCCCCGCTCGAGCATCTGCTGAATAAGCGCGGGCCCTCCAACGCGCGGATGGTAGAAGTTTTCATCCCAGAGCTGCAGGTCCTCTACAGTTGTGTGCAGGCTGGTGGCTCCGGCGGTGTCGAAGTTGGTGAGGTTCATGCGGAAGGGCTTATCCTTACCGTCCTGTTCGTAGCCCAGTGCATCGTGCTTGATGACCTCCTCGTGGTCGTCGCGGAAATGGGTGTGCGTCATTCCCAGCGGCTCGAAGATATTCTTCGTTATATATTCGCGCAGCGACATCCCACTTACGCGTTTGACAATGATGGCCAGCAGCGTGAAGCCGGAGTTGCTGTACATGTATTTTTCGCCGGGTTTGAAGTTCAGCGCCTGCTGGCGCACCAGCACGGACATGACGTCGTCATCGGTGATGAGATCCTGCGAATAGCGCCAGCCCGCCAACTCCAGCAGCGGCCATTGATCGCGAAGGCCGCTGGTGTGGTGGAGCAGGTGGCGGAGTGTGATGCTCTCACCGAAATCGGGCAGCTCGGGAATGTATTTGTGCACATCATCGTCGAGAGAAAGCTTTCCCTGCTGCGCAAGCAGAAGGATAGACGCGGCGGTGAACTGTTTGGACATTGAGGCCACATGGAAGACAGTGGCGGGGGTGATGGGTACGTCATCGTTCAGATTGGCCATTCCGTAGCCGCGCTTGTAGACGATTTGGCCGTCCTTGTAGATGCCCAGCGCGCACCCCGGCGAATCCGGCCGGTTCCACTTCTCAAAGACCTTGTCCACCTGTTTGGCGACGTCCGGTGGCAGAGTCTGTCGGCGCGCCTGGCATGAAACCAGAGAAATGCCTGCTAGAACTACACCCCATGGCATCAATTTCATTCTGCCTCCGACCTGGGTTTTGAAATGTTGGAAGACTTACATATTAGGACCTGAAGGACAGGCGAGGCGAATTCGACCCCTCGTGGTCCAATTCGCCTGCTGAGTCGGATTTCTGGAAACTTGCCCGGCGCTTCAGCCGGCGGAGGTGAAGTCGCTCAAAACGTTAGGACTCTATCGTAACTGCCCCACGACAGACCATCCCGCTACCAGCTCCCTCGTAGGGCAGTCACGATAGAGTCCTAACGTTTCCCGGGAAATACGACAGCGAAAGAAACCTAGCCAAGCGCCAGGATCGTTTCCGTACATATTCCTGGATTATCGACTGCGATTCGATGCGCGAACATCAGAGAAGCCGTGGCTGAGGCCGAGCTTTGTAGCGGCTTCATCCAGTGCGGCTTGGGTAAAGAAGAACTGATGCTTCGGGTTGGAGTCTGTGTAGAAGCGGATGATGATCTCGGGCCGCGTGACGGAGTCACTCTTGCCGTCGTGAAAGGGGTAGCCGAGATCCTGCAGCAGATGCAGAGAGCCCTCGTCGCCGCTGGGGTTGCCGGTATCGCCGACGATGGCGAAGACGGCCTTCTGACTCCGCCTTGAATATACGGCCACGAAGTCGCCCACCTTCACGCCCCGCCGTCGGGCATGGTCGCC
>PLZN01000467.1:0-2180 GCA_003152195.1 Acidobacteriaceae bacterium
GCTTCAAGCCCGGTCTTGGCCACAATCTGCTTGTAACCGGAGACCAGGGCGTCGCTCACCTTAGCGATATGGGCGTAGCCGGCCGGCGTAAGCACCTCGCGGAAGGTCGCAAGCCCAGCGGCCATGACGAGCGGGTTCGTTGCATAGGTCCCGGCGTGGAAGACCTTCTGCTGTGCGATCACGTCCATGACCTGCTTGCTGGCGGCGAACGCAGCCAGCGGGAAACCGCCGCCGATAGACTTGGCCAGGGTCACGATATCCGCTTTAATGTTGAAGTACTCGCAGGCTCCGCCACGGCCCAGCTTGGCGCCGGTCTTGACCTCGTCAAAAATCAGCAGCGCGCCCTCGCGAGTACAGATCTCGCGCAACCCCTCCAGATACCCCGGCTCCGGCATGCAGATGCCGATATTCATCATGATGGGTTCCACGATGACGGCGGCAATCTGGCGTGGATTCTCAGCAAAGAGGCCGGCGGCCGCTTTCAGGTCGTTGAACTGCGCAACCAGCGTATTCTTCACCGTATCGGCCGGAACTCCACCACTGGCCGGCACCTGGTTGGGCCGATCGGGATCACCGCAAAGCTCGAGCTTGGGCTTCATGCTCACCAGGACCGAGTCATGCACGCCGTGGTAGGCGCCCTCCATCTTGATGATCTTGTCGCGCCCGGTGAAGCCGCGGGCTATCCGGATGCCGTGCATGGTCACCTCGGTCCCGCTGCTGCCAAAGCGCACCTGCTCCACNNACCGCCGGGTGACAGTGCCCGGCCATCAGGGCGCCAAAACAAAGATTGAAATCGATGTATTCGTTGCCATCGAGGTCGTGAATGTGCGTGCCCTTGGCGTCTTTCACGAAGAGCGGCCAGGGTTCGTAACTGCGGAAGTTGCTGGCTACGCCAAGCGGCATGCGCGGCATGGCTCGCTTGAGTGCGGCACGCGATTCGGGGGTACGGGCTTCAAAATTGGCAAGTTCTTTCTCGAGAAGGTGGTACATGGGATTCATCCTTTGCCCAGGGGGCGGTCAATGTGAGCAGGGCCAGGAACGGTCGAGTACAGCTTTTCTCTCAGGAAAAAGCTACTCCTTCTCCGGTATATACCCGCGGAGAAGCTCTAGCGTTCGAGGAGGATAGGTTTGCGCCGCCGGCACAGCCGGGCTTCGCCACGGGCATAGCGGACGAACCAGCGCATCCGGCAAAACGTGCCCGCGATCCGAGGTGTCACGGAAGTGCATCGATCGGTCTCAGGAAAGCTCGACAGGTTGCGCGAGCGGCGCGCATTGCCACGCGGCATAATACTGCTCGCGCTTCGACAATCGTCGTAAATGGAGAGAGAAGACATTTCCTGCGCTTAACCTTGTTTGATTATATGGCCGAAAGTGTTTCAGGAAAGACGTTGCCACACGTAAAACCTTGTAGTAGTTTGTGAAAATTAGTCAATTCTGCGCCTGAATGCAAGCGAATGGCCGCATCTCGGCCTTCGCGCTCCGGCCCCGTCTTCTGTAAACCGTCTTCCACGAACTCTTATGGCGCACCATCATGTGTGCACCATAAGAGAATCGACCCGAAAGCAGCACTTGGAGCCGCATTTGTTCAGCGTAAGCGCGAAAGCAACAAGGGTCATCCTACTGTGCGGCATGGCTGCACTCGCCGCTCTTTCCAGCTGCAAGAAGGCTCCGCCCACGCTGAGTCTGCTGGTGTGGGAGGGGTATGCCGACCCTTCCTTCAT
This sequence comes from Acidobacteriaceae bacterium, assembly GCA_003152195.1. Lineage (GTDB taxonomy): Bacteria > Acidobacteriota > Terriglobia > Terriglobales > Acidobacteriaceae > PALSA-350. The sequence continues at coordinate 1,722 of PLZN01000467.1, forward strand.
GCAAGGCTTCGAAGCCAAGTGCCAATGCAAAGTAAGCGCGGCGTACATGGGGTCCAGTGATGAGCTAGTGGCTAAGTTACGCGGCGGAGCCGCCTCCAATTACGACGTGATCTCCCCCTCCAGCGACGTGGCCTCTATGCTTAGCCGCTCCGGCCTCGTAGCCCAACTCGATCTCGCCAAAATCCCCAACTATGCGCAGCTTTCGCCAACCCTCACCTCAAAGGAGCTGGTCAGGGAAAACGGCAAGGTTTACGGCGTGCCCCTCACCTGGGGTCCTGATCCCCTGCTCTACGACACCACCGCCTTTGCCAAGCCGCCCGCGGCCTGGGCAGAACTATGGGATCCGAAATTCGCCAACAAGCTCTCGTTTTGGGACGATCTTTCCACCGTGTACATGGCCGCGCAGGTGCTCGGCTTCGGTAAGCCGGACCCCACCGCCATCTACACCCTGAACGATGC
>PLZN01000467.1:2261-8748 GCA_003152195.1 Acidobacteriaceae bacterium
CAGATCAGCGGCGTGACCGGATATATTCCGGCAAACCCGCTGGCCGCCGCGTTGATGACCCCGGAACAGCGCCACAGCCTGCACCTGGACGATATCGATGCCTATCAGCGCCAGCTTGTCTTCTGGCAGGATGTGCCGCGGCGCGCGAAGTATACCGAGATATGGAACGAAGTAAAGGCCGGCCAATGAAGGGCTCGGCTTGAGTACGGCCGTGGCTCGCGCGCCGGAGAATGTGGCCGCCGGCAGCGTCTTTCTGCGCCTGGAGAGCGTTGGCAAACGCTTTGGCGAGCATACCGTGCTCGAATCCATTTCGCTCGACGTGGAACGGGGCGAGTTTCTTACCCTGCTGGGCGAGAGCGGCTCCGGCAAGACCACGCTGCTCCGTATCGTGGCCGGCTTTGAGGAGGCAACAACGGGACGCATTTTGCTCGAGAACCAGCGGCTGGATGCGATGCCGCCGCATCGCCGGCCGATCCATACCGTGTTTCAGAGCTACGCCCTCTTCCCGCACATGAGCGTCTTCGACAACGTGTCATACGGCTTGCGGGTGCGCGGGTGTGCGCGCCAGGAAATGACTTCGCGTGTAGGGGAGGCACTCGAGAAAGTCAGGATGGAACGCTTCGCCAGGCATTTTCCCAGGCAAATCAGCGGCGGGCAAAAACAGCGCGTGGCGCTGGCCCGGGCGCTGGTCAACCGTCCCCGGCTGCTGTTGCTCGATGAACCGCTCTCCGCCCTGGACGCCAATCTGCGCGTGGAGATGCAGCGCGAGCTGAAGCTCCTGCAGCGGGAGGTCGGCATCACATTTATCTTCGTCACCCATGATCAGAACGAGGCACTGGCTATCTCCGATCGCGTGGTGTTGCTTCGCCACGGCAAGATCGAGCAGTGCGGCGCGCCGCGCGCGATCTACACCACGCCGCGCACCGCCTATGCGGCCGGGTTTCTCGGCAAGAGCAACCTGGTCACTGGTGTCGTTCGCCAGGGCGTGGCGGACTGCGGAGCTTTCTCTGTGCCCATCAACCTGGCCGACGGTCCAGTCACGTTCTCGCTGCGTCCGGAGTGCATTACGCCACGATCAGAAGCCGCACAGGCAGGTAAGCACCCATCGGAAGTGCAATTTGCCGCAGAAGTGGTTGCAGAACAGTTTTACGGGGCGGATTCGCTGGTAACGCTGCGCTGCGCGGGAGGGATGGAGCTATCGGCGCGCATTGCCGGGGCGCTCGGAAACGGCCACTTTGCCTTTCAGGCGCAAGACTGTGTTCCGCTGGAGAGGGAATAGCCCATGCCGGCGCCCAAGGCACGTCTGTATGCATGGATGGTGACGCTTCCGCCGTTCGCATGGATCGCTCTCTTTCTCTTCACCCCTTATTGCCTTCTCTTCTGTTACAGCTTTTGGAGCCTGGACGCCGGGCAGCAGTTGGTTCGCCACGTAACCCTGGCAAATTATCTCCACCTGGTCAACACGCCGCTCTACGTCACTGTCATTGTCCGCTCCATGCGCATCGCCCTCTCGGTGGTGTTGCTCTCCCTCCTGATCGGTTATCCGCTGGCGTGCTTTCTTGTCTTTCAGGCCGGCAAGTACCGGCGGATTCTGTACCAGGCGGTGATTATCCCGCTCTGGATCAGCTACCTGGTGCGGGCCTACGCATGGAAGGTCATCTTCGGCAATGAGGGTGTGATGAATACCCTCTTGCTCTGGTGCCACGCGACACGACACCCTCTCGGCTTCCTGTTATACAGCCCCTTTGCCGTGATCGTGACCCTGACCCATATCTACGTGCCGTTCGTGGTGCTGCCGGTGGTTGCATCGCTGGAGAAGATTCCGCGTGAGCTGNNCCGCTATTATTGGGCGGCCCGAGCAGTGTAATGATCGCCAATATCGTGGCCAACCTCTTTGGCGCGGACTACAACTGGCCGCTGGGTGCGGCGGTCGCCGTTCTCATCCTGGTGATGGTGCTCGCCATTCTCACCGTCACGCAGCGGCTGGAGCGCCGCTGGAGGGTGGCATGAGGGCCGGCAACCGATCGCTTCCCGGGCTCTCCATCGGCTTCGCCTGTGCCGCTTATGCCTTTCTTTACCTGCCCATCGTTGTGCTGGTGGTCTACTCCTTCAACCGCGACGGCGTGGGCGGTTTTCCGCCACAGCATTGGACGCTGGATTGGTATCGAACCCTGTTCGACGACTCCGCCATGTGGACCGCGGTGGGCAATAGCGCCATCGTCGCCCTCTCTACCGTTGTCCTGTCGATGCTGATCGGCTTTCCCGCGGCCTATGCGCTCGATCGTTACTCCTTCCCCGGCAAAGCGGCCTTTCAACGGCTGGTCCTGCTGCCGCTCATCGTTCCCGGGGTGATCACCGGCATCTCTCTTCTTCTGCTGGCAGTGAGCAGCGGATTTCATCTGAGCCTTGCCACCGTGATTCTCGGCCACTCGACCGCGTTGACGGCGGTCGCCGCTACAGAGATCTTCGCTGGATTAGCCAAGCTCGATCGGTCGCTCGAGGAGGCCTCCGCGGACCTGGGGGCAAACCGGCTGCAGACCCTGGTGCGTATTGTCCTTCCCGGGTTGCAGACCTCTTTGCTCGGCACCGCGCTGCTGGTCTTCACCCTGTCCATGGATGAGATCGCCGTGACTTTCTTCCTGATCGGCAGGGAGAACACCCTGCCGCTCGAGATCTGGTCCCGGTTGCGTCGCGGCGCGACCCCGGAGATGAATGCCATCGCCACGCTTATCTTTTTGTTTTCGGTCATCACCATCTTCCTTTCGCAGTGGCTGATGACGCGCGGCGAGACGGGCACGCGGATAATGAAGGAGACGCTCCTGGCCCAGCCCGTCGAAGCTGCCCAATGAAGGACGAACGAGACCGCCGAGGACAATCAATCGATGAGTTGGACTGACAAGGAACTGGGCATGGACAGCCGCATCACTCGCCGCGATTTTATGAACGGGGCGGCTATGGCCATTGCCGCGGCGGTTGCGCCGCATTCTCTCTTTGCCCAGGCGGCGCCGGAGCCGCAAAACGGTCCCGGATACGACCCCCCGGCCGCGCACGGGCTGCGCGGCAGCCATCCAGGTTCTTTCGAAGTGGCGCATCAGCTGCGTGACGGTACATTCTGGACCAGCGCAGGGCAGCCTGAAAGCACCGGCGAAAACTACGACCTGATCGTGGTGGGTGGCGGCATCAGCGGCCTCTCTTCCGCGCACTTTTTTTGTCAGGCCGCCGGAAAGACGGCGCGGGTTCTCATCCTGGAGAACCACGATGATTTCGGGGGGCACGCCAAGCGCAACGAGTTCCAGGTCGACAAGACCTTCATGCTGGGCTATGGCGGCACCTACTCCATCGAGAGCCCGGCGCCTTATAGTCCTGTAGCCCAGGGCCTCATTCGCGATCTGGGCATCGATGTTTCCTCCTACCGAAAGCACTACGACAAGAAACTCTACCCGTCTCTGGGGCTCAAGCAGAAGATTTTTTTCGACCAGGAGACCTTCGGCGCCGATCGGCTCGTCATCAATCCTTCGCCCAGGCATGGCAAGACCACCGCCGCGCTTTGGAAGGAATTTGCCGCGCAAGCACCGCTGACGGAACAAGCAAAGGCGGATGTGAAGCGCCTGTTTGCTCTTGACGAAGATCTGATGCCGGGGCTCTCTTCTGACCAGAAGAAGGAGAAGCTTGCGCGCATGAGTTATGCGGACTATCTCTCCAACCTGGTTAAAGTCGATCCCAAGGTCGTCGCCATGCTTCAGTCGAGACCGAAGGATCTCTATGGTGTGGGCATCGACGCCGTCTCGGCTCAGGATGCGTGGGGTTTGGACATGCCTGGGTTCGACGGGCTCAAGCTCACGCCGGCGCCGGGTCCAGGCATGGGCCGCGACGCCATCCCCAACGAAGAGGCGGAGAAATATTTCTTTCATTTCCCGGACGGGAACTCGTCCATCGCGCGCCTGCTGGTGCGTTCGCTGCTTCCTGGGGCAGTACCTGGAAATTCAGCCAATGACATCGTCACCAGCCAGGTGCGCTATGGCCAACTCGATCAGCCGGGCAGCCCGGCGCGCATTCGCCTGAACAGCACCGTGGTCAGGGTACGCCATGTGGGGGAGCCGGCGGTGGCAAAAGAAGTGGAAGTGACGTATGTGCAGCAGGGCAAGCTTTTTGCGGTGAAAGCGGACCACTGCATTCTTGCCTGCTGGCATAATGTCATTCCTTACCTCACGACCGAATTACCGGCAGAGCAATTGGCGGCGATTCGATCGGCGGAGAAGGTTCCCCTGGTCTACACCAACGTGGCTCTCAGGAACTGGCAGAGCTTCGTCCGCTTGCAGACGGCAAGCATCTATGCGCCCGGATGCTACTTTATCTCGGCCAGCCTCGACCATCGCGTCAGCATTGGCGATTACCACTGTACGAAGCGGCCGGAAGCCCCAATCGTGGTCACGATGGAGCGCTATCCCTGTTCGCCCGGATTGCCGGCGCGCAGCCAACATCGTGCCGGACGAGCCGATCTGTATGCAACTTCATTTGAAACCTTCGAAAGAAAAATCAGGGAGCAGCTTGTCCGCAGTGTCGGCGCCGGCGGCTTCGACCCGGCGCGTGATATCGCGGCTATCACCGTAAACCGCTGGCCTCACGGCTATGCGTATCAATACAACTCCCTCTGGGATCCGTTCTGGCTTGTCGGGGGCCCGTTGCCCTGCGTCGAGGCGCGCAAGCCCTTTGGGCGCGTTGCCATCGCCAATGCTGACGCCGACGCATACGCTTACACCGATTGTGCGATCAACCAGGCCTACCGCGCCGTCAACGACCTGAAGGTGGGCCAGAAAAATAGCAACTCATTGGTTTGAATGGCTTCTGTTCAGCAACCGCTCTCCATGGAAGCGTCGCCCTCCCCTTTGTCATCCCGACCGGACCCGGATTTCCTACCACGCGGCACCAAAGATGACCTCGCGTGCGGCTTTCATCAAGGAAAGCCGCATAAACTTTGTGGAACCCATCGCGCTCAACAGGAAATCCGGGGAAGTGGAGGGATCTGCAGTTCTCTCAACCAGCATCCGATTCCCACCGCAGCACCGCCCTCCCCTTTGTCATCCCGACCGGACCCGGATTTCCTACCACGCGGCACCAAAGATGACCTCGTGTGCGGCTTTCATCAAGGAAAGCCGCATGAACTTTGTGGAACCCATCGCGCTCAACAGGAAATCCGGGGAAGTGGAGGGATCTGCAGTTCTCTCAACCAACAAAGACTTCATCGCCCTGAGCTGGCGAGAAATCCAACGCCAGATCGCAACCGGTAATTCACTAGTCACGCCGCGTCGCGCGTATCACGATGTCTTCTCTGAAAGCCGGCAAGACCAACGAACTCTTACCGCCGCCCGCAACCTCGATCGCCGGAGAATACTCACCCGTAACCGGTGAATAGAGGCGCACATCGTAACTGCCTGACGGCAACGAGAGCGAAACACTCCCGCCAATCGCTTCGCCCGCTGCGGGATCACCCACTTCGCGCGAGTCGGCGAGATACGCTACGTAATCACGCCCTGCGACAGACAGGCTCGAAGCCGTAAGATGCTGCGGATAAGTCGCGATCCAATCCGGATCAAGCTTCGCATGAACGAAATCAAAGGATGCCATGAATTCCGACAGGTATTGCATCCATGAACGGATCGCGCGTTGCGACGCTGCCGTCCCACGCTCGCTCCCGACGGTAATCGAGAAATCGATGTAGTCATAGTGGCATCGGCTCAGCAGAGCCGTCCAAGCGCGCTTGCGGTGGATCGTCCACCCTGTCGTGTCACGGTACATGCTAGCGGTATTATCTTCATCGAGCACGACCGGCTTCGGGCGTGAATCGGTAGCCCGGCAAAAACTCGCAACCTGATCCAGCATCAACTCCTTGGACATGAAGTTGCCCATCTCATACACCTGGCCATCAAACAGCGTATTGGGCAGCGGATGGTCGTTCACGATGTCAAAGGTCTTACCGGCAAACGTTGCGTCCATCGGGAATGCGTTTTTTTCAGCGTACGTGAAGGCCTGTTGCCCGGAGAGCAGGTGTGGACGGTTCAACCGCCGCATCTCATCGCGCAGAACTCGGGCCATCTCCTCCTGCCATGCGTCCACGTCCGCCACCGGCGCATGTCCCGGCAAACCTCCGCCCGGCTCGTTGCATATTTCGTAGTACACGTTGTCATACCCGCTGGTCTCCTGGATGATCTTGCGCGCATAGGCAGTCTGCCTGCGCACCAAGTCCGGATCTTTTAGCGAAATATAGTCTTGCCACTCGACGGTTCCTACGTGCTGCTTGTTGTTTTCCGCCCGCAACGGGTTCAGCTTCCATACGTCGTTCGCATAGGTATTGCTGAACACCGTCAGCTCCACCACGATTCCCTTTTTCGACGCGGCATCCAGAAAGCGATGCGGCCGATCAAAATACTCCGGATTCCATTGATCCAGGTCGTAGATAGGCTCACCATCCAAGGCCTTGCCTGGCCCG
>PLZN01000583.1 GCA_003152195.1 Acidobacteriaceae bacterium
TCAAAGAACGCACCGCCGATGGTGGTTTCGCCGCTCGTCGAGTTCCATTGCAGGCTTCACCCGCTCCCAACTCGCTCAAGCTCAGCCCGAAGGCTGATTGGCTGGCGCATGGCCACGCATGAGACGCGCTTTTCTAATACTCCTTCGCATCGTTCAGGCCTTCGTTCCCCACGCAACTACTATGCCCTCTGCTGACTCTGAATTGATGTTACAAACTTCAATGAGACCCGTTTAGGCGCCTACTTCAATTCTCCAGCAATCCTCGCCGATGACCCTCAGCAGCCTGGCGCTGCCTTCCACAATCGTCAGAAACTCCGCCGTGTCGGGAGACCAGGAATCGTTGCCAACGCGAAACAGCGCCGAGCCGATCTCGGTCAGCGGAGAATCTCCGAGCCAAAGTGCTCCTTTGCGCACAAAGACGCGTACGTCATCGCCGCTATCGCTTCGGTAACGACCGATGAAGGCACTGTATCCGGCGGGAGTCCGGAACTCACGCGGGCCGCGATACGCCGCGTTGGTGTACCAGTCCGGGCCATAGGCGACCTCGACCACGGGCGCCTCAGGAGCAGGCCCCTTTGCATGGTCACCGTCGCCACCCTTTCCCGCTTTGCTGATCACCAGGTCTCGCCCGAAGGCCAGGCTATAGTCTGAAAATCCACCCTGCACCATCGAGAGAAACAACTCTCCCTCAGAACGCTGCAGAACAATTTCCTCGCCTCCATGCATGAGCAGGAGCTTCGTGCCCTCTGCCTTGAAGAGCAGCTCCTTGCCATCCCCATTGCGAAAAACGCCCGTGTAGTGGCTGGCATTTTCTATTTCTGCCGCATCCTTGAGCGTCTCTGCCGCAGGCAGGGGCTTCGCTTCATGCTCTGCCCGCAGAAGCTGAATCGCGTACTGCGTGATCGGGGTCGGCCGGTAGCCTTGCATCGCATTGATCGAGGCAAAGGCAGCAACGCCTCCGTCCAGATCCACGTGGATTGAGGACGCAAAGCAGTTCATCCCTCCCGTGTGCCGCAGAATCTTATGACCGTCGAGCGTATCGACAGCGATGCCGTAACCGTAGGACGCGGTCGAGCTGAATTCCGGCACCCTGATATAAGGCGTCGACAGAAGCGCAAAACTCTCCTCGGAAACAATGCGCCCGTTCGTTTCCCGGCCGCGGTTGAGCAGCATACGCAAATAGCGCGCCATATCTCCAGCCGGCGATGCAATACTACCCGCCGGGCTAGCGAAGACTTCCGGCGGCCTGGGCACCAGCCGGCCTTTGCGGGGGTAAACCTGATCATCGAAGAATGCCTGATATCCTGTGGCGCTGCGTGCGCTGGATTCTATGGTGATCACTGCGGCTGTCGCTGTCATTCCCAGCGGCGTAAGAATGCGAGCCTGCAGGCATTGATACCATGGCCTGGCATCCAGCTTCTCTATGATCTGGCCGAGAATAGCGAAGCCGAGATTGCAGTAGTGGAAGTGAGCGCCCGGCGGATAACCTTGCGCATGCCGGGCACTTGAATCGCTTTGAAATATACCCGAAGCATCGGGAAGACCGGAGGTATGGGTCAGCAGATGATGCGCGGTAATCGGCCCATAGGGCATGGTCACCGGAAGCCACGGCAAGTACTCGAGCACCGGCCGGTGAAGATCCACTTTGCCCTCTTCACGCAGTTGGAGCATGATCAGCGCCGTGAACGATTTTGTAATCGAGCCGATCTGGAAGAGTTGATCGGGCGTCACCGGAGCTTTCAATTCGACATTGCCAAAGCCGTAGCCTGCGGTGCGGATGGTCGCGGTCGTATCGGTAAGCGCCTGAGTCATCCCCGGAGCGTTCATGGTTTGCATGTAGGCAGCGGTGAAAGCATCCAGCCGCTCTTCTGCCGCACCCTTGGCGACCGGCATTGGAATCAGCCCGGAGCCCCATAGTCTGCCAGAGGCTGCGGAGACGGCCGTGCCTGTACTGAGAGCGAGAAAGGCTCGTCGATTAAGCAGATGACCCATGAATCGCGTAAGTCTAGCACGATCGCGCACGGCTTTCTGGAACTTTGCGTCGAGTCGCCGATCGTCACACCCACTTGGCTTTCGGTATAGTCGCTGAAGCCATAGTTGGACGCTGTCACGCTATTACTGCAGGAGCTTGGCAATGTTAAAGATGCGGATTTATGGAATGCTCGCCGCCATGATCGTCTTGCATGGCTCACCTGCAAACGGACAAATCGCGGCGTATGACCAACCGTATCGACCCCAAATACACTTCTCTCCGCGTCAGAATTGGACCAACGATCCTAACGGACTTGTCTACTTCCGTGGCGAATATCATCTGTTCTTCCAGTACAACCCTCTCGGAGATCAGTGGGGGCATATGAGCTGGGGACACGCCGTCAGCAAGGACCTGCTGCATTGGCAAGAGCTGCCGGTTGCCATTCCGGAAGGAAACGGAGTGATGATTTTTACCGGGAGCGTCGTTGTCGACCGCGAGAACAGCAGTGGCTTCTGCGCTGCAAAGAGCGAATGCCTGGTCGCGATCTACACCGGTCACAGCAAGACGCCGGAAGGCCAACGTCAGGCGCAAAACATTGCCTACAGCCGCGACAACGGCCGCACCTGGACGAAGTATGCGGGTAATCCCGTGCTCGATCTACACCTGGCCGACTTCCGGGATCCGAGCGTTTCCTGGGATGAAACTGCGCGCCAATGGATTATGGCTGTCTCATTGCCTAAGGAGCACAAGGTCCGGTTTTACTCCTCGACAAACTTGAAGCAATGGACCCGACTGAGCGACTTCGGCCCTGCAGGGGACATCGCAGGAGATTGGGAGTGCCCCGACCTGCTCCGAATCCCTTCTTCTGATGGAAAGGAGAGTGTCTGGGCGCTGAAAGTCGGGCTCAATCCGGGCGCACCGCAAGGTGGGTCAGGTGAGCAATACTTCCTCGGAAACTTCAACGGTAAAGGCTTCGTTTCATCAAACGAGCCGGGCTCCCACGGATGGACGAACTACGGAAAAGACGATTACTGCGCAATCAGCTTCAACGGACTGCCCCAAGGGCAAAAGCCTATTCTCCTGGGCTGGATGAGCAACTGGCAGTATGCGGCAAAGTTGCCAACGGCGCCCTGGCGCGGGCAAATGAGCCTACCCCGACAACTCTCCTTCGTGAGAGACGAGGCAGGTTTGACGCTCGAGCAAGAACCGGTCATTGCGCCGCTCCGGATGAAGACACTCCCCATCCCTGCGTCTTCCGGAACTGGAGACTCGGTTGCGATTCCCTACGAACTGGACCTGCAGTTCGGACATCCTGATGCGCCCATCTTTGGTATCCGGCTTTATTCTGATGAGGAGCATTGGACAGAGATCGGTTTCGATATGACCAAGAAGCAGTTCTACGTCGATCGGACGAAGTCGGGCGCTGCAATCGACGAGGATTTTCCTGCGAAAACGACCGCCCCGACCGCTCTCGCTCGCCCATACAATTTGCAGCTCATCGTGGATCGGTCCTCTGTGGAGGCCTATGCCCAAAATGGCACGATTGCCATGACGAACTTGATCTATCCGTTGTCTGCTAACAGCACGATCAAGATCTTTCCACCCGATGCGAAGACGGCGTTCTCCGGACAGATCTGGATACTTAAGTCGATCTGGGATCAATCCCCCTTGAGCAAATGAACCTTCGTTGGGCGTAGCCTGAACGAAGCTCTGTGGGTAAGGGTGTCCCGAGGTCTGCACTCAGAAGTGGTTCTCTCATTGACTTGGAGATTTTGGAGGGCGAGCCGGACGAGCTTTTCTCCGGGGGTGGAGAAAAGAAACCGCAGATCCCTCCACTGCGCTACCCCGGATTTCCTGTCGGGCTTGGTTGCGTTGGCGAACTTCATGCGGCTTTCTCTAAGGAAAGCCGCACACACGGCCATTGCTGGTGCCGCGTAATAGGAAATCCGGGTACGCTACGGTCGGGATGATTAGAAGCGCAGCAGATAGTTGACCTTCAGGTAAATTGTCTTGCTGGTGTTCGTAAGTGACGAGTAGGTGGGTGGCAAAATCGGATCGTTGGTATCGCAAAGCCCGTTCGCGTCCCGGGTACAGAGGGCGCGGTCCAGGTTTTCGAAATTCCCGATATAGCCGAAGTAGACGGCCGTTCCCGGATGCGGCAGGAAGGTAAAAAGCGCGTCCGCAAAAAGGTTCTTGGAATTCGCCAGACCGGTGTACTCGGGGTTGGGCAACGTGGAGATGTATTGGCCGATAAGGTTAAAGGAAAGGGCCTTGGTCAGCTGGTAATTCCAGCGCGAGATCAGTTCGTGATTGTCATAGACCACATCGCCGTTCGCCGGGTTGGTGAAATGCGTGTATACGTAGCTGTTCTGCAGATCGATTGAACTAATGGGCTTTATTTCCACGTTGAGGTTCGGTGACGTCACATTGACAGGGCTGGGACCGGCATTGTTCGGCGGCGAGTAGTTGATGACAGTTCCCGTATAGACTCCGCCTCCGATGGCGACATAAGGCACGGGCGAGCTATAAAAGCTAACTCCGCTGGTATGGCCGTGATATTCAACATCGTGGGGCAGCGCGGAATAATCGACAGGCCGCAATCGGTCTTGTCCCAGATCGACATTGGCGGAAACCGATGTTCGGTATTTGAAGGTAACGCTGTAAGCAGGATTGATATAGAAGTCCAGCGGAACTCCGGTATGGTCCCAGATGCGTTCGCTGTAGATACTGGCCCCATGGGAAAGAATCGGCCCATGCCGGGGACGAAAGGTATAGCTGTAATAGCCATTCGGTTCTCGCACATCGGGACGGCGAAAAAATCCAGTGTCCGTGACGTAGCCTGCGGACGTGTCGTTGTACGCGACCCACACGTTGCGATGCAGGTCGGAATAATTCACCTGCTGGGAATATGTCTGGCCGCTGCAGGTTAAGGTAAGCGCCTCGCATTCCTGTTCGCCTTGCGTGGAGTTGCTGATATTTTTTGTTGCCGAAGTAACGGTCTGCCCCGTCAGGGTCCAGCGGTTTTTCAGCCGCGCTCGATAATCGAACCCTCCTGCGCGATTGAAAGAATCGAGATATTCGCGGTCGGCATAAATGATGCCGACATTCGAAAGAGAACCTACNNTCCCCGGGCGGAACAGCTTGTCCCGGGCTTCTGTCATCCACCCCCAAACCGCCCAGCGCCCATGGGCCAAGTTTCCCTGTAAGGCGGGCGCCATACTGCGGCTTAACTATGTTGTTGGTGTAGTACAGGCTGACCGGTGTCATGAAGTAGCTGCTGTTTTCGATGAAAAACGGCCGCACCTCCGCGAAGTACGGAGGAAAGCGCTGATTGGGCGTAGCCGGGTTGTCGACGCCGACCTGGCTGAAATCGGGGTTGACGGTCGTATCGAGAACCAGGCTGTTGTGCAGGATGAACTTCGCGTCCAGCCCGGTGTAGCCCTGGAGATGCTTGTCCTCAATGTACGGGTTGTCAGGATCGATGGTGTTCAATTGCCGCAGGTTGCGGCCGAGCACGTAGGGTTCGAACTGAAGGTTCTGGCCGTGCTCGATATCGCTGAAACCGTCGGCGGCAATGTCCTGGGTCAAACGGCCGGCGATGCGATGCCTGTTCTGCGGCCAGAAAGCCGACTCGTTGGCATGGGAAATATTGCGCTGCAGGATGATTCCCCACGTCCGGGGCTGGCCGGGAGCGCCTTTGGCGAAATACAGGCTGGCGAAGGGAATGCGTATGAGCACCACGTATCCGAACGGAGTGCGTTGGCCCCAGCTATCCCACACGGTGTCGAACGAGTAGTCGGCGCCGTTTTGTTCGCTGTAAAGAGCGTCGGCCTGGATGCCGAGGGCATTGCTGCTAAACAAAAACGCCCGCCGCTGATCGTTGAAGGTATCGAGCATCAGCTCGACAAAATCGTCGTCCCCCAGCGAATCGCGCGCCAGCATGTGCCCACGGATGAGACCCGGCTTCTTATCTTCACAAACGAACGCCGCGAAGAGGTATTCGTGCGTGTAGCCCAGATATGCGACGGTAGGCTCGGTGACAGGCATGCCGTCATTGGGATAACGCTCAACGAAGTTGCTGATGCGCAGCATTTCGCTTGCCGCCGGTGAGCGCACCGGATTGGCAAGGAAGTCGCTCAGCTTGGGCTCACCATTCAGTTGAGGGATGGCGACGTGGGCCTGAAGGGTGATCGATGCGTGCGCCGCTGAAAACGAGGCGGAAGATTCCATTGAGGGCGTGGGCGCCGACGGCAGAGGGTCCACGTTCGAAACCTCTGGCACCGTGGCTGCAAATGCCTGGCAAACACCGTAGAAAACAAGGCAAAGAATCGGCAAAAACAGGTGTCGCAAGTTGTTAGAGTGCATATCCGAATCGATGGGTCCCAATCTTTAGAGAGGCTGGCGGGTAGAACCTACCTTTTCATTTTAGTTGAAGTTTCACCACCATCTGTCTTTTGGATTCCTGTTTTCTGGATTTTGTAAACTAATACCAATATCCGGACGACGTCAGGGGCTCCATTCGACCAGGATTTCCCTTCGATAACCACGGCCCCGATCGCTCTCCATTGTCCATACAATTTGAAGCTCATCGTGGATCGGTCCTCCGTGGACCATAAATTGGCGTAGGCGAGGCTCTCTGTACGCGGCCAACCAGCGGCGAAATCAGCTATCCTCGCCCTACCGCCCTTCACGGAGCAAAACGTGCGTCACAAAGTCCTCGCCGCCATCTTCCTAGCCACCACCGCAGCCGGCGCACAAACAGCTACAGACCCGCTGCGCATTTGGGTGGGCAACCCAGATCCAGCCGGCGTCACCGCATGGGTGCAGTCTCACCTGGATGAAGCCACCAAGCAAGAAAACACGCTTCTCGCCGTCACTGGCGCCCGCACTGCGGCAAATACCCTCGCGCCCTACGATGAGGCCGACCGCGCCCTAAGCACGGCAGCGCGCGGCGCACACTTGCTCAACGCCGCAGGCTCGGCCAAAGAGCTCCGCGACGCCGCCCAGGCCGAATCCCGCCGAGTGTCTGCCGCGTCGACGGAACTCTCGCTCAACCGCACCGTCTACGACAGGCTTGCATCCATCGACATCGGCGGCGCCGGCGCCGATACAAAGTTCTACCTCGCCAAACTCCTGCGCGACTACCGTCTCCAGGGTGTCGACAAAGACGAAGCTACCCGCAAACAGATCCGCGCGCTCCGCGATCAGATCACCAACCTGGTCCTACAGTTCAACCGCAATATCGCGGAAGGCACCGCCCACATCGAAGTCAAAGGCTCCGAGCTCGACGGCCTTCCCTCCGACTATATCGCCCGCCACAAGCCCGATGCCAACGGTGTGATCACCCTCACCACCGACGAGCCCGATTACCGCCCTGTTATGGAGTACGCACGCTCCACCGAGCTTCGCCATCGCCTCTTCGACGCCTACAACGAGCGCTGCTACCCTGCCAACCGCGACGTGCTCCTCAAAATGCTCACGCTTCGCGCCCAGCTCGCACACCTTCTCGGCTTCACCAATTACGCCGACTACGCCGCCGCCGACAAGATGATCGGCAGCGCCGCCAATATTCGTTCCCTGATCACCGAGCTCGACAAAGTCGCCGCACCGGCCCGTGCTCGCGAGATGGAACGCCTCATCGCCTACGCAAAGACCCAAGACCCATCCCTCACCTCCATTCCGGAGTACAGCGCCCGCTATTGGCTCAACCAGTACGAAACCTTTACCTACAACTTTGACTCACAAGCCGTCCGTGCCTATTTCCCCTTCGCCCAGGTTCAGGAAGGAGTTCTCTCCACCGCATCACGCCTCTTCCACGTTCACTTCACGGTCGTCCCCGGCGCGCCTACCTGGGATCCATCCGTGACCGTTCTCGACGTTACTGACGGCCGCGAAGCCGGCGGGAAAAAGCTGGGCCGAATCTATTTAGATATGCACCCACGCCCGGGCAAAGACAAATGGTTCAACGCCGGCCCCGTTGTCTTGGGAAAACGCGGCATCGCTCTCCCGGAAGCACGGCTCAACGGCAACTTTACCGGCGGAGAAAACGGCGATCCCGGCCTAATGCAATATGACGACGTAGTCACCTTCTTCCACGAGTTCGGGCATATGATGCACATGGTCCTGGGCGGCAACCAGCAATACGAGGGGACCGGCCCCCTGTCCGTCGAGTGGGACTTCGTCGAAGCCCCATCCCAGATGCTTGAAGAATTCTTCGCCAGCCGGAGCGTGCTGGATCCCTTCGCCCACGACTACAAGACCAACCAACCCATGCCGGAGGCTCTGTTCAACAACATGATCCGGGCCGACGCCTTCGACCGCGGCATTCAGACCGAGCGCCAACTGATGTATGCCGGCTTCGCTCTCCACCTGCACGACCGCGACCCATCCCAGGTCGACCCAGACGCCCTGCTCGCCGCCTCGTACAAGCAATACAGCGCGTTCACCGAGGACCCCGCGAATCGCATGTACGCCACCTTCACGCACCTCACGGGCTACGCGTCCAACTACTACACCTACCAGCTCAGCAAGGTCATTGCGCTGGACTTCTTCACCCAATTCGACCCAGCGAATTTACTCGACGGTCCAACGGCTCTCCGCTATCGCAAAGCGGTCCTCGAACCGGGCGGCTCAGTCAGCGCCAATACACTAGTAAAGAACTTCCTCGGCCGCCCCCAGCAATACGAAGCCATGCGCCAATGGATCAACAAGGATCTCGAAAGCAGTCCGGCGAAGTAACCCTCAACGGCAATCCAGTCCACAGCGTTCCGCGGTCTTTGACGAGACCATCCCGGATACTCTATAAGTCTCCAGGCAACGCCCTGCAGCCAGAACGGAGTTCTCCGGGTAAGGAGAAATGGGCGCCCTACAGGAGAAGTGCTTGATGACCTACATTCTCTCGCTCGATCAAGGAACCACCAGCTCTCGTTCTATCCTCTTTGCCAAAGATGGAAACATCGTTGCCCATGGGCATCGCGAATTCAAGCAGATCTATCCCCAAGGCGGCTGGGTCGAGCATGATCCATTCGACATCCTCACTTCGCAAATGAGCTCGGTGGTAGAGGTCCTGGGTAAGGCAGGGGTACGCGCTCGTGATCTGGCAGCCGTGGGGATCACCAATCAGCGGGAAACGACGATTGTCTGGGACCGTGAAACGGGTAAGCCGGTTTACAACGCGATTGTCTGGCAGGATCGCCGAACTGCCGAACGATGCAATCAGCTGAAGGCCGACGGCACGGAAGAAATCGTCCGCCAGAAGACAGGACTGTTGATCGACCCCTACTTTTCCAGTTCCAAGATCGCATGGATTCTCGAAAACGTCGACGGAGCGAGGCAAAAGGCGGAGGCCGGCAAGCTGGCCTTCGGGACCGTCGATAGCTGGCTGATCTGGAACCTGACCAGCGGAAAAAAGCACATCACCGATCGGACCAATGCTTCCCGGACCATGCTCTACAACATCGTCGAAGACAAATGGGATCCGGATCTTCTGAAATTATTCAGAATCCCCGAGAGCATGATGCCCGAGGTGGTCTGGTCCAGCGAGAAGATCGGCCCGGTCACCACTACTCTGGGCCTCGAATCAAGCGAGATCGCAGGGATCGCGGGAGATCAGCAAGCCGCTCTCTTTGGGCAACTGTGCATCCGGCCAGGCGACGCAAAAAACACCTACGGCACCGGCTGCTTCCTGCTGCAGAACATCGGCGAGAAGTTCGTTCTGTCGGAGAAGAGGCTGATCACCACCCTCATCTGCAGCCTGGACAAGAAACTGGAATATGCCCTCGAAGGCAGCATCTTCATTGGGGGAGCGGTGGTCCAATGGCTGCGCGACAGCCTCCACCTGATTCACCATTCCTCCGAGGTCAATCAATTGGCGGCGACGGTCGAAGACTCCGATGGAGTCGTCCTGGTGCCCGCATTCGTAGGCCTGGGCGCACCCTACTGGGACCCGTATGCGAGCGGCCTCATGATCGGGCTGCGCCGCGGCACCAAGCCAGGTCACATTGCCCGGGCAGCCGAGGAGAGCATCGCCTTCCAGGTGGCGGATGTTATCGAGGCCATGGATGCCGACACCAAATGTCCGTTCAGAGAATTGCGCGTCGATGGGGGCGCGGCTGTGGACGATCTGCTCATGCAATTCCAGGCCGATCTGCTGGGCGTGCCCGTCATACGGCCCGCGGTCAACGAGACCACTGCCCTGGGTGCTGCTTATCTGGCCGGGCTCGCCGTGGGATTCTGGAATAGTCCGGAGGAAATTCGCAAGTTGCGCGCAGCGGATACACGCTTCGAACCGAAAACCGGCCAGAAGAAGATCACCGAGGGATGGGCCCGTTGGAAGAGGGCCGTCGAGCGGTCGAGAAACTGGCATAACGAGTATGACATCTAAAAAGCTTGGGGCTGGTGGCAGGAGAAAAACTGCAGATCCCTCGGCTTCCCCGGATTTCCTGTCGAGCTTGGTGTGATCAGCGAACTTCATGCGGCTTTCCTCAATGAAAGCCGCACACGTGGCCATCTCTGGTGTCGCGTAGTAGGAAATCCGGGGTTCGCTCGGGATGACAAAGGGTGAGGCTTCTACAAAGTTTATGACTACTGGCTGGAGTAAAACCGCAGATCCCTCGGCTTCGCNNCGGGATGACAAAGGAGATGAGTAAGTGAATCGCCAGGCGATGCTCGCCCGCGTAAACGCTCGATCCACTCCGTGGGACATCGTCGTGATCGGTGGCGGAGCCACAGGCGTAGGCGTCGCCGTGGATGCGGCCAACCGCGGCTTTGACGTGTTGCTGTTGGAGCGGATGGATTTTGGCTCGGCTACCTCCAGCCGAAGCACCAAACTTGTTCACGGCGGGGTTCGCTACCTGGAACAAGGTAATGTGTCGTTGGTCATGGAAGCCCTGAAAGAGCGCGGCCTCCTGCGCCAGAACGCCCCACACCTGGTTCATGATCTGGGCTTCGTCGTCCCCAACTATTCCTGGTGGGAGGCTCCGTTCTACGGAATTGGCATGAAGGTCTATGACTTGCTCGCGGGCAAGTATGGCTTTGGTAAGTCTCGCCTGCTCTCACGTGAAGAAACGCTGGAGCGTCTGCCCACCATCCAGACCAATGGGCTTCGTGGCGGTGTCATCTATTTTGACGGTCAGTTTGACGATACTCGTTTGCTGATCCATCTGGCGGCTACCGCAGCCGACCAGGGAGCCGTTCTGCTTAATTATGCTCCGGTGGTCGAGATTACCAGAGGTGCAGACGGCTTTGCCGACGGAGTCATCGCGATCGACAGCGAATCGGGCCAGCGCATGACCATCCCGGCGCATGTCGTGGTCAATGCCGCGGGCATCTTCGCCGACGATGTGCGCCGGCTGGCGGAGCCGGAGGTGCAAAGCATGATCGCGCCCAGCCAGGGCATCCACCTGGTCTTCGAGCGTTCCTTCCTGCGCGGCAATACCGCGATCATGGTGCCTCACACCAGTGACGGCCGGGTGCTATTTGCCATTCCGTGGCATGAGCACACCGTGGTCGGCACGACCGACACTCCGATTCAGGAACCGTCCTACAACCCGCTTCCCCTCGAGGAAGAAATCCAGTTCATCCTGGACACTGCGGCCCAGTACCTGAGCCGCCCCCCCCAGCGGAGTGACGTTCTCAGCGTGTATGTCGGCATCCGCCCGCTGGTCAAATCCAACGGTGCCTCAGACAAAACCTCCGCGCTCTCCCGGGATCACACCATCCATATCGACAACTCCGGGCTGCTGACCATCGTGGGCGGCAAATGGACCACCTATCGCCATATGGCCGAGGACTGCGTGAATCACGCCATCACCCTCGGTGAGCTTCCCGACGTGCCCAGCACCACACATGACCTGAGAATCCATGGCTATAAGCAAGACGTTGACTCGCTTAACAGTCTAGGGGTCTACGGGTCTGACGGTGAGGCGATCCTGGCCCTGGCCGCTGCGGACGAGCGTCTCGGCCAGCCGCTGCACCCTGCCCTGCCCTATATCGCCGCCGAAGTGATTTGGGGAGTCAGGCAGGAGATGGCACGCACTTTGGACGATATGCTATCCCGGCGAACCCGGGCATTATTCTTGAATGCCCGGGCAGCGATGGAGATGGCGCCCGCCGTGGCGAAGCTCATGGCGCAGGAATTGGGCGTTGGACAGGACTGGATCGAGCAGCAGTTGCATCAATTCAACGATCTGGCGCGAAAATACCTGCTACCGTGAAGGGCAACAGAGGCAGTTGGTTGATGAAGAAACAAGATTTTGGCGAGCTGCTCGCGGAAGCCCTGGCGGTCTTTATCATCATCGCATTCGGGGACTCGGTCGCCGCCATGTACGCCCTTTACACCCCCAGCCCCTACCAGACCTCCTATTGGGGAGTGTGTATCGCGTGGGGCCTGGCGGTCACCATGGCTATCTATGCCACCGGTTCCATCTCCGGCACGCATGCCAACCCTGCGGTGACACTTGCGCTGGCGATCTATCGAAAATTTTCCTGGCGCAAGGTGATTCCCTATTTCGTGGCGCAGGTGGTTGGCGGCGTGCTGGGCGCCGTTCTTGTCTACGCGTTGTACGTGCCGGTCATCGACCATTTCAACCAGACCGCGCAGCTCACACGCGCGGCTGGCGGCGCCGCCGGCGTCTTCTTTACACACCCTGGCCTGGCCATCACGCCCCTGCATGCCTTCGGCGATGAAATCATCCTTACGGCGTTTCTGATCTTCGGCATCTTCGCCATTACCGAGCAATATAACGAGATGGCTCCCCAGGCGAATTCGAGCGCCCTCATGATCGGCCTTCTCGTCGCCTTGATCGGGGCCTCGATGGGCTATCTCGAGGCCTGGGCGATCAACCCTGCGCGTGATCTTGGCCCACGAATCTTCTGCTTTCTCGCCGGGTGGGGATCAGCCGCTTTCCCCTCGCCGCAAAATTACTGGTGGGTACCCATTGCCGGCCCCTTGCTGGGCGGCTGCGTGGGTGGCGGCATTTACCAGTACATGGTTCGTCCCTTCCTGCCGGCGCACCTGCGCGCCCGCAGCGGCGAATCGAAAGGCGACAGCAAAGGATGAGCAAGATTTCGCGGCGCGCCTTCCATCGCCGGTGCGCATCTGCCCTCGCCAGGCTGCAATCGTTTTTGGCGCCTGCGATGCGCTGCAGCTCTCGCTGCAACTGACCGGGGCCAATCTTCCGCCGCAGCTCCTGCTGTCGCTCCCCTACATCGTCACCATCCTGGCCATCTCCGGCCTCTTCGGCGGCAAAGCCATCCAACCGGCAGCGCTGATGGTGCCCTACGCGAAAGATTGAAGGGGGATCAGCAGAAGCGTCGAAGCGGAAGGCTGCCCGTTCCTAAGTGGAACCGCAGGTCCCTCTGCTGCGCTCCGGTCGGGATGACAATTTTAGTTAGAGACAGGCAGTCTTCTGAGTCATTGATTTCTTGCAAAAACAAAATTGTCATCTCGACCGGAGCGTACCCGGATTTCCTACTGCGCGGCGCCGACAGTGAACCGCGTGTGCGGCTTTCCATAAAGAAAGCCGCATGAAAGCTCGCCAACGCGACCAAGCCCGCCAGGAAATCCGGGGTAGCGAAGTGGAGAGACCTGCGGTTTCTTTTCTCTTTCCCACCCTACTGTCTTTGGCCAGGGCCGGCGATTGAACGAATCCGTCCCGGCGCGCTGGGTGAGCGCGTCGGCACTGGTCTGCGCCTGACGTCTGACCGCCGCCTCGTCCACGGCGCCTACGATTCCATCGCGCATCACGAAGCGTCCGTCAATCATGACGCTGGTCACCTCATGCCCCAGCGCAGAATATACGATGGCCGACACAGGATGATGAATGGGCGTCATGAAGGCGTTGTTGTAGTCCAGCACGACAATGTCCGCCTTCTTGCCCACCTCGATCGAACCGATCTCGGCTTCGAGGCCAACCGCGCGAGCGCCATCGATCGTAGCCATCTCCAGGACTTTTTCCGCCGTGATAATCGTTGCATCCTGATGCGCACCCTTTTGCTGCAAGGCCGCAAACTTCATTGCCTGAAAGAGACTGTGATTGTTACTGCTGGCCGGTCCATCGGAAGCCAGACCTACCGTCACTCCAGCCCGCAGCATCTCCGGAATCGGCGCGCAGCCTGAAGCCAGGTACATATTGCTGCAAGGGTTATGCGAAACCTTGGTACCGTGCTGGCGCATAATCTCTATGTCTTCCGTCTTGCAATGGACGCAATGCACCGCAATCACATCCGGGCCGAGAAAGCCTATGTCGCTGAGGAACTGCGTGTCGTTCATCCCATAACAAGCCGCGGCAGTCTCCAGCTCGAAAGTTGTTTCCGCCACATGCGTCGTGATGAGTACATGCTCCTCATCGGCCAGCTTCCTGGTCAAGCGGTACCCCTCCTCATCGAGGAGGCCCAGATCATGTTGGGTGCAAGACCCACCTGCACTCGTCCTCCCGGCTTGTTGTAGCGTCGTATCTGTTCTTTCGCGTCCGCCAGGGCGGCCGGTGGCCGCTCGATCAGAGCTGCCGGAATGTCATACTGCACACCGGTGGAGATGAACCCGCGGCAAACAAACCCTCTCATCCCAGTCGCGTCGAACGCCTCCACGACCGACTTGATCATGCCAGGCTGGGGGTGGACATACATGAAGTCAACCACGGTGGTGACCCCGGACCGAATGGACTCAGTGCAGCCATGAAGCGCGGCAGCGTGGGCGTCCCGGGCGGTAAGGTGCACCGCGCTTGGACCCGTCATGCAGGTGAACCACTTCTTCAGCACCATATCGTCGCCCAGACCCTTGAGCAGGGTCTGGAACAAGTGGGTGTGGGTATTCACCATCCCCGGCATCACGATGCGCCCGGTGCAGTCCACGGCTTCGGCCTCTGGATATCGCTGCTGAAGTTGCTGACGGGTGCCCACCGCGGCGATCCGATCGTGTTGTACGCAGACGCTGCCGCTCTCTAAAATCTCGCGGCGATCGTTCATGGTGATCAGCCGGCCATCGGCGAGGATGAAACTCACTTGGGGAGCCTCCGGAAGATGTTCTGTTTCGTTTCATCGTAAACTGCCAGGTCTGATTTTTGCGTTGTAGCGCGCGGAGTTATCATCGATTTGAGCCCATGCCACCTTCCTCTCATTCTTCCTCCGCCGAAGAGCTCTACTACGAGGCGCTCGATCTGCTCGCGGAGGGCGATGCGGCAGGCGCCGCGCGGAACCTTCGCCGCTGCCTCGAAGTGGATCCCGGCATGCTCGACGCGATGCACGGGCTCATCCGCGCGCTGCAGGAGTCGGGCGAACTGGACGCGGCTATCGCGGTGGCACAGCGGCTGCTCCAATTGGACCCCGAAGAGATCCTGGCCCATACCAGCCTCTCCATTCTGTATCAACACAAGGGCATGATCGCGGAGGCGGAAGCCGAGGCATTGCAGGCCAAGCTGCTGGGCTGGAAGAAACAGCTACAGCAAACGAAGCTGAAGCCGTGAACGAAGCGGAGGGTCAGCATGGCCCGCACCCTCTACGTAGCCAGCACTAACCCGGGCAAGCTGCGCGACTTCGCCCTGGCCGCCGCCGCCCACGGCAGGCTGATCCTTCCCCTGCCGGGCCTGGATGCCATCGAGCCCGCCGCAGAGGACGGCCTGACCTTTGAAGACAATGCCCGCGAGAAGGCGCTCTACTACAGCTGGTTTCTTCCCGGCGAAATCGTGTTGGCCGACGACTCGGGACTCGAAGTCGACATCCTGAAGGGAGCTCCAGGCGTTCGCTCCGCCCGCTATGCCGCCGATTCAGGCTTCCGTGCCGCCGCCACAGACGACGTCAACAATAACCTCTTCCTGTTGCAGCAGCTCGCCGGAGTTCCCGATGACCAACGCGGCGGCCGCTACCATTGTGTTCTGGCCGCCGCCCAGGATTCGACCAGCCTGGTGACGGCGCATGGCACGGTCGAGGGCCGCATCCTTTCCAGCCCGCGGGGCAGCGGCGGTTTCGGATATGATCCGCTCTTTTATCTGTCTGCCCTCGAACGCACCATGGCGGAGATGGACGACCAAGCCAAGTGGACGCTTAGCCATCGCGGACATGCCTTCCGTGCCCTGTTGCAGCATTTCACCTAAGCCTGCTGCCGCCTAAACCTTGACGGTCGTTCTCTCGCGCACCAATAATAGAACGTTGAGTCAATTTCAGCTTTGGCACATTCTAAGACCGCGCGTTCCGCTGCAGAGCGCCGCGTCCGCACCGCGGCAGCGACGAACCATCTTAAGACTGGAAAGAGCCTATGAGCACACTCGCAGCCGCCCCGCGTGACAACCGGGCACCCGGCTTCTGGGATTCCACAATCGGCAAGAAGATCGTGATGGCGGTTACGGGAGCCATCATGTTCGGGTTCGTGATCGTACACATGCTCGGCAATCTTCAGGTCTTTGAAGGCCCGGAAAAGCTGAATGCCTACGGCGCGTTTCTTCACAGTATTGGAGAACTCCTCTGGCCAGCCCGCATCGTTCTACTGATTGCGATCACACTGCACATCATCGCAACCGTGCAACTGGCCCTGCGCAACAAGCGAGCGCGGCCGATCGGGTACTCGCGCAAACAAGCCATCGCCTCGTCCTATGCCTCCAGAACCATGTACTGGTCCGGCCCCATCGTCCTCGCCTTCATCATCTTTCACCTCCTGCACCTGACCGCCGGATACATTCATCCCGGCGCGGCATACATCGAGGGCGACGTCTACCACAACGTGGTTGCCGGCTTCCAGGTCTGGTGGGTCTCCGTCTGGTACATCTTCGCCATCTGCCTGCTGGGGCTGCACCTGCGCCACGGCTTGTGGAGCATGTTCCAAACCGTCGGCATCCATCAACCGCAACACACCGCGGTTCTCAAGAAGGCGGCGATCGTCATCGCTGTGCTGATCGTCCTCGGCTACATCTCTATCCCGATAAGCGTTTTGCTGGGGCTGGTGAAATAAGTGAAACTCGACTCTAAAGCACCCTCGGGCCCAATCGAGAAGGCGTGGGATCAGGCTCGTTTCGACGTCAAGCTGGTCAATCCCGCGAATAAGCGCAAACACTCCATCATCGTCGTCGGCTCCGGCCTCGCGGGGGCCTCCGCTTCGGCCACCCTCGGCGAACTCGGCTACAACGTCCAGTGCTTCTGCTTTCAGGATTCACCCCGCCGCGCGCACTCCATCGCGGCGCAGGGCGGCATCAACGCAGCGAAGAACTACCAAAACGACGGCGACAGCGTCTACCGCCTCTTCTATGACACGGTCAAGGGTGGCGACTTCCGCGCCCGGGAAGCCAACGTCTATCGCCTGGCGCAGATCAGCGTCAACATCATCGATCAGTGCGTAGCCCAGGGAGTTCCCTTCGCCCGCGAGTACGGAGGCGCCCTCACCAACCGCTCTTTTGGCGGCGCCCAGGTCTCGCGCACCTTCTACGCCCGTGGCCAGACCGGCCAACAGCTGCTCCTCGGCGCCTACCAGGCG
>PLZN01000423.1 GCA_003152195.1 Acidobacteriaceae bacterium
CGCCTTTTGTGCCGCGGCAATGATCGGCTGAGCAAGGCTATAACCGATATTGAAAACGGCGGAGAAGATCCCGGATCCCGTGGCTAGCAGGATACCGACCCAAAGCGGCCGCGCATGGCCCACCATGGTGCGAGTCTTTGCCCCAGCACTTTGCGCCTCGCGTTCGCGTAGGAACCCTGCTCTACCGCAAAAGGCAATCCCCACAANNGATGCCCAGAGCACTGACGCATTGGCCAAACATAATGGCGCCGAATCCCCAAAAGAATCCGCCCAGCAGGGCAGCCCGCTGCGCTGCGGCCGGCGCGGCCGCGAGGATGTGCATGGCCCCCGGCACAGTCGTCGCGAGCACGGCCGCAGGCAACAGAATGCAGGCAACGAGGATAAAAAGAGACCAAACATTCTCCCATTCCCAGGCCCCGAGATAGCGCATGGGAAGAGTGAAGATACCATTCATGATTCCTGAAACGATGGCAAGCGAAATGCCGATCATGAGGGCAGTCGTCATCCGTTGTCTCCTGAGATCTCCGGCCGTCCACAATCGAAAACAGCGGTACAGAAGTCTGGTCGATTGTAAGCGCATTACCGGAGTCGAGGAGTCAGGGCGCTTGTATGGAAACGCGTCGTCCGTCGTATTGAACAACTTTGTCAATCTTAGATTCGACGGTTTCGCCTGTTCCATGATTCTGCGATACCCAGACGATATTAAATTTATGGCTTTCCGGCATGCCTGGATAGCGTCCCTTCCGGTCGTCAATCACGAGCGTCTTCGCAGCGTCATCCCATTTCATCGGAATGACGCTATAGGCACCTTTCTCGTAGTTGTAGTTGTCGCCTTCATCTTCATAGAGATCAAAGCCGCCATCGGCGCCGCGGTAGATACGCAGCTCGATCGGATCGGCCGGCTTTTGATCCGCATACTCGATTTCAGGTCCCAACGGAAGAATCGATCCGGCGCGAACATATAACGGAATGCGATCAAGGGGCGCATCCGCGTCGATCTCGCGCTCGCCTCCGGTACGAACACCGGACCAAAAGTCATACCACGCCGGGGAAGCAGGCAGATAAACGGACCGATGGGTTGCGTCTTGTTTCATCACCGGACTGACGAGGATGGAAGAGCCAAACATGAATTCATCGGCGATGTTCCAGGTCTTTTGATCTTTACGCCAGTCCATAACCAGGGGCCGTTGGATCGTGTCGTCCTGGCTTGTCACACGCCACGCCAGCGAGTAAATGTACGGCAGCATGCGGTAGCGGAGTTTGTCATAGCGTAAGAGGATCGGCTCGACCTTGTCATAGGTCCACAGCTCATTGTGAACGCGATGGCCGTGGGTGCGAAAGATAGGGCAAAAGACGCTGAACTCAAACCATCGTGCATAGAGCTCCTGGTACACAGGGTCATTCGGAGGACGGTCAAATGGCTGCCAATAGCCACCCGAGTCGGTCGTCCAATAAGGGTTTCCCGAAAGGGCGAAGTTGAGGCCGGCAGCAACCTGATGTTGCAAACCCCAGTAGGTACTGTAAACATCGCCTGACCAGACGGTCGCGCCATTCCGTTGCTGTCCGAGAAAGGCGGAGCGCGTGAGAAGAAAGACTCGCTTCTCATTGGTGGTCTGCTTCCAATGCTCCTGAACACCGCCGGTGTGCAACAGCGGGAAAATATTGGTGTAGCGCGCTCCATTGCCAATGAAGAGCTGCTTGTTGAAAAGGATGGCGTCGCCCCCGTGCGGCCAGTATTCCTCCGGCTCCGCACTGTCGAGCCAGAAAGCATCCCACCCTTGAGCAAAGAGCTTGCCGGCAAGGTCGTTCCAGTAGAAATTGCGCGCTGCGGGATCGGTGGCGTCATACACGTGCGCATTGGGAACATCGAAATGATGCGCCACCATGGTGGCAAAGTTTTGCGCCGCCGGATCAAATAGTCCCCAAACGGACAGCATGGCGTGAACGTGCTCGTCATGCAATGTCCTTAACTCACCAGGGACATCGGTAAAGTTTGCGTTGAATACTGGATCGCCTTCATGCAACCACCAGAACCAATCCTGGACAATCACGTCCATGGGAATATGCTCGGCGCGATAGCGATGGGCGATATCGAGTATCTCCTGCTGCGAAATATATCGATCTTTGGACTGGATGAATCCGTAAGCCCACTTTGCGAACATAGGCGTGTGCCCGGTCATCGTTCGGTATTCATGAATGATCTGATCGATTTCCGGCCCGTAGATCAGGTAATAGTCAACCGCATCGCCCGCCAGGGACGTAAACTTCAATTCGAGCGGAAAGCGATTGTCAGCATAAGTCAACGCCGCAGTGTTCCACTGCAATGCATAGCCCTTGCTGGAGATCAGAAGCGGGATAGCAACATCTGTATTGTTCTGGCCGAGCTCAACTGTGGCTCCGCGGTAATTGAACATTCCGCTCTGGTGTTGTCCAAGGCCATAGATCCCCTCTGTCGCATCGGGCGAAAAGCGATCGGTGACCTGGAAGGTCTTCTCTCCATTTACTTCGGTTGGTTCATAGGTGCGAGGTATGGCATTGCCTTCACGGAGCAGCATATCTCCCTGAGCGCTGGTGTAGGTCAGATTGCCCCTCGCCAGAGAGAACCTGACTTTCAATGTCCGAGTAGTCAACGTGATTGCGTCACTGGTCTGGGTGAATTGAAAGGGCGCGCCCGGACACGCCTGCCGGCGATCGAGCATCCACGGCTGGTCGTGAATGGCCTTGGAAAGGGGCTTGGGGCTGGCCACCACATGGATGACGGATTCTCCACACACTGCGACGTGAAGAGTCTCGTTGCCGATGGTTGCCGTCATGCCATCGTCTGTCTGAGTGACGGTCGTCGGAGGCTGTGGTGGTATAGCGGCCCCAGGAATCTGCGCCGCCGAGCGGGGAGGGTTCATGCCCCACAAGAAGAGAAGAAGTAAGGTCATTGCCCACTCGCTGGTGCGACCCGGCAAGACAGTTTTCGTCGACATTCCCATTAGAGCCGTTCTCATATTTAGGTCCGTTCGCGTTGGATAGGAAACGATCCCCGCTTTGCAGCGGGTCTCACAGGCGGGCATTTTTACCTTCGAGGATTTATGAGACCGGATTTAGTCTCCTGAGTCGTTGATTCCTGCAAATAAATTGTCGTCCCGACCGGAGCGAACCCGGAATTTCCTGCTGCGCGGCACTAGAGATGGCCGCGTGTGCGGCTTTCCATAGAGAAAGCCGCATGAAGTTCGCTGATTCCACCAAGCCCCGACAGGAAATCCGGGGTAGCGNNCGCAGTGGAGGGATCTGCGGTTTCAGCAATTTGTGCCGCGTCTAAGCAGGGTGAATCTGCTACGAATTCTGGTCACTACGCTAGTCCCGTCTGTAAATGCGGACAAATCTGCGAGAAAGAAAGTTTGAACCGCAGATCCCTCCATTGCGCTTCGCTCCGGTCGGGACGACAATTTATTTGCAAGGAATCAGTGACTCACTACACTAGCCTTCATCTAAGTGGGCAGTGGTTCTACGCGAAAAAATACGCCGCGCGCAACGATGCATTCGCGCGCGGCCTTTTGGAGACCATAAGCAAGCACGATCCAGTTAACCTGGCCCGATAGCACTTAAACGCTATCGGGCCAGGATGGTTTAGAACTTAACCGTAATTGCGAGCTGAAGCTGCCTGGGCAATGACCCCAGCCCCATACCAGTAATCACACCGTTGCTGCCCGCAGCCGCGCAGTCGATACATGTGCCGTTTGGATTGCCCGGGGCGATGTAGTTGAAACCATTGAACGCATCGACTCGGAATTGTCCTTCGATACTTTCATGGATAGGGAAGTTCTTCAGCAACGAAAGATCGTCACTAAAGAATGAGGGGCCAAAATAATTGTTTCTTCCCACATTGCCGAACTGGGCGATATTCGGGCGGGTAAATACGCCAGATGTAGATCCGTTGGCGCCAAAGGGCGCCCCGGGAAGGAAGTAGGTCCTCGAATGAGATGCGGTGCTGAAGGATGTGAGGGCCAAAGGCAGCCGGGAGATGGTTTTGTTGGGCATGCAAGGGTTCGCCGGAACGTCTGTTCCGCATTCGCCGTAGCTTGGGGTAAAGGGAAGACCGCCCGCGAGGTTGAGGGACGTGCTCAGTTGATACCCTCCAATGACGTAATTGACCCACGCCGGCGCTCCACTCGCGAACATGCGGTTTCTGCCGAAGGGCAATTCGTAATTTCCGAAGAGCGTGAGCTGCTGCTCGCGCAGATCGTCATACCTGCCGTAGTCTATGGCCCTATTGGTCTCCTGTTGGTCTCCCCCATCGTTGAAGGCCCGCTGCCAAGCATAATTTGCGGAGAATTGCAATCCCTGAGAGAAGTGCTTGTCGACGGTAAGCTGCAGTGCGTTGTAGTGAGTGTTAAAGGCGTTGTGATAGTAGGTGAGACCCTGGCTCCATCCGTACTTGGCGTAATAACGCTGCAGCAGTATAGGGTTCTTTGTCTCACCCGTGCCCACCGGATTCGGATTCCAGCAGAGCGTTTGTCCAGTACTGCTCTCGCTCCCAGGTATACATGCGGCTGGTTCATTTGGATTCGTGGTCTGACCGTCGCCGGAAAATGTATGTGTCCCCTTGTTGCCTACATACGCGAGGGTTACGGAGATCGAGCTGTTCAATTGCCGTTGGATGGCCAGATTCCAGGCGTCGATAGTTGGAAACCGGTTTGGATCGTCACGGATCTTGACGTTGTCTCCATTCGGGATCGGAATGAGTCCGTTGGATGGGATGGCCGGGAAAACAAAGGGAGCCGGACCCTGCGCAAGGTTGAAGGCTGCTGTGTTCGGGCCGCTGCTGGTGAGGTTCTGGTTGGCGAGAACGGGCAGATTCTGCGTGACGACGTGCCCGAAGATCGAGCCGAAGACTCCAATATCAAAACTCCGGCCATACCCGCCGCGGATGACCGTCCTGGGATCGAGCTGGTAAGCGAACCCGATGCGCGGAGCCCACAGGTTGAAGTCTTTCTTAATGCTCATCGCCGTGCTGAAGGGTCCGACACCGGCAACACGAATATTACCCGTGGTCAAGTCGGCGAAGCCGCCCTGACCGGGGCCATTGACGGTTTCCGGAAAGTAGATCTCCCAACGAACACCAAGGTTCAAAGTGAGGTTGGGAGTGACACGCCAACTATCCTCCCCATAGGCGAATATTCTCTTCTGGGACTCCTTCGCATTGGTCGAACTACTCACATAGCGGGTGATATTGGTGGCGTCGCCCAGCAGGAAGGTGGCGAGTCCCAGACCACCGGAGGTGGCCAGCGTTGGATTTTCGGTATCGGCGGCGCTGAATGTCAGCTCGCCGGCGCGGTTGCTATCGCTCGGCACGCGCAGGTTTCTTCCATAACGCAGATCGGCGCCGAACTTGATGCTGTGCGTTCCGATGATCTTGGTCCAGTTGTTCACCACCTGATATTGATCTTCGGTTTCGAGCAAGGGGCAGTTGCACGCGTTTACCCCTAGGGAAGAACCAAAGTTCGACAGGCCGTCGCCATTACTACCACTTGCAGTCTGGATGAAGAACGCCGGAGAGCCCGAGGTAAAAGCGGTTCCCAGATTGAGTCCCGGGATGCCAACCTGTGTCGCAAGATTCGCAGTCCCGTCAAACTTGTGGGTAGCCACGTGATAGCGGAGATATCCCAACCGGAAGTCGGTCAGCAGGTTGGGACGAAGTGCAATATCCGCACCTGCAACCGCGCTCTGGCTACGGCCGTCTGCAGAGCCGCCGAAGCTGTTGGTCGGGGAGGAGAAGCCTGTTCCGCCCGCGGCGCCAAAGATGGTTCCAGCCGAGATTTTGTTGTCGAAGTAGCTGTAGCGCCCGAAGGCGTGCGTCCGCTGACTTACCTGTTCATCGACGCGCACGTCGTATTGGTTTTGGTTCACCACGCCAGTGCCTCCGGCGGTGTAGTTGTTGGTGATGCCTGACCCATTGGGCAGAGGTATCAACTTCAAGAGCGCTAGCGCCTGCGGGGAAAGATATTGTTGAGGGATGAAATTGTTTGTAAACGGTGCAGGGCCGGTGCCGGCATTGATGATGCGAGGATTGTAGATCTGCCCTGGAGCTGCTCCGCGGCTTGCGAGGTACTCGCTAAGATCGCACCCATTGCCGGAAAGGCAAGAGTTGTGGATGAGGGCGGTAGGAACGGTCTGGCGGGCGGAAGTGCCGATCCTTTGGCGAACGGCCTGGTAATCCCCGAAGAAAAACGCTTTATCCTTTAGGATGGGACCCCCGACCGAGCCGCCGAACTGACTGTAGAGAGCAGGGGGAAGCAAGCGGCCGGTGAGAAGGTCCGGCGTATTCTGCGTATACGGGTTCCTGGCCTGCTGCGCGTCGCTTCGGCGATAGTCGAACGCATCGCCATGGAAGCCGTTGGTGCCAGACTTGGTCTGGGAGGTCACCACGGCGGCCACAGCCTGACCGAATTCAGCATCGTAGTTTTGCGTCGCAATCTTTGCTTCTGTGACCGCGTCGAGCGGCGGGTTGATGACGATCTGGCCGAGAATTGGATCTTGATTGGCCGCGCCGTCCAGCTCGTAGGAGACTCCCGAAAAATGCTGACCGTTGATCTGCACCGTCGGGCTGCCCTGGAAATCTTCCGCACTGTTTTGTGACCAAGCCATCACCTGCGACCCTGGGATCAACAATTCCAGGCTGGCGAAGTTACGACCGGCGATGGGCAGGTCCGAGACTGTTCTTTGATCGAAGACCTTGGCGACGTCGGCGCGATCCGTTTTGAGCAGCGGTACTTCGGCGGTGACGCTGACCGTTTCGGCTGCGGTACCGACTTCAAGTTTGAAGTCCACTTTGGGAGAAGTGTCGGCGGAGATCTGAAGACCTTTGTTCTCCTGAGGCCGAAAGCCCTGCGCAGAGACGGTGATGTCGTACAGATCCGGAATCAAGTGTTCTACTGAGTACTCGCCGTTGGCGTTTGAGGTCGCTTGAACCGAAGTACCTTTACTTTCATCATTTACGGTTATGGTGGCGTTGGGGACTGCGGCGCCCGTCGGGTCGGTCACCTGACCGTATATCGATCCATAGATAGCTTGTCCCAGAAGAGGTAAAGATGATCCTCCGAAGGAGGCGAGCGCGACAATCATGATCACGCATCTTGTGCGTGTCCTCGAAATTGGGTACATCATTTGCTCCTCCAAAAATTTGTACTTTCCCCTCACTCGGGCGGGCTCCGGCCTTTGCTTGTACTCGGCAGCCGCCAACTGAAAATGTTCTTGCGCTCAAGAAAATGTTTACTCTTTGGAGCCCTTCGCACCGCTCCGGATATGCTCGAGCGCCTTAACGTTTTACGCCAACAGTTCTCGGCTCCGGAAAAGGACTTTTCAAGTGCCTTACGGTGTATTACAGTGCGTACGCGGGATTGGCGACCCCGATTAATGTCGGCTAAATCATTTCTCACTGGTGATTTAGGCAAACGGAGCCGGTTCATGTCCAACCTGCTCTCAACGAGTAGCGGTCGCGGGATAAGAAAAAAGAACTAAGGCGGGTGATGGCAGGAAGCGGCCACAACGTTTTGCCGCAGCCGTATGTTCTAGCGGCAGAGTAGTGAGTTCTATGGAATCGTCGATATTACCTAACGGGAATTCACAGATTCATAGCGGCGGCTCTCCCGCCGATGGCCCTGAAAAGGAAGCCGTTCTTCGGGAACTGGAATCGATTCT
This sequence comes from Acidobacteriaceae bacterium, assembly GCA_003152195.1. Taxonomy (GTDB): domain Bacteria; phylum Acidobacteriota; class Terriglobia; order Terriglobales; family Acidobacteriaceae; genus PALSA-350. Next base: position 7,690 of record PLZN01000423.1, read on the forward strand.
AAGCAGCCCCTTCTTTCGGACCAGCAATCGAAGTAAGCAATTTTTGTCTTACGTGGTTCAGCACACGCTGGACGGAAACCACGAACCTCTGAAAGAACGCACGATCGGAGCAAAACTCTTCCAACGTCCGGCAGGCTACTCCACCGGAGACGATCCGGTGGTCCGGGTCCAGGCCGGAGAGGTACGCAGAAGGCTGGAGCAGTATCATCACGCGGGGCTCAACCACGCGCCAGTACGCATTGAATTGCCAGTCGGCGCCTATGCTCCTGAATTCCGCTGGGCTCCAGCCGCACTGCCCCACTTCGAGCCGGCGGCTCACCCGGAACCGCCCAGGGATGAACCCACCCCGGCTGCAGCGCATTCGGGCGCAGAAGCAGACCAGGTTTCGAAAAGTCGCGGGCTATTTTCGCGGACCGCGCCGATTCTCGGCCTTGGCCTGGTGCTCGTTTTGGTTCTGCTCGCATCAACCGTCTACCGTTCAAGCGAACGGAAATCGGCTTTGGATCAATTCTGGTCGCCTGTTCTTGCCAGTTCAGGGCCCGTCCTGATCTGCCTGGCGAAACCAACGGTTTATCTGCCTTCGCTGGAACTTCTGCGGAGGTATTCCACGTCTCCGGGCGAATTCACCACCGAATTGCAGAGGTACACACAGCGGCCGCCCATGCATCCGCAGGACAAGCTGGTCTGGGGTGACATGCAAGAATACGCCGACTACGGCGTAGCGGCGGGGGATGTCTACGCAGCGATACGGCTCTCCGCATTGCTTGGCCGGATGGACAAGGAGAGTCAAGTGAGGATTGGGAGCCACTACTCCTTCGCAGACTTGCGCAACTCTCCCGCCATCGTAGTTGGCGCGTTCAACAATCGGTGGACGATGCAAATGACGTCCAACCTCCATTTCGCGTTTGTGGAGGAGGACGGGAAACCGATGATCCGGGAGCAAGGTCCGGCGGGCCGAGCCTGGCACTCCAAAGTTGGTCCGCATGGCGAAGTGACAGAAGACTTCGGCGTTGTCACTAGACTTCTCAACTCCAAGACTGGCCAATTCGTCGTAGCCACGGCAGGAATTGGAACAAACGGAACGGAAGCGGCCGGCGAGTTCGTTTCAGGCTCGGAGTATCTGGAGGAAGCTCTCCGTACAGCTCAATCAGACTGGATGAAGAAGAACCTGCAGTTCGTCGTGCAGACGACGGTGACCGACTCCGTTCCTGGCCCTCCCCAAGTGGTCGCGATCTATATGTGGTAGAGGGCGTTACGGTTGAGGTGGTTGAAGATTGTCCGCCTTCTTTCGCTCGATTTCCGCTTCTGCCGTGCGGCCCTCCCGCGCCAGCGCGACAGCCAACTGACGGTGCGCCTCGGCGAAGTTCGGGTCGTTGGCCAGGGCCTCCTGGTAGCGCGCGATCGCGTCGGCGATCTGCCCCTTTTCGAACAGCATGTTGCCGGTATTGGTGGCAAATGTCGCCCGTTGGTGATTGACGGCAACGCGCGTGAGGTCGGCGGCGATCTTCCGTTCCGCGGCTGCCTCCCGTTGCTTCCCTTGCTGGGCAAAGACGCCGGCGAGCGTGATATGTGGCCCGGGGATGTTGGGCGAAAGGCGAATCGCCTCAGCCAGCGCCGATGCCGCCTCGGACAGTTTGTTTTGCTGCAGGTACACGGAGCCGAGCACCGCCCATCCATCGCTATTTTTTGGGCGTAGCTTCAGCGCCGTGCTCAATTGCTGGGCGGCATCGTCGAAGCGCCCTTGCTGCATGTACAGGATTCCCAAGGTGAACGGCGGGTCAGGTGCGCCAGGATCGAGTTTCCCCGCGGTCTCTAATTCTGGGATAGCTCCATTCAAGTCATCCTTCAGCTTGAGCGCGAGACCCAGGTTGTAGTGCAGTTGCGGGTCGGATGGGTTCAACTTCAGCCCGGCGCGAAATTCCCGCAGGGCATCGTCAACATCGCTTTCCTGCAGGTAAGCGACACCAAGGTCTTCGTGTACGGTCACGACATCGGGTGTGAGCAAGAGAGCACGGTCGAAAATGGGGATGGCACCTTTGGCATCGCCCAATTGCACCATATCGAGGGCGAGGTTCGTCAGCAACGGAGCGTTCCCGGTATCGGTCCTGGCCACTTCCTGAAAGAGTGGAAGAGCTTCTTTGAATTGGCCACCCGCCTGGTAAGCCAGCGCCAGCTGATACTTCGCGTCCTGATTGGAGGCGTCGAGAGCCACGGCGGCTTTGAGGACAGGCAGCGCGTCTTCCACATTCCCCGTCTGGGCAAGAGCCTTGCCCAGTGTCAGTTGCACCATGGCATTTTGAGGCGCCAGGCGCGCGGCCGTAGTCAGCTCGGGCAAAGCTGTGTCTATCTGCTGGCGGTTCAGGAGCACAATCCCAAGATGAAGATGGGCGACGGCGAGTTCGGGATCGAGGCGGAGCGCGGCCGTAAATGCAACCGCGGCGAGCGTCCACTCCCCTTGCTGCGCGTAAAGCGACCCAAGCGCGTCACGCAGGGCGGCATCTGACGGACTGAGGGTGACCGCCTGCTTGATTCTTTCTGTGGCTCCGGCCATTTGCCCGGTTGCCGCCAATGATCGCGCATATGCCAGGAGCACATCGACTGGCAAAGATTGCCCTGCGGACGTGGCGCTCTGGTCTAATTTGATGAAAAGCGGGACTGCCTCCCCATCGCGTCCACTGTTGGCATAGGCCACAGCCAGATTTGTCTCCGCGGAAGCATCCTCCGGCTTTAACTTCAGCGCTTGTTTCAGCTCCGAGATCGCCTCGGGATAAGCATTCAGTTGCAGCAAGACAGCGCCCAGCGCGCTATGCCCCTCTTCAATCTGGGGAACCAAATGGACTACTTTCTGAAAATCCTCGCGCGCTTCCTGAAGCTTGTGGTTGGACAGCGCCGCGTACCCGGCGCGAAATGCCGCATCGGCATCTCTGGCCTTGTCCGCCGGGATGTGGACCTGCGCCCTCGATGGGTGCATCACCAGCAGCGCAAACAAGACCACTGCGCACACCGGCCTCTTTCCATCGAAGCACATGCAGACAGTTCCTCGAGGTGGCTCACTTTTCAATGGCTCACTTAACCGTCTCGAGCTTCGGCTGAGCATCGGCCTGAAGCTGCTCGGCCACCTGGAATTCGTGCGACGCCTGGCCGGCTTGCCCGAGCGAGCGATAGGCCTGACCCAGCAGCGTATGGGTCATATAGTTTCGCGGATCCATAGCCAGCGCCTTCTCCAGGTACATCTTAGCCATCACTGGCTGCTGCTGCTTCAACAACACCTTGCCGAGCAAAATGAAGGGCACCGGGGAATTCGGTTCGAGAAGCACGGCCCGGTCGAGAGCCTCTTGCGCTTTGGGGTAGTCACCTTGACGGACATAAGTGTCGCCCAGCCTGTCGTACACCTCGCCAAACAGTGGATTCAGTTCACGTTCCTTCTCAAACTCTGCAACTGCCTCTGGAAACTGTGACTGGACCAGCCTGATCTGGCCAAGCAAAAGATGTGCCATGGGAAGGTTCGGATTAAGCGCGAGCGCTTTCTGCGCAAAGGTATCCGCTACCGGCAGATAATCTCGCCGCAGCATCATCCTGGCGGCAAGCAGGTACGCGGAGGGCGACTCTGACGGAAAACCGTACTGTGTAGCGAAAGCTTTGCGCGCATCGTCGTAGCGCCGGGTATCCAGGTAGCAGAGACCCAGCACGTAGTTGCTATCGATATTGGTGCTGGGGATGGAAAGGTGGGCCTTCTCGAGCAGCGGAACCGCCGCTGCCGGTTTACCCATGCGAAAGAGCGCAACCCCTTCCATCTGCATCGCTTCGCGGTCAGAGGGATCCTGGGCTATAGCCTTATCAAAGGCCGCCGCGGATGACTGCACCTGCCCCTGCTCATAGTAGGCCATGCCCCGCAGCCGCTCTACCCCGCTTGGCTCCGGAGATTGAAGGGAGAGGGCGTCGAGAGCCTTCAGTGCCTCTTCAAGCCGTCCTGCGTCCAGAAGCTTTTGCGCTGCTGCGGTCGGGGAAGTGCCGGGCGGATTCGCGGCCTGGGAAGACGCCTGCGACCACTGCGGCCGAGGGGTAAGGCCGGCCACTAACAGGACGAGGACACGCAGAACGCGTAGCTTTGCCATAGGGATACAGCGCACATTCTATATTTCAGGCGGACCCCCGGTCACTTTCGCTTGCCGAATCTGCTCTAAGCGAAGCGCTGGGGTGCCCCAGGTTCGCACCAGCGTACCTGGGACGATAATGGTGGTTTCCATTGCTTTCGCAGAAGGGTGCAACCGCAGTTACTTCCCGGCAAAAGCAATGGTCGGGCTTCGCCCGTCTNNTCCTGTCGAGGTTGGTGGCGTTGTCGAACTCCATGCGGCTTTCCTTGAAGAAAGCCGCACACGCGGTCTTGTCCGGTGCTGCGTAGCAGGAAATCCGGGTACGCCCGGGCGAACGTGGGGCACCCGCTGCTCTCAGCCCACATCGGTCGTGGCGCAGGCCTAAGACCCGTAACTCCCAAAAGCCGGTTGCCGGGTTTGATGACGAAGTGGCCAACCCGCCCTTTAGAGAATCGGCTCTAGAATGAGTGCGATGGCTTGCAGGCGGATGGGCGTCAAGCACGAGATGGTGCGGGCTGTGGTCGGGACCGTAATCCTATTGCTGTTGGTCGCCGCGGCGCACGGCAAAGAAGCGGTCCGGCCGGCTGCAGCAAAGCCCGCCGCTAGACAGATTTACCCACCCTCCTCTGAGCACAGTGGGCCGGCATGGTTTGAGGATTTTGCAGGGAAAGCAGGTATCCGCGTGCTCAACGCCAACGGGGGTACGGCCTCCAAGCGTTACATCCTCGAAGCCACTGGAAGCGGCGTCGCCATCTTCGATTACGACAACGACGGCTGGCCTGACATCTTCCTCGTNNCTCTTTCATAACAATCACGATGGCACGTTCACAGACGTGACCGCGCATGCCGGCCTCACGGATACGACCTGGGGCCAGGGCGTATGCGTGGGCGATTATGACAATGACGGTTACGAAGATCTCTTCGTAACTGCCTACGGCAAAAACCGCCTTTATCACAATCAAGGCAATGGCACCTTCACGGAAGTAGCGGAGCACGCGGGCGTCGCCGGCACGGGCAAACTGTGGGGAACGGGCTGCGCCTTTGTCGATTACGACCGCGATGGCAAGCTCGACCTCGCTGTGGCCAACTACGTCAGCTTCGACTTGGCAACCACGCCTGCTCCGGGTTCGACGGCCAGCTGCACCTGGAAGGGAGTTCCAGTGATGTGCGGCCCCCGGGGGCTGGACAGTTCGCCGAATATTCTTTACCACAATTTAGGCAACGGCAAGTTTGCTGACGTCAGCAAGGCGAGTGGCTTCGAGAAGACTACGGGCCACTACTGCTTTAGCGTTTCCACGATCGATTATGACGAGGACGGCTGGCCTGACATCTTCGTAGCTTGCGATTCGACTCCTTCCATTCTTTACCGCAATAACCATGACGGAACCTTCACCGACACGGCAGCCGATACCGGCGTTGCCTTCAACGACGACGGGCGCGAACAGGCGGGCATGGGCTCCTCCATCGGAGATTATGACGGAGACGGCCACCTTGACATCATAAAAACCAATTTCTCCGACGACACCGCCACCCTGTACCACCATAACGGCGATCATTCCTTCAGCGATGTGACCTTTGCTTCCGGCGTCGGTGTTAACACGCAATACCTCGGCTGGGGCACCATGTTTATGGATGTCGACAATGACGGATGGCCCGATCTACTCATGGTCAACGGCCACGTTTATCC
>PLZN01000123.1 GCA_003152195.1 Acidobacteriaceae bacterium
GGCCCCGTAGCTCAGGTGGATAGAGCAGCAGTTTCCTAAACTGTTTGTCGGAAGTTCGAGTCTTCCCGGGGTCACCATTCGCCCACTACTTCTTGGGCTGCGCCGAGGGAGGGGTCATGCCACTCAACCGGAGGTAGCTCGCCATCTGGGAGTAATGATCCTCCAGGTCGTCGGTCAGTTCGAAAAGTGCCCGGGCGCGCGGCGTTTTCGCCCCCCGAAAGTACGTGATCGTGTCGCCCATCTGGGAGTCGGTCAAATTCGCAAGCGCTTTATCGCAGTACTCAAACGATGCCTTGAGCGCCGTGACGATGGTGTCTTTTGGGTCGGTGTCGCTGACTTTCGGGCTTTGCGGCCCCGGGGTGTCGGAAAGCATGCTGCAAATCGCGTTGCCGGATAGAGCGATGTGAGAGGTAACTTTCGCGAAGGACCACTGGTCCGGCGTGGGATGGTAGCTGTACTTGTCCGCCGGCATTTGCTCCGCCGCGGCAACGATGAACTTCGATTGGCGGGCGAAGATTTCCCGCGCGGTTGAGACCACTGGGTTCGCTGTTGCTTGTGCATACGCGGCCAGCGATGTGGCCAGACCGATCATTGCCAGCCAGAACAATCTTCTCATCGACATCTCCTCAAGTCCGCGGACTCAACCCAGCCTATGGGCCGTGCGCGCGAGTGTCAATCTATGCGTCATTACAGATACTGGCGCCTCTGAGCCGCTCTCGCCTCGAGCGCCTCAAAATCAGCTCCCCGGTGTAAAACGTAAATGATGGCCATGTAAGCTCGAAACGGGTCGCGATCGAGGTATGGGCAGGTTTCCCCGGATTTCCTGTCTCGGGTTGGTGTGATCGGCGAAATACATGCGGCTTTCCTTAAAGAAAGCAGCACACGCGGCCATTGGTGGCGCCGCGCAGTAGGAAATCCGGGGTTTGCGCGGGAGAAAAGGGATTTCTATGCAGGTTCGATCGTGGCGCGGGTCCATCCTGCCATCAGCGCTCTGCTTCATCCTCGGGCTCGTTTTATTCTGCCGCTCGACCCAGGCCGCAATTGTGCATGGGACCGTTACCAATCCGTTGGGCATCGGTGTGATCCATGCCAGTGTGGTGCTGGTGCAGAACGGTCAGATTCTGGCCGTCGCGCTGACTCGCGCGGACGGCACCTATCAAATCACCAGCAGCGCCAGCGGCCGATTCTACGTGCTCACCTCGGCCAGCAATTTCAAGCAGATTACCAGCCTCAGCTTCTACGCGGGAGCGGTGGACAGCCATGAGGAGGACGTGGTTCTCGAGCCCGCGAACGTAAGGCAGGAGATAGTCACCTCGGCCACCGGCACGCCGCTCCCCGAGGCGCAGGTCAGCGCGGCTGTCACCGTGCAACGCAGCGGCGAGTTCCGCAACCGTATCAACCTGGTCGATCCCCTGCGCCAGGTGCCGGGCATCTTCGCCGTGCAACAAGGCCAGTATGGCGGCCTAACCTCGATCTTCATGCGCGGCAGTAATTCCGATGCCAACCAGGTGAACCTGGATGGCGTCCCCATCGCAGACATCGGGGGCCACTTCGACTTCAGCGATTTGTCCACGGCCGGGGTGGGACAGTTTGAGGTGTACCGTGGTCCCAACAGCGTCCTCTACGGCTCCGATGCTTCTGCTGGAGTGGTCAGCCTGACTACGCCGCGCGGCAGCACGTCCTTTCCTTCGTTCTTTTACGAGGGCGATGCCGGCAGCCACACCAGCTTTCGCAACATGGCGCAGTTGGGCGGCACGTACAAGAGGCTCGATTACTACGGTGGCTTTGACGCCTTCCAGACCGACAACGCCATCAAGATGAATGAGTACCACGACGACACCGCGACCGGGAACCTCGGCTATGCATACAGCGCGGCAACCCAGTTTCGGGTAACGGCTCGCAATAGCGATGCGGCGGTTGGAACTCCGGGAGCATTCAACTTCTACGGCATTGCCAACGCCGGCAAGCAATCGGACCAGGATATCTATCTTGGAGCGACGGCCGAACACTGGACGATCGGCAATTGGCACAACCTGGTGCGCTATGGCATGACGCGCAAGCGCGAAGAGGATATCAATTTCTATGCCGCCGGCATCCCTCTCACCATCACCTCGGGCGGGGTTACCGCGACGAACTATTACGGTTACACTACCACCATCAGTGGAGCGAACGGGTACTCGGTGACGGGTCAGGCGATCCTTAACTTCCCCGGCACTTACCCTAATACCGTCGAACGGGTCAACAATCGCGACCAGGTTTACTTTCAGAGCGACTACCCGTTCACGCAGCACATCCTCGGCCTGTTCGCCTTCCGCTATGAGGACGAGCGGGGCGCGAAGAAGTCCACGGCCTACGGGATCGATCAAAACCTGGAGCGCGCCAACTATGACTACACCGCACAAATTCAAGGCTCTTACAGGAACCGGCTCTTCTACTCGCTGGGAGGCGGCGCAGAGAAGAACCAGCTCTTCGGGACGGTGGGCACTCCTCGTATCGGGTTGGCCTATTATCCGGTCCGGCCGGGGAAGGGGCTCTTCCACGGCACCAAGATCCGGTTCAACTTCGCCAACGGCTACCAGGAACCCTCGCTGGATGAACAGTTCGCTGGGCTCTATGAGTTCCTTCTCACCCAGCCGGGCGGCGGGGAGGCGATCCAGCAGTTCCACATCTCACCCATCGGCGCGGAGCAGCCGCGCACCTATGAGGGCGGCGTCGCGCAGAGCTTTCTCAATGAGCGCGGCATGCTGCGCGTCAGCTACTTCCATAACCAGTACGGCAGGCAGATCGAGTCAGTGCCCGCCACAGAAGTGCCTACGTTACTGCCGCAATTGAGCCCAAGTGAGCAGCAGGCGCTGGAGAGCCTGCTTAGCAACGCGGGCGGCATCGATCTGAATTCGCAGGCATTTCGCGCCCAGGGAATTGAGAGCGAGGTGGAATACAGCCTGTTCAAGAACCTGTTCATGCGCGGCGGCTATACTTATTTGAATGCGGTGGTTACGCGGTCCTTCACTTCCGATGCGCTCCAACCCTCCTTCAATACTGGCCTCCCTGATGGGCCGGCGCCGCCCTTCTCCAAGTTGCCAATCGGCACCTTCGATCCGCTGCGTGGAGCCCGTCCCTTCAACCGGCCGCCGCATACCGGTTATGCCGCGGTGAGCTACAACGGAGAACAATATTCGGTGGGGTTCACGGCAGCCGTTGCCAGCCGGAGTGATGATTCTACTTTTCTGGGCGGCCGTGATCCAGCGGGAGGTAACTCGCTGCTGCTACCCAACCGCAACCTAGACGCCAGTTATGCCAAGCTCGATCTGGGCGGAAGCTACCAGTTTTTATCCTGGCTCGCTGCTTATGCCCAACTCGACAACCTGACCGGCAACAAGAGAATCGGGCCTATTGGATATCCATCGTTGCCCTTTACTTTCCGGGTGGGTTTGCGCCTGGCTCTGGGGCACTCGGCGAACAAGTAGCGCCTATTGGTTGGGTCGGCTCCGTGGGTGCACACGCCCAGCATGATGTTTCTGGACCAGATGGAATCGCCTGAGCGTGTACTCTACCCGGTATGTTCCTAGGTCATTTCGCCGTCGGTTTCGGCCTTGGGCATGGTGGTTTGACGCTCATCGCGCGCTATGCACCTGAAACGCAAGAGAGGCCACCCTTGCGGGTGGCCTCTCTTGTTACAGCGTGGATTGCTTGTTGCTTAATACATGTCGCCCATACCGCCGCCGCCGTGACCACCGCCCGGAGCAGCCTGCTTCGGCTCGGGGATCTCGCAGACCATGGCTTCGGTCGTCAGCATAAGGCCGGCGATCGAGGCTGCATTCAGCAGAGCGGTGCGGGCCACCTTGGTGGGATCGATGACGCCGGCCTTGACCAGGTCCTCGTATTGGTTGGTGCTGGCGTTGTAGCCGTAGTGAGGATTGCTGTTCTCAGCGATCTTGCCTACGATCACGGCGCCTTCTTCGCCGGCGTTGCCGACGATCTGGCGCAGCGGCTCTTCCAGCGCGCGACGGACGATCTGAGCACCGATCTTCTCATCGCCTTCGAGCTTCTTGATCAGCTCTTCCACATCCTTAGCGGAGCGAAGCAGGGCTACACCACCGCCCGGAACGATGCCTTCCTCAACTGCAGCGCGGGTAGCGTGCATGGCATCCTCAACGCGAGCCTTTTTCTCCTTCATCTCGGTCTCGGTTGCGGCGCCTACCTTGATCACAGCTACGCCACCGACCAACTTGGCGAGCCGCTCCTGCAGCTTCTCGCGGTCGTAGTCNNCGGCCTTCTTGCCGGCGCCGTCGATGATGGTGGTGTTTTCCTTCGCGATTTCGACGCGTTTGGCGCGGCCGAGATCAGTCAGGGATGCGTTCTCGAGCTTCAGACCGACTTCTTCGGCGATGACGGTGCCGCCGGTCAGGGTCGCGATGTCTTCGAGCATTGCCTTGCGGCGGTCGCCGAAGCCAGGAGCCTTCACTGCGGCCACGTTGAGCGTGCCGCGCAGCTTGTTGACCACCAGAGTCGCGAGCGCTTCGCCGTCAACATCTTCCGCGATGATGACTAGCGGCTTGCCGTTGCGCGCAACCTGCTCGAGCAAAGGAAGCAGGTCTTTCATCGAGCTGATCTTCTTCTCGTGGATCAGGATGTAAGGCTCTTCGAGCGATACTTCCATGCGATCCGGATCGGTTACAAAGTAAGGGCTCAGATAGCCGCGGTCAAACTGCATGCCCTCGACCACTTCCAGCTGGGTCTCGAGCGTCTTGGACTCCTCAACCGTGATCACGCCATCCTTGCCAACCTTCTTCATGGCCTCGGCAATGATGTTGCCGATGGTGGGATCACTATTGGCGGAAATGGTGCCCACCTGGGCGATCATTTCTCCGGTCACAGGCTTGGAAAACTTCTCCAGCGCGCCGCCCTGAACTACGCCATGCTCGTCGCGCTTGCCGACTACGGCCTCAACAGCCTTGTCGATGCCGCGCTTGAGAGCCATTGGATTGGCGCCGGCGGCAACTGTCTTGACGCCCTCGCGATAAATCGCCTGGGCCAGAACGGTTGCGGTCGTGGTGCCGTCACCGGCCACGTCAGAGGTCTTCGAGGCCACTTCACGAACCATCTGCGCGCCCATGTTTTCGAGCGAGTCCCGCAGTTCGATCTCCTTGGCCACGGTCACACCGTCCTTGGTGATCGTCGGGGATCCAAACTTCTTCTCGATGACCACGTTGCGGCCCTTGGGACCGAGTGTCACCTTGACTGCGTCGGCTAGCGTATTTACGCCGCGCAGAATTGCCTGCCGAGAATCTTCTCCGTGCAGAATTTGCTTTGCCATTCCATTTCTCCTTGATCAAGGCCGGCGTTTGCCGGCCGTTTCATCACAACAAAAAAGCGCATCCGGTGCAGCCGCGATGCGCTTACTTCTTCTTCTTGAGAATGCCGAGAACTTCTTCCTCACGCATAATGAGGAATTCCTCGCCATCAATCTTGATCTCGGTTCCCGAATACTTGCCGAAGAGAATGCTGTCGCCGGCCTTGACATCCAGCGGGAAAACCTTACCTTCGTCATTCGACTTACCCTTGCCGACGGAGATGACCTCACCCTCTTGCGGCTTTTCTTTGGCCGTGTCGGGGATGATGATGCCGCCTCGGATCGATTCGCCCTCTTCCACGCGGCGCACAAGAATGCGGTCGTGAAGGGGTGTGAAGCTGGTAGCTACGGATGTTGCTGTTGCAGTTGCCATTGCGTTACTTCTCCTTCGCACGAGGGTTTGCCTCGCGGTATTTACGAAAAAAACTGTGGTTTAATTGCAGAGCGATATGCGGGATCCAAACGGAGGCGCTTAGCAGTCTCGCCCTTCAATTGCCAACGATAGTCACCAGCCGGTTCCTTGTCAAGCCCCCACGGCCAAGATGTGAGTGAAAGTCGCTCAAATATTAAGCTGATGTGAATGAATTTGGCGGTCTGCACTGCCTATTACGGCCGTAACGGCGGCCTTCGAGGAGTTCCGGCCCGATTAGGGGGCTAGACCCGTCGAACCCTTAGAAACCCGCCGTGCCTGCTCCCTTAAAAATCGTCTATACTTCGTCCCATGGGTGCCTTGCTTTGCCGCAAAGTTTCGAATGTCGTGCTGTGGCTCGCGATCGTTACGCTGGTTTCTGCGGGATTTGCATCGCCGGCCCTCGCGGATCAGCATAATGGGCGCAAATATACGCCGCCGCCCGCGACCGCCACCATCAAAGTCACTGTCGTGAGGTCGACCAATGGCAAGGCGATCCCCAATGCCGCCGTCGTCTTCCACCCTATGAAAGGCGACCGGGACGAAGGCGCGCTGGAGCTGAAGAGCGATGAAGACGGCAAGGTGACCATTGATGTGATCCCGATTGGGGACACCGTCCGGCTGCAGGTGATTGCCGATGGCTGGCAGACCTATGGCGAGGATTACAAGGTCGAAACCGACAGCAAAGAGATCCTGGTTAAGATGAAGAGGCCGGGCGCGCAATATTCGTTTTATGGCGACGGTCATGGAACCGCGACCAACACGACGACCCCAAAAGGACAATCGACCAGCGCCAAGCCCTCCCCGCAAACTCCCTTACCGCAATAGATCATGGAAAGCTTGCATCATAAGACGGCGCTGGTGACCGGCGCCGCCAAGCGCATCGGCAGAAGCCTTGCGTTGGGTTTGGCATCGGCTGGAGCGGATGTTGCCATCACCTACAAGGGATCGAAGGCTGAGGCGCTGGCAACCGTGGAAGATCTAAAGCAGCTCAACGTGCGTGCGATGGCGGTCGCGTGCGATGTGCGCAACCTCGACAGCATTCAGGCGGCGGTTGCTGCTGTAATAGAAGAGTTCGGCCGCCTGGACACTCTGGTTAATAACGCGGGAACCTTTGAGACCGCAGCGCTGGAGTCGATCAGCCTGGCGCAATGGGACAAGATGTTCGAGACCAATACGCGTGGCCCGTTCCTCGTGGCGCAGGCGGCGTATCCCCATCTGCGTGCGGCCAGCGGGCGCATCATCAACATTGGCTCGCTCGGCGGCCTGCATCCGTGGCCCACGCATGGGCATTACTGCACCTCGAAGGCTGCCCTTCACATGCTCACCCGGACGATGGCAAAGGCCTTTGCGCCGGAGATCAGCGTGAATTGCGTAGCGCCGGGCATGATCGTGAATGGAGAGGTCGACCCGGCTTATGAGCATTTCGCCCAAAAGACGCCGATGGAGCGCAATGGCACGCCCAGGGATGTCGCGGAGGCGGTCCTGTTCTTCGCCCGTGGACCACACTTCATCACCGGCCAGATCCTGGCCGNNCGCTCCACTACCACCCAAACATTTTGCCGAGCAGCCCGGAGGAGCTCTTCTGGTCCGCTTCCGGATAGATTCCTTCCGGTTCCGGTTGGGGCGGGAGGGGTTCGCCGAAAAAGGCCGCGCGGGGATTGTGCAGGCACAGCCGGTCGGCTGTTTCGGCGCCATATTTATCGACCACCAACTGGTACGCTTCGCGCAGCATTGGAGGCCGCGAAATAAGGTCGTGGGCATCGGTGGCGATGAAGTTCACCCAGTTCCGGCGCAGCAGGTCGTGTGATAATCGCTGCGCCACCTTGCCAAAGCGGCCGGTCAGGGAAGCGGCCGTGATCTGCACGTAGCAGCCGGCACGTATCCACTCCGCCATGCGTTCGGGATGGCGCGAGAGCACCGGGTTGCGCTCCGGATGGGTGATGATTGAGGTAAGCCCGACCAAGCCCAAACGGAAAAAGATCTCCTTCATGTTCTGTGAGATTCCGTGTTCGGGGAACTCGACCAGCAGGTACTGCTTGCCATTGATGGAGTACTTGGTAGGGTTGGCGATCGCATCCTCGATGTTGTCGAACATGAGGTGGAAGTCACAACCGAGCGCCAGGGAGATACGGTTGCCCAACCGTTGCCGGATCATCTCTATCCGCTCCCGATTCAATTCCGGGTCGAACTTGAATTGCTCGCTCGAATGGGGAGTGCACACGATGTGCGTTACCCCATTCTGCAGAGACATTTCGGCCATGGCTATGGAAATTTCGATATCGTGTGGTCCGTCGTCCAGGTCAAACAACAGATGATGGTGTATATCAATCATTTAAGGGTCCTGACTTAGAGCGTTTTTACGATCACTGTGATCTGGAGAGATTGGCTATGTGCGGCCATTCTTTCACGCAAAGACCGCGCGCTGGGGACCCCGGCTTCGGCGGAATGGCCGCGTAGAGCCCAGTTTCGTTGATTACACCGATAGTAAAAACGCTCTATGCGGTCATCGCATTGACCATCGACGCGAAGAGGAGGAAGCCGTCCGAGGAGCCCAGAATCGTCTCACACGAGCGGTCCGGATGGGGCATCATTCCGAGCACATTGTGCCCTTCGCTCAGTACTCCGGCAATGCCACTAATGGAGCCATTGGGGTTGGCGGCGGAGTTTATCTCTCCCGTCTGCGTGCTGTAGCGGAAAGCGATTCGGTCGCCGCGTTCCAGTTCCGCCAGGGTGTCCGGCTCGCAAAAATAGTTTCCCTCCATATGCCCGATGGGAATTTTCAACACCTGACCCCGCGTGAGTGCTTGAGTGAAAGGGCTGTTGGCGGTCTCGGTGCGCACATATATCTGCTTGCAGATATACCGGAGCCCGGCATTTCTAAGAAGCGCCCCGGGCAGCAGCCCGCTCTCGCATAAAATCTGGAAACCGTTGCAGATGCCCAGCACCAGTCCGCCCGCGGCGGCAAACTTCTTCACCGACTGCATCACCGGCGAGAAGCGGGCGATCGCTCCAGTTCTGAGGTAATCCCCGTAGGCAAATCCGCCCGGCACGAGAATCGCGTCGCAGTTCTCCAAACTCTCTGACTCGTGCCAAAGGAAAGTCACAGGCTGATGAGCGATCTCGCGAATGACGTGATACGCGTCGTGGTCGCAATTGGAACCCGGGAATACAAGAACGCCGAATTTCATACCCTTAGGCTAGAGCATTTTTGCTTCTGGTGTATATGCAGTACGATCAGCGCCCCCAAAAGCTGCCCTCAGGGGCTAAACAGGCTGCNNAGGTTTTTTCCGCAGCCTGTGAAGCCCGTACCTTCGAGTGCTTGGATCGGGTCCGTCTGCTGGAGTATCGTCATGGATTGGGGATTCATGCCAGACGACGCTAAGCCCGACGAGCCCCCGGCACCCAAGCCCGCCGCCCCTGCGTCCGGGTTGTCGCAAGCCCTCATGCCGGCAACGCCGGCCCCCCTCACCTCAAGCACTCTTGCTTCCAGAAACGCGGGTCACGCGCGAACTGCCGGCAAGGCGCTGTTCAATTGGTGGCGCGCCGTAACCATCGAAGGGCTTTGTGTCGGGGTGCTGTGGCTGATCGGGCTGTTGCTGCTGCGCGTGCCGCTGGCGCCAGTTTGGGCGCTGATAGCCGCAGTGATGACCCTGATCCCCAATTTTGGCGGGATAATTTCCCTGCTGGGGCCTGCCTTCACCATCCTGGTCAGCCAGCCCAGCATGTACCGTTTGTGCATGCTATTGGGCATGTATGCAGCGATTGTCGTGATCGATCAATTGGGGCTACAGCCACTCATCATGAAGCGCGTAACCCGGGTACCCATCTGGGCTTCGATCCTGGCCCCGATCGTGCTCGGCATTGTGATTCCGTTCTGGGGAATTCTCCTCGCGCCTCCATTGCTCGCCGTGGTCTATGCTTTTCGCCGCCCCCGCTCGCTGCCCTAGGCCCGCACGGCGAGACCAAGCCCCAGCCGTGCGTGCTATACTCGCTTTTCGCCGCCAGTCCTCTCCTGGAGTTCGCGGCAAAACCATTTTCACTATAGGTGTAAGGGAAGAACTGGACTGTACGCGGCCATTCCGCCAAAGAATGGCCGCACCTAGCCGATCTCACCAAATCACAGTAATAGTGAAAATGGTTAAAACCAGCCTTATTACAGGCAGTAGAGGTCACCATGTCCGGCCACTCCAAATGGGCCACAATCAAGCATAAAAAGGGCGCCCTCGACGCCAAACGCGGCAAGATATTCACGCGTCTGATCAGGGAAATCACCATGGCCGCTCGCTCGGGCGGGGGCGATCCGGATGGTAATCCTCGTCTGCGGACCGCAGTGGCGGCAGCCAAAGCCGAGAATATGCCGGCGGACAACATCAAACGCGCTATGCAGCGTGGCACCGGCGAGTTGCCCGGAGCAATTTATGAAGAGATCGCCTTCGAAGGCTATGGTCCTGGAGGCGTCGCGCTGATCGTGGAAGTGACCACCGACAACCGCAACCGCACCGTCAGCGAGGTTCGTCACGCCTTCTCAAAAAACGGGGGCAACCTTGGTGAACCGAATTCCGTTCGCTTCATGTTTGCCAAGAAGGGTCTCATCGCGATCCCCAAAGCTGCTGCCGACGAAGACAAGTTGATGAATATCGTTATCGAGGCTGGCGGGGATGACCTCAACGACGAGGGCGAGAATTGGGAGATCCTCACCGACCCTTCTGCCTACGAGGCGGTTGCCAACGCCGTGAAAGAGGCCAAGCTCGAGACCTCGCTCTCGGAGATAACGATGATTGCGTCTACCTACACCAAGCTCGAGGGCAGCGTAGCTGCCCAGATGATCCGGCTGCTCGAGGCGCTGGAGGATCTGGACGACGTACAGAACGTCTACTCGAATTTCGATATGGACGCCACTCAATACGAAGAAGTTGCTGGCTAGCTTGGCCAGCCCCTTATCGGTAAGCACGCGCGTTTGTTTCATTCCTCTTGCTCTGCAACCGTGCCCTCGCCAAAGGCAGTCCGCTTACCTTGGTTGATGGACACGCCCTTCGCTTTGCTCCATCGAACGAACCGGAGATGGACAGGCAATCGAAAGAAGGGAAGGGGACTATCGCAATTCAAAGCGTAATGGCCGTTGGTCGCAATCGTGTTGCTGTCGTGATTCTTCTTGTTTTCGCTGCGGCACTTATCTCGCCACCGACGGCCGCTGCACAGACCCCGTCCAGCCCGGCAGAGGATCTCATGGCCAGCCTGCCCTGGGAATATGGAGCTTTTGTAAACGGCGGCTTCGGTACCGGAAACCGCAATGCCTATGAATTCCTGTGGGCAGGCCTACATGCAGGCAAGGTGTTGACTCCTCCCTTCGGTAAGGGTTTGCTCCGTGGCCAGTTCGAACTGGGTGCGGAACTCATCCCCCTGTGGCAGGCGTACACGCCCAAATACCTGCGAGCGAACTGTTACGCGGAACCTGGGGGGCCGCAAACGTGCTCCAACGAGTTCCCCACCGGAGGCACGTATACGGGGGTCAGCATCACGCCGGTCATTTTGCGTTGGAACCTGCGTAGCGGCCATCGCCTTTTGCCCTGGATTCAGGGCGCGGGCGGCCTCATCTGGACCAATCACAAGTTTCCCCCCGTAGGCCCCTATCCTGAGCCACGTCATCTCGGTACGAGCGTCTTCAACTACACGCCGCAGTTTGGTTTGGGCGCTCATTATTTCATCAAGCCCAAGCGATCGATCGACATATCCGCCAATGCGGTTCATATTTCTAACGCCAGCATGGGAGACGCGAATCCGG
>PLZN01000029.1:0-3493 GCA_003152195.1 Acidobacteriaceae bacterium
GGCTGATGCCGATCCAGAAGACGAAATTGGTGATGTCGAAGGCCCAGAACACCGGGGAGTTGATGCCCCACACGCCGATCCCGGAATATAACTGGTAGCCAAATGCAGCCACGCCCGCGAGAAAGAGGCCGGTCGCGAGCGCCACGGCGATCCAATACTTCCCGCTGCTGTGGAAGAGCGGCCGAAGTAGATCGTGTTCGATTTGTTCAGCCGTTCTTTGCATCTTGCCAGGTGCCTCGTTGGAGATAGGTCACGTTGGGCTTGGTGCCGAGTTCGCCCAACAGTTTGGTGCCACGATTCGAGCTCGCCAGCCGCGAGACTTCGCTATTGGAATCGTTCAGATCGCCGAAAACCAGGGCCTTGGACGCGCAGGATTGCGCGCAAGCGGTAGTGAATTCGCCGTCCTTCAGCTCGCGCTTTTCCGCCTCGGCCTGAATCTCAGCCGACTTGATGCGCTGTACGCAGAAGGTGCATTTCTCCATGATGCCAACGCTGCGCACGGAAACGTCGGGATTGAGTTGCAGTTGCAGCGGCATATCCCATTTCGGATTATAGAAATTGAAGAAGCGCACGCTGTACGGGCAGGCATTGGCGCAAAAGCGCGTGCCGATGCAACGGTTGTAGATCTGCGCGTTCAGTCCTTCGGGCGTGTGATAGCTGGCATAGGTGGGGCAGACGGGCTCGCAGGGCGCCTCGTCGCACTGCTGGCAGAGGACCGGCTGAAAACGGATGCGCGGGTTGGGAAAATCGCCCTCCCAGTAGCGCTCAACGCGAATCCAGTGCATGGCGCGGCCGCGCGCGGCCTGATCCTCGCCCGCCGTGGGGATATTGTTTTCGGCATGACACGCGACCACGCACGCTTCGCATCCCGTGCAGCGGTCCAGATCCACCACCAAACCCCACTTGTGAGACATTTGCCGTCCCTTTCCTCCGCCCAGGCGGTTTCGCAGTTACGTAGCCTCACAAAGATCGTGAGGTGTGGTTTTCTTTGGCGGAAAACCACGAAGAAATCCTTCGCGCCCCGGATTTCCTGCAGCGCCGCGCTACCGAGAGCAATTATGTGCGGCTTTCTTCACGGAAAGCCGCATGCAGTTCTGTGGCACCACCAACTCCACAGGAAATCCGGGTTCGGTCTACACCTACTACGAAACCGCCGGAGCGAAGAGTTCCTCAATGCAAAAACTAGCGCGGCTCTTCCTCGTGCGGGAAGCCACTCATTCCCCCCGCGAACAATACCAGCTTGCCCTGCTCCTGTCCGCCCACGCGCGCGATCTTTACCCGGGTCGCGGCCCAGGCGAGCGACCCGGTTTCATGTTCGGCGAGCGGCGCGAGAATCGACAGCGGGTTCGCACCACGGCCGCTGGCGAACCGGCCGAAATTCGTGTGCCCCTGGCCGACCGGCATGGCCACCATGTCAGGCGCAATTCCAGGAGAAAGAATCGCGGGAGCACGAACGCTTCCCTGCTGCGAGGCGATTTCCACCAGGTCACCTTGCTTAATGCCCAACCGCTCGCCGGTCTTGGGATTGATCTCGACCCAGTTCGACCACATCGCCGTGGTAAGCACGTCGGGCAGCTCCTGCAGCCAGGGAAGATTTGCCAGCGAACCATCGCCAAACGACTGCGAGACGTAGGGCAGGAAATAGAAAGGAAAATCACTCGCGGAACCGGCAAATTCCGGCACGGCCATCGCCATGGGCGCATGTTTGGCCGCCGCCACGGGAGCCAATGGGCTGGCGGCACTGCGCGCTCCTGCGGGTTGCGCTGGGGTGCTCCACCAGCCGCCTTGCGCCTGCGCAGCATCCCAGAATTCGTCGTCCGTCTTGGCGTTGATGGAGCCGCCACGCGTGCGGAGCGGAACAAACGCGGCGCGCAGCATGGCGTCGAACGTCGTAAAGGGAAGGGCCTTGGCGACGTCGCCGCCAAGCTGGTGCGCCAGGCCAAGCAGCACGTCGGGCATCGCGCGCGTATCGTGCAGCGGGAGAACAGCGGGCGGCGCGAGGCTGGCCACCGCTTGGAACGAGCCCGACTCGGGGATGCTGTCGAGCCAGGACTCGAGCGGCGCGTTATCCGGCAAGATCAGGTCGGCCTGGGCGCTGGTTTCGTCGATGAAGCTGCCGAAGCTGACGATGTAGGGAATTTTGGCGATGGCTTCGCGGAAATGCACTGCCGGTGGCGCGGAGAAAATCGGATTGGCGTCGTAAAGCAGCAGCATCTGCTGCGCGGATTGCGCCAATGCGTTGAGGCTCGCAAGGCTCGCCTGCATTGGCGCCGCGGACTGCGCGGCATCGCCGAGCGGCGGCTCAGGCGTGAAGCCTAGAATCGGCCCCAGATCGCGGCCCGTATCCACCAACGATTCCAAAGCGTTGACTGCCAGCGCGGTGAACAGGCCGTTAGTGTGCGCGAGCGGCGCGCCGCCGATAATGGCGGCGGCCGATCCGCTTTGCGTGATCTCATGCGCGAGACGCTTGATGACAGCCGCGCTCACCCCGGTCTGCTTCTCGACCGCTTCCGGCGCAAAGTCCGGCAGGCCGGCGGACCAGCCGGCGATCATCAATCCGGCTTGGGATCCAGCTCGCGATCCCTGCGGCGCCGGCTTTTCGCTCAGGATGACGTGCGCAATGCCCAATGCCAGCGCGCCCTCCGTTCCCGGCCGGCAGGGAATCCACTCGTCGTTGTTGGCGCCGGTCTGCGACATGCGCGACTCGACCTGCAAGAATTTTGCCCGGCGTCCGGGGCGGCCCTGGCGCATCTCGCCGTAGCCTATCGATTGGGCGACCGGAGAGTTCCAGGTGCCGAGAAAATCGGCGCCGAAAGAGATCACATAGTCGGCGCGGCCGAGATCGAACGTCGGCAGCGCGGCGTGGCCGAAGCTCAGCAGATTTGCCTGGCGCAGCACAGCTTCGTCGAAAGGTTCGTACCAGACTGCCGGCGGCGCACCGAAAGCCTTCAGGAACCGCTCGATCAATTCGTGGCGTTGGCCGCGCAGGGGCCGCGCAAGGAAGGCCAGCGAGTTGGTCGACTTCGATTGTTGCAGCGTGGTCAAATGCGACGCCAATTCCTTCAGCGCATCGTCCCAGGTTATTTCCTGGAATTCGCCGGAACCGCGCGGGCCAGTGCGCTTGATCGGGTGCGTGATGCGATCGGGATGGTAGAGCACCTGAAGCCCCGCCTGGCCACGCGCGCACAGCTTTCCGAGATTGACGGGATGCTTGGGGTTGCCCTCGAGCTTTTTCGCCAGGCCCATCTTGATCAGGCCGTTCTGCCCGTGACGCACGACTTCGGCATCGCCCTGCATGACGCGCACCAGCAGGCCGCAGCCTCCGGAACATAGAGTGCAGACGCTCGGCTTCCAGGTGGCAATGCCGGGAATCAACTCCTCCTCGGGAACGAAGCGGATGAGCTTCTGATCCGGACTGCCGCACGCTTGCAGCGTGGCCATGACGCCCGAGAGAGCCGAGATCTTGATGAAGTTACGCCGTTCCATAAAAGTT
>PLZN01000029.1:3542-4345 GCA_003152195.1 Acidobacteriaceae bacterium
GCTGTAGTTGTAGACGCGCACCCAGGGAATTTCTTCGCCGCGCGCCTTGTAGGCGGCGATCTTCTTGATCTCAGGCAGGTTGGTGGCGATCACCTGGTGGCAGGTCATGCACACGTTCACGCCGGGAATGCGCGCCTCGGGTCCTTGATCCACACCCACGTGGCAGAACGTGCATTGCAAGCCCTTGGCGAGATGCACGGCGTGCGTGTAGGCGATGGGTTGCACCGGATGCTCCGGATGAATTTCGAGAAAATCCTTCACCGACGCGAGTGCCGTGGGATGCCCCGTCGTGAAAACGCCCGTGGTCACGTATGCAGGTGGCCCTGATGCGCGCGACGCCTGAGGGGGCAGTGCGATTTCCACCAGCGCCCACACGCAGACGCCAGTCAAAATCATCAGCAACCATTTTCGCCAACCCATCGGGATGCGCATAGAGAGGAAGGTCTTCGCGTGCGACTGGATTGGCCGCTAAAGCGTTGATGCTACACGACTCCCGCGCTGTTGTAAACGATCAAGCCGGAAGCTGTCGCTGCATGCAGACGGTTCGATTTCGTCATGCGGCGTCAGTCTCCGAGATGTCGATAGGAGTCGCGCTCATGGGGCGTCCTAGTCTCATAGTTGGATCGCCGCAGAGCTGCCCAAACTAGCGGTAAAAAGGAAGCCTGTCTCTTGATTTCGTTGGACAAACGAATGCTGAGCTTTGCATCTTCAAACCAGGTTGTTCCTAGGGAAGCGGTAGGTTAAGAATATGCTGTCCAAATGTTCCGCTGACAGCGGCTGTTATGAGTCCCGGCATTTGCCGG
>PLZN01000516.1 GCA_003152195.1 Acidobacteriaceae bacterium
TATTTGCCACGCCGCCACGACTGGCGTAGCTCGTGCCAAAGATGCCGCCGCATGCTCCACAGTCGCCTAGCGCAACAACCCACTTGGGGTTGGGCACGGCATCATAGGTGCGCTTCAGTGCTTCTTCCATGTTGACCGACACTGGCCCGGTCACCAGCAGGAGATCGGCGTGACGTGGACTGGCGACGAAGCGGATGCCCACACCCTCGAGATTGTAATAGGGATTATTGAGCGCCTGGATCTCGAGCTCACACCCATTGCAGGAGCCGGCATCGACATGACGAATGCAGAGGGCTCTTCCCAAGACTCTTTCGAGATCCGCCTGCAAGGTATCTGCTCCTCGCGATGGTTCGTCGGGGCCGGGTACTTGTTCCGTCAATATACCCGTGAGCAGCATGCGTGAAAGAACGTCAAACATAGTTACCTCATCCGTCCTGTCCGCTATAGGACAGGTTGAACGATTTATTGATGAGTGGGAAGTCCGGCACGATGTTGCCGAGGATCGCGTATTCGAGAAGCGGCCAATTCTGCCACGACGGGTCGTGCGCATGGCAGCGCCGGATGGCGCCGTCCGGACCGGTCTCGAGAGCAATCATTACTGGACCGCGCCAGCCTTCAATAAGTCCCATCCCAAGCAGATCAGGCTCCGCGAGAGGAACGGGTATCTGGACGGGTCCAGCAAGAATTCCCCCGAGGAGCGCACGGCAAAGCCGAAGGGATTCGAATATCTCATCGAACCGGACTTGCACTCGTGCTGCGACGTCGCCTGCAACTTGCACGATCCGTTTCGGGGCAAGCCGGTCGTAGGGTGACCAGGAATGATCGACTCGCAGATCGAGCGAAATGCCCGAGGCGCGCGCGGCGAGACCGATCGCACCAAGCTTCTGCGCAAGACCTGTCTCCAGTCTTCCAGCTTCTCGAAAGCGATCTTGCAAGCCGGCATGCTCGGCATAGATGGAACGCAGGTTGGAGACCGAATCCTCCAGGACCGTGTACTGTTCTAACAAAAGACGAGACCCGTCTGAGGGCAGATCGCTTGCTACCCCGCCGGGCGTTACATAATCGAAGAGGTAACGCGCTCCGAAAGCAAATGCGTTCGCGCGCAGCAGATCCTCTTTCAGGCGGGAAAACTGAGTAAGCCCGAAGGCGAAGCCGGCATCATTACCGAGCGCACCCAAGTCACCCAGATGATTGGCCAGACGTTCGTGCTCAAGGGCCAGAGCCCGCAGTTCTGTTGCCCGGACAGGACATTCTATATGGGTGATTGCTTCAAGCGCTGCGCAGTACGCCCACGAGAAAGCTACGGCCGAGTCTCCGGAGACCCGTGCTGCCAAACGGTGTCCCTCGCTTTGTGACAGCCCCTCAAAACGTTTGGCAACACCTTTGTGGGTATAGCTGAGACGCTCCTCCAGGCGTAGAACCTTCTCGCCCACCACGGAGAAGCGGAAATGTCCAGGTTCAATGGTGCCCGCATGGACCGGGCCGACAGCGATCTCATGAACACCATCGCCTTCTACAGATACGAATGGGTATGCCTCTGAGACAACCGCGAATTGCCGGCTTCCATCGACCTTCCGCCGCAAGGGAAAAAACTTCTCTGGCCAGCCGCCGTGGCGCAACCATCCGCGCGTGTCCGCGTTGGGTTCATCTGCCGCGATACCGAGCACGTCATATACGGCCCGCTGCATGCGCTGGGCCGCCGGAAACAATGTCGCGATACTCGGATACCTGGGGGCTGTCTTCACCTGGATTGGGTATTCGACCACCATCAACGTGTCCGGCAGGAGATAAGCCGCGTACACGCCGAAGCAGCGGTCGCGATCACGGTCGTCTGCTCCCCAGAGGCTCAGGAACAGCGCGCCGGCATGGTGCACTGCATTGGCGGCCTCGAGCCATTGCTCGCGGTCCACGCACAGCCGGGCACTTCGTATGTTGCCCGGCATCTGTGTACGCTGCTGTTCGATGAAAGCGGGCCACATACTCATCACCCGATCAACCGCGCGGCAGCGCGATACCACGCTGCAAGTGCGGCCGGCATGTATACGCCAAGTGTAAGCACCATGGCGAGATGGACGAAGACGGGCACCATTGCCGGAGAGTGCGGCAATGGACGTGCATCGCTTTCTCCGAAGACCATGGGCTGGACCCGGCTGAAGATCGCGGCGAAGGCTACACCCAACGCAACCAGGAGAAATGGCGTCGTCCAAGGATGATCCCGCATCGCGGTTGTCAGCACTAGAAACTCGCTTGCAAACACGCCAAAAGGAGGCATGCCAAGAATGGCGAGTGACCCCAGCATCAGCCCCCAGCCAATGGTTGGGCTGATGCCAACCAAACCGCGAATCCCATCCATGCGCTGTGTGCCAGCGGTCTGTGATGCATGTCCGGCGGTAAAAAAGATAGACGACTTGGTAAGTGAGTGAACGGTCATGTGCAGCAACGCAGCAAAATTGGCGACCGGCCCGCCCATCCCGAACGCGAACGTGATAATGCCCATGTGTTCAATGGACGAGTAGCCGAACAGCCGTTTGATATCGCGCTGCCTGAAAAGGAAGAAAGCAGCCAGCACCGCAGACAGTAGCCCAAATGTCATCAGCATCCGACCTGGAAGACGAGAACCGATCGACCCCTCGACCAGTATTTTGCAACGGATCACAGCATAGAGCGCGACATTCAGGAGCAAGCCCGAGAGCACGGCCGACACCGGCGTCGGACCTTCGGCATGGGCGTCGGGGAGCCAATTGTGCAGCGGCGCCAGGCCAACTTTCGTGCCATATCCAACGAGAAGGAAGACGAATGCAAGTCCAAGCACCCTTGGTTCAAGTTGCCCTTTCACGGCATTGAGGTGGGTCCACAACAGGGCCGTCATGCCTTCGCGTCCAAGTGTCTGCTCGGCTGCAAAGTATAGAAGGATAGTGCCAAACAGGGCTTGGGCGATGCCGACACCGCAGAGTATGAAATACTTCCAGGCCGCCTCCAGGCTGGCCCGTGTACGGTACAGCGAAACCAGCAACACCGTGGAGAGCGTAGCTGCCTCCATCGCCACCCAGAGCAAACCCATATTGTTCGTCAGCAGCGCCAGAAACATGGCTGCCATAAAGAGCTGGTACATGCTGTGATATAGGCGCAGGCGTCGTGGGTTGAGACGGCCATGATGCTCCTCGATGCGCATGTAGGGCCGGGAGAAGAGGGCAGTGGTGAAACCCACGAACGCAGTCAGCGCGACCAGAAACACGTTGAAGGAGTCGACGAAGAACTGCTCATGCGCGACCAGCATGGGGCCGTGGCGGATAACGCGCAGCACCAGGAATGCAGCGGCGACGAGCGTTGCGAAGCTCATCCCGACATTAAGCTCGGCGGCAAAGCGGCGGGCGCCGAAGAGGGCCAACGAAAGTGCCCCCAACAACGGCAAGCCCAGAACCAGCAATATTTCCACTTCAGTCCTCCTTGAGTGCTTCGAGGTGATGCAGATCGAGGCTGTCGAACTGCTCCCGGATCTGAAAGAAAAATATACCCAGGATGAATACTCCAACTAAGAGGTCGAGCGCGATGCCCAACTCGATCACCATCGGCATGCCATAGGTCGCACTGGTTGCGGCAAAAAACAGCCCGTTCTCCATGGCGAGAAACCCAATCACCTGGGTCACAGCCTTGCGGCGGGTGATCATCATTAAGAATGCAAGAAAAATCACGGCAAGCGCGATGCCAAGGGTATTGCGCGTGATGGTTGTGGCCAGCACGCTGATCGGTTGCGCCAACCCGAAGGCGAAAATCACCAGCACCAATCCCACCAGCATCGTGGTTGGGATGTTGACCAGCGTTTCACTATCCCATTGCGCTCCAAGCCGTCGGACCAGCCGATGAAGAATCCACGGCAGCGCGATAACTTTCAGAATAAGAGTGAGCGCCGCGGAGTAATACAGCTCCGTGAGGCCAGCGTCGTAGGCTACGAGACACGTCGACACAAAAAGGACCGCGCCCTGCCAGGCCAGGAGCGTGACCAACCGTTGCGTCCGTCGTCTTGAGAGCATGGCGAAGGAGATCAGCAGCAGGCTGGCGGCCAGAAGTTTCAGCAATTGGGCGATGAAGTGAGATTTAAGCATTTGGGCCGCCCCCCAACAGTAAGTGAACCAGTAGCCCAAGGACGGCCAGCAGGAATGCTATCGCCAGATATTCGGGAGCGCGGAAGATGCGCAGCTTGGCGGATAAAGATTCAATCAGCGCCAGCATTCCTCCAGCAATTACAAGTTTCACAATCAGTGCAGCGACGGCCAGCAACAGTTCCGCTCCTCCATCTGCTCCATGAGTAGCGATGCCCCACGGAAGAAACAGCGCGAATCCAATACATGCGTAGTTGAAGAGCTTCAGGCTTGAGGCCCATTCCACGAGCGCCAGGTGGCGGGCGGAATATTCGAGCAGCATCGCCTCGTGAATCATCGTAAGTTCAAG
>PLZN01000210.1 GCA_003152195.1 Acidobacteriaceae bacterium
ATCGCGAGGAGTGGTTTTCCTTGGAAGAAAACCACGAAAAGGGCTTTCGCTTCGGTCTACACCAATTGCGAAACTGCTCTAGAGTTTTGAGAATTTTAGATACGCCGGCCAGGTGAATCACCGGGCCGGGCAGGATTTAGGAATGAGCTCGCAGAGAAGGGTAACGGCCCCGCCTGAAAACAAGGCTGAAGTGGTCACCGACTCTTTGCGCCAGGACAGCCTCGGAATGCCAGCCGGAACAGAGACCGATCCCATCGGTAAACGCGTCGCTGTACCGGTATCCCCGCACAAAGAGTTTCGCTGGATTCCATCCCTTGGACCACGCGCCTTTGCCCAGGCTTTCTCTGACCTAATCCTTCCCGGTGTTCCGGGAGTGGGAGTGTTTCCCCTCTGATCTGCCGCGCCGGCCGTCCGCCAGGTTAAACCTGCCGGACAGGAAGAGGCAGCATGTCGAAAGAAATTTGTATTTCCAGCACGCCGCACGAGACGCGGCTGGCCATTTTTGAAGACGAACAACTTACAGAGGTTTATTACGAGCGCGAGAACGAATACACCCTCGCGGGCTCCATTTACAACGGTCGTGTTACCCGCGTGCTTCCAGGGATGCAATCTGCATTTGTCGATCTGGGACTGGAGCGCGACGCCTTTCTCTATGNNNGCGTTGCAGCAGTAAATCCCGCTTCGGAAAGCGCGGCCTCCGCCAACCAGCCGCCCGCAGGCGAGTTCGAGGATGGAACCAGGCGTTGGCGGGGCCGCCGTGGCCGCCGCAAGGGCTTCCGGCCGCAGGGTGGGCAGGGCGGTGCGCAGCAGGCAGCCCAGGAGCCGCCGGTCACAGCCCGCACGGAAGTGCCCGTGGCGCCAACCGCTCCCGTCGAGGAAGACCTGGGGGCCAGGCGGTCCACGGNNCGCGCCAACGTCATCACCTCGAAGCCTTCCACGCTGATCCAGACTCCAATCCAATGGACCGGGGAGGGGTTGCTCCCCGGCGAGTCCATCTCCCGCTATCGGGGCTCCCCTGACGAGGTTTCGGCCGCTTTACCGGGTGCTCCGGCCCCTGTGCCAGAGACAGGGCGCGCCCTGCAGGGAGAGACCACGCTTGCCGTGGAAAACCCTGCTTCCCTGGAGAATTCGGCGCCTCATGCAATACCGGCCGAAGGATATGAATTTCCCCTGCTGCATGAAACCGCGCCCTACGAACCTNNCCCTGAACTGACGGTTGCCGAAGCCGCGGACCATTCAAGTGCGCAGACGCAGGAAGAAGCCCAAACCAGCCCGAGGGAAGAGTCACCCGCGGTAGCGGCGGTCGAGTTTGAGCCTCAGGAAGCTTCCGCCTCCCATCGAATCGATCCTTCCGCGCCGAGCGAATTTCGCTTTGCCGCTCCATCCTTAAACACGGCAGAGGAGGAGCTTCCTCCCGAGGCAGAAGAATATCCCTCCATCCCGGAGTTTGAGCTTGCCGCCGAGATGCGGCCGTTGCACGGGCAGCCGGAAGAAGATAGCCGTGAGCCTGCCGCGTTTGCCACGCCCAACCCGAGCCAGGTGGAACTGGAGACGGATTTCGACGAACTGGAGGAGGACTTTGACGCCTCCGGGCCGGAGACCGGGCTGGTGGAGGAAGAAGAAGTAACCGAAGAAGAAGAATATGACTTCACGCCGCTTTACGCTGACAGCGAAGACCACGACCTGCAGGAGCTGGAAGAGGAGACGCTCGACCAGGACGTTTCAGCCGGGGGCCAGATCGGCGAAATGGTGCGCGACGCCCATATCGATCAGCGTACCGATAGCGATGCATCCGTTCTCACGATAGAGGACGAAGCAGAGGATGAGCTCGAGGACAAACTCGCCGACGAGGCAGAGGAAGCGGAGGGCGGGGAAGCGCCGTTAGCAGCCGCCCCGGGGCAGCCGGCTCGCCGCCAACGCGACGATCAGCGTCGCGGNNAAAAAGGGTGCGCGCATCACCAGTCACATCGCGCTCCCGGGCCGTTTCCTGGTCTTCATGCCGACGGTGAACCATGTCGGGGTCTCGCGCAAAATCTCCTCCGACGAGGAGCGCCTGCGCCTCAAGCGCATCCTGATCAGCGAAAAGGGAACGGTCAGTGGTGGCTTTATCGTCCGCACCGCGGCCGATGGGGCCAGTGAAGACGATCTGCGCGCGGATATTCGCTTCCTGATCAGCCTCTGGACCGAGATCAAACAGCGTTCGGATACGGCCAAGGCCCCGGCGCTCATCTATCACGATTTAAACCTGGTGGAGCGCATCCTCCGCGACCAGGTAAGTGACAACTTTTCGACCATTTGGGTCGATACCGAGGTGGAGTACGAGCGCATCGTTCGCTTCCTGAACCGTTTTCAGCCCTCGCTGGTGCGTCGCGTCAAGTTGTACACCAAGGAGACGCCGCTCTTCGAGCAGTTCGGCATTCAGGATGAGATCACCAAGGCACTCAAGTCCAAGGTCTGGCTCAAGTCTGGCGGATCTATCGTCATCAATCAGACCGAGGCTCTGGTGGCCATCGACATCAACACCGGCAAGTATGTAGGCAAGACTGCTCGGCTCGAGGATACGATTCTCAAGACCAACCTCGATGCCATCCCCGAGATCGTTCGTCAGATTCGTCTGCGCGACCTGGGTGGAATCATCGTGATCGACTTTATCGACATGGACGAGCGTAAGAACCGCAACAAGGTGATGCAGGCCCTGGAGGACGAGCTCAAATTGGATCGGGCTCCATCCAAGGTGCTTCAGTTCAATGATTTTGGGTTGGTCGCGATTACCCGCAAGCGCGTGAAGCAGTCCCTGGAGCGCACCCTCAGTATCCAGTGCTCGATCTGCGCCGGCACGGGCATGGTCAAGAGCCCGACGACAGTTTGCAACGAAATCTATATCGAGATGCGCAAGATGCAGCTTCATCTGGAGCGTCAGGACGTCCTGCTTCGGGTGCATCCTGAAGTCGTCAAAACGCTGAAATTGAACAACGCCCGCTGGTTAAATGAGCTGGAAGAGATGAGCGGCAAGACGATCATCGTCAAAAGCGACCCCGCTCTGCATCCGGAGCAGTTCGACATCCACTAAGGCCCTGCGCTTGCAGGGCCCGAGTATCCGTATTTCTGCCCGTGAAAGGCAGCCGGCAGAGGCGCCCGGGCCGCGCGGCGGCCTCCGGAGCATCCTTTTGTGTTTCAAAAGCGTCAACCTAAGGTTAGACCTGAGAGGTCGTTGTCGGGATCTCTCTAATTTATTTTCCAGGGGTGATTAGGAGATGTTGTCGCGTCAAGGTTGTTTGCCTCGGTTCCCGGCCCGGTTTGCACTGATTGTGGCGGCCCTTTTCTCGTGGCTGTTGGTTCCCTCCAGCTTCGCGCAATCAAGTTCAAGCGCGGAATATCATAACGATATTCAAACTCTCGTGCAGGATCAGTATCCCAATCAGGGTGGGTATAACAGACAGGGCTCCAACACCCACCATAGCGATTCCTGGCTGGACCATTTGGCGATTGAAGCGGGTGGCGGTTTCCNNATGGAAATGTTCACCTCTGGTCACTCGGGCTCGCCCCCATTTTTTACGTGAAAACTACCGGACACCTCGGCGCGTATGTGACGGGTGGTGGTGGTTTCTATCGTAAGCTCACCACCTTTACCCAACCCGTTTATGTGGGCGATTACTGTGACTACTTTTATGGTTGCTATCCGCAATACCAAAACGTCACGCTCAGCCATTTTTCGAGTAACCAGGGCGGAGCGAATCTCGGCGCCGGCGTTACATACAAACTAAACCCGGATGGTAAAGCCAAGTTCTACGGCGAGGTGCGGTATGTTTGGGTGGACTCCCCTAAGAGTTCCGCGAGCATTATCGGAACCGGGACGGTGGGCATGATTCCCGTCACCTTCGGCTTCCGCTGGTAGCGCAGCCTGGAGTCGATCAGGCTCCGCGGGGGNNTGAAGGGGCGGGGCTTCAGCCCCGCCGCAGACCCCCGGCCATGGGAACGGCTTTAGCCGCCGAGGGAATGGGATCTACTCCGTGAATTCTCCCGACTGTCTCTCTGTCCGGCCCCATGCTTTCCCTGCCTCAGCGGCTAAAGCCGGGTTCATTTCAAGCCATTAGCGTACGGCCTGAAGGCCGTACGCTGTGCGCCTGAAAGGGTACTTGGTTGGAGAGGTGGAAGTCCTCTTCAGGCATGCGCTCTCCGGCCTGTAACGAACTGTTATTGCGTCGCCGTGAGACGAGGTGAGGAGCTAAAGGGAGTGAACTGCCAGTCCGGTGCAGCCCCTTGGATGAGTGCATTGGTCTGAAATCGACGATAGAGGCCTGACAATTGCAGCGCGATCTTCCGCCCAAGCTAATTGCTTTCTCAGTACATCGGTGGCAAGCCCATCTTCTGGATGAGGGAGCGATAGCGCGGGTCGGCATGGAGAAAGTCGAAAGCGGGGTCCGATTGAGCCCGGAACAGCAATAGTGGATCGCGTTCATTTACACCTTGCTCGAGCAAGGCAAGAGTCTCATCGTGCTCACTGAACCTCCCGTGCAGGTCTGCAAGCGCGAAAGTAGAAACTCTCCCGGTTCNNAGCGGCCGACAGGGGAAGATCTCCTTCAGCTGAAATCTGGCGGGCGAGCATTTCAACGGCCTCTTTGTCCATACCTTTCCAGTGATAGCTTTCAGCCAGTTGTTGGAGAATATCGGGAGCCACAGGAAAGTCTTTCAGGCGCATCTCGCCATCACTGGTCGCAGCATCAGATTGGCGGGTGCACATGTATATCTCCGCCATTGCCCCCGGATGCTCGAAGGGATTGATCGCTGTGGACTGTTTCTGCACCGCGATAGCTTCGTCATAGCGGCCCAGTGCGCAGAGAACCTTCGCGTGCAGGTGGAACCCCTCGGCATCGTGAGGGTCCAATTCCGTGGAGCGGGTAAGCTCCTTGAGCGCCTCGGCCCAGTCCCCCCGGTTGAAAAAAATCATGCCTCCCAAAGTTGCATGGGCTCGTGGGAGACTGTCGTCGAGTTCGACCGCCTTGCGGGCCGCGGCTTCCGCCTGCGGCAACGCCTGAAGGGGATCGAGTACACCCCTGATCGCCCCCATTGCGTAATAATCGGCGAGCCCGATCCAACCAAAGGCATAATCGGGCTGAATATCGACGGCCTGCTGGTAGTACCTGCCGGCATCTTCATTTCGTCCGACGACCCAAGAGTAGTGGCCACGCAAGTAGGCGTCGTGAGCTTCCGGATTGATGTATCGGCCGTTGGCGTGCGGCGGCGTTGAACTGTTCAAGCGAGCAGCGATGGCTCTGGCGGCATCGTCGGGCAGCGCAGCAACATCGTTGGTGTCGCGGTCGTAGCTTTCGGCCCATAGATGACTGTCCGTGGCACCGCGGATAAGTTGCAGGGTCATATGCACCTGGTTATTGGAGCGCGAGATTGAGCCTTCGAGAATGGCGTCAACGTTGAGGGCGCGGGCGATTTCCGGCAGCGACCGGTGCGCGTCCTTGAATTGCATGGCGGAGGTGCGGGAAACGATCCGGAGGGTGGAATCCTTGGCGAGCATGGTNNTCAGTTCGTCGGTCATGCCGTCGGCGAAGTACTCCTCATTAGGATCGCCGGAGAGATTGTCGAGGGGGAGAACGGCGAGCGAGGCGATCGCAGCGTGAGTGTCTCGATCGAGGAAGCGGGCAGCCAGCGGATGCGGGCCGAGGGTGAGTATAGAAATGGTAACGAGAACGGAGACACATAGGGCAGTGACCACCCAGAGTCTGTGATGGGGTTTGGTAGCCGATGGGATGACGGGCGTAGCAGAGATCTCCGGTGGAGCTGGAGGCAGGTCGACCAAATCCCCAGAAGGTTGAGTTGGCTCGGTGACTTCTGGCTCAACGGCCGTAACGAGTGCGATGAAGCGTTAACCAGAGCCTGAGATTGTCTGCACAAACCGCGGCAGGTCCGAACTGTCACCAAGAATTTGGCGAATTTTACGGATTGCCGTGTTGATTCCGTGTTCGATATCGACGAAGACTTCCCGCTCCCAAAGGCACCGGGCAATTTCATTCCGGGTAACAACTTGTCCGTGTTTGGTGACCAGGAGGACGAGAAGTTCGAGAGGCTTCCGCTCAAGCTTGAGCCTGCGGCCTTTGCGGCAGAGCTCAAATTTGCCGCAATGGAGGCTGAAGTCGCCGAATTGATAGACGACAAAGGGCACCGTCTCCCCCCGCAGCGTGGCTGAAGTATAGCATTGGTCAAAACCTGGACGGACGATCTCTCCCAGGTTCAGCGACTTACGCCTTCAGCTTTCTTCACCTCTGAATTTACCTTCCTGCATTGTTCCCGAACTCGAATTGGGTTTTATTTCGTTCGAGCCGGCAAATTCCCCCGGCAGAGGAGGAAGTTATGAGATCAGGAAATTGGAAAATTGTGCCGGCGCTGAGCGCGCTGGTACTCGCAACCATGGTTGCTCCCGCCGCCCATGCCGGCTGCGGCCTCTATCGTCCAGTGCCACACGCCGCCAGTTGGCAGCCCCAGATCGCCTCGCCGCGACTTGTACTGGCGGCTCTCACCATCGACGACGATGCTGCCACCCCGCCCGGACCCAGCATAGTCGGAACCTGGAAAGAGCATTGGATCTCCGAAGGCAGTGATGGAATCAAGGACGGCACCGAGGTTGACGCTGGCTACGCTCAGTGGCACAGTGACGGCACCGAGATCAATGTCTCCGGCATGCGTGCTCCCATAACCGGCGACGTTTGCCTCGGTGAATGGATAAAAACCGGCGCGCGGACTTATCAGNNATTCAGCAATGGCTAACCATCGATCCCAAAGGGAATTCAACCTCGGGAAGATTCACCATCGATCAGTGGGACGAGGCGGGCAATCTGCTCGCTCACGTGCAGGGTAAAATCATCGCAACCAGAGTGACCATGGAAACCGGATTCCAGAGCGTTGAGTAAGTTAAATCCTGATTGGCAATCGCGGGTCTCGCTCGGNNGCTGACTGGATCGAAGCGTGACCTGCGTTTGCAGATCGGACCGCGAATCGCGGCTAGTTATGGCTTGTGCCGGGCAAATTCACCGGCAAATGGGAAAGTGATAAAAATCAGGAAATTGGACAATCGTGCCGGCGCTGAGCGCTGGTACTCGCAACCATGGTTGTTCCCTACGCCAAGGCGGAGTGCGGCGTGTTAGGCAAGTCGATCAAGCCGGCAAGCTTCATTCTGCATGGCAACAGCGGCCACGTCATGCGGGCGGCGCTTGACGACGACCGCGATGATGTCTCCGTCGTCGGCATGGACACACAGTTTCGGCGGGTGGCCCAGGTCTCAGATAATCTCAACGTCTCTACGGGTGCATCGCCCTGTGGGCGCCAGTAAGATTCGATTCAACCCTTGGCCCTTGCCACTTAGGTCGATTCATCAATGCAAGTCTGAATCGAAAACGTTATATCCCAGCACCGCTGGTGGCCATCCTGATCTGCGTAGTTCGCGCGTGGCGAGCCTCAAGATCGGATCCCGCCGCGTCGTCCTTGCAGTTTCGATTGCGGCGTGTTTTTCTTCGTCATACCAAGATATTGACATGCATCGTGCCTCTCTAAAGCATGCGCGCCATATTTGAGCCACTCGTCGGATACGCAAACAGCATGTGCTTTA
>PLZN01000084.1 GCA_003152195.1 Acidobacteriaceae bacterium
GCGTGCCGGAGACGATGCGCTTTAACGGGAAAGGGTTTGAAAATGAAACCTGGATCCAAACGCCAGGGTTGAATTGCGCCGCGGATTCGAAACCTTATTACAATGCACGAACCCTTTCCACAGGAGCAGAGGTTTCGCTTTGGATCTGGCAGCAATACCTGGCGACCGGGAATCGCACATTTTTGGCGGCCAACTATCCCGTCATGGCTGCGTCGGCTGAGTTCCTGCTTGCATACGCGAAGAGCGGCCAAGATGGATTGCTACACACGTACCCGTCGAACGCACATGAGACGCAATGGGATGTGCATGACCCTACGACCGACATCGCTGCGATGCGCTCTCTTTTCCCCGCTGTGCTGAAGGCGGCGCAAACGCTCCACCAAAACTCGCCCCTACTCCGGCGGATTCGTGCGGCCCTCTTGCACCTTACCCAGCTACCTCGAACGGATGATGGAACACAAAAGGAATTGCTCACAGCCTCCGACGACGGTGCCGGACACGATGTCATCGCAGAGTCCTACGACCCTGGCGCTCCCTCCCACAATACGGAAAACGTCGGCCTGGAACCGGTCTGGCCGTATTGCCTGATCGGGGATGACGGACCGCGGCATGAAGTGGGTGTTCGGACTTATATCCATCGGCCCAACAAGGTCAATGATGACTGGAGCAGCGATCCGATCCAGGCAGCTCGTTTGGGTCTGGCAAGCGAAGTTAGGTCGACACTCATCGAGCTCACGGAAAAGTATCAGGCATACCCCTCCGGCCTTGCAGAATTTATGGGGCCAGAGTTCTATGTGGAGCAGTTCGGCGTGGTGGCTACCGCTCTGCAGGAGGCCTTAGTTCAAGACTATGACGGACTTGTGCGCATCGCCCCGGCCTGGCCCAAGGACTGGGAAGGCGACGGTACAGTCTATATCCAGCAAGGAAGCAGCGTGGATGTGCAGATGCGTGGCGGGCAGCCGGTTTGGGTGATCATCAGGGCCGGCTTCTCCGGGCTTCTACGCGTTCGCAATCCATGGCCTGCTGAGCCGTTTGATGTGACAACAGAAGAGGATCAGCATCGTATCGCCGAAGCAAATGCGAGCACTTCCATTTTGCAATTTCGAGTAAGGGCAGGGAAGTCCTACCTGCTTGCGCGCCGCGACAACGTGAATCCGACCCTGCCTCTCGCCGAGAGTTCGCCGCCGACGACCCCAAAATTCCTCGGTAACCGCTCGATTGGTTTGGCTAAAGAAGCGCACAAGGAGTAAAGGAGTATGGTTACTTTTTACATCTCATGACCATTTCTCGAAGGCAATTTACGCTACGCTCCCTCGCGCTTTTGGCGGTATCGTTTCGCGATGCGCATTCCCAACCCGCGCAAGCGCGAGTCCTTATCGTTGATGGCGTCAACAATCACGACTGGATGACGGCGACGCATGCCATAGCTGAGATCTTGACCGCGACCACCCTATTTTCAGTTGAGGTATCCACGAGCCCACCACGGGGGGCTCCCCAGGAGGCATGGAATTCCTGGGGCCCCGATTTTTCTCGCTACGACGTGGTGATCAATAACTTTAATGGGGGCGATCAGGCAAATGGAATCGAGTGGCCCCTCAGGGTTCAAAAATCTCTGGAGAAGTTTGTCCGGGATGGAGGCGGACTGGTCGTCTACCATGCGGCGAACAACGCCTTTCTAACATGGAAGGCATACAACGACATGATCGGGTTAGGCTGGCGTTCGAAATCATTTGGACCCGGACTGGCAGTATCCAATGATGACAAGATCGTGGTCATTCCAAAGGGAACAGGGTTGGAGCCCGGCCATCCTGAACGGTTGGACTTTCAAATCCACGTCCGGGATACCCACCATCCAATTACCGCGGGGATGCCAAGGGTGTGGATGCATCCTTCTGAGCAGTTGACCCACGGTCAACATGGTCCTGCTGAAGGCTTGACGATTCTTACCTATGCTCATTCGCCTGTCTCGATCCAGAATGAGCCTATGGATTGGGTCCGGCCCTACGGAAAAGGCCGTGTCTATACCACCATGCTTGGCCATACCTGGGTAGGTGAACCAACACCGAATCTTGATTGTGTGGGCTTTCAAACCCTGCTATCACGAGGCGTCCAATGGGCTGCAACAGGAGCTGTCACGATTCCAATCCCGTCGAATTTTCCCGGGCCGGAGGAAGTCTCACTCCGCAAGCTGACCTGAGAGGGGCGACACGATTGCACTCTCCGCTGGGGGTCACACGGATCGAACCGCTAGTAGCGCTGAAGCCGGGCGATAGGGGGTCGATTACGGGCTGCTGTTCGGGTTTGAGATCAATCGTTATGGATGTCCTCGCGTAAAGGCCGTTTCTTTCCCGGCCTTCCGCGCCAACCTAAGCCTCAAGAGCGGCCGCGCGTTGAGCGAGGAGGGCTTGCCATTTGGCAATCAGGTGCAAGACGGCTACCATTGCGGCCTCGGCGACTGTTCCCGGTCCAAAATGCCCATCTGTCACCGTGTAGCCTATCCAGTCACCTGGACGCCCTGCAAGCCACACCTTTACATGCCATGCTGCTTCTTCTGTGTACCGCCAACCTGTCACTTCGTAGTCGCCGAACGTGCCACTGCGAGTCACTTTTCCTTTTGAGGGTTCCATCTCTTCGCCCATTCTCTCGCCACTTTCCGTTCGTATCGTTTGTATCATTTTGCCGTGTTGCACTCGTAGCAGTACCAGCACCAGAGGTCTCTAGCACCTGGGGCAGTGTTTTTAGGCCGCGTAATTGCCATGTAAGAGTGGGGGTGCCGTTTTTTGGGACAGACCTTCATGCTGCGGTTGGCAGGGTCAATTTGTTCTAGTGCTGGTGGCACTGCCGGAAGCAAATTGAAATACCCGTATCGCTTTCCATAATAGCGGCCGCCGCTGTCTAGCGATGCACATTTGAAAATGACTGTAGGCAAAACGGACGATTGCTCAGGCCACATCTTGAAATGATGGCAATCACATAAGGGAACTTTGTCTGCACTCATATTTCAAGTATGCGCCGAATTGAGCGCTCTGAAGTCTTTGATTACGGGTTTAACGAAGAGAAGTTGCAAAAGCTGGGGCATTCGGCTCGGCGGTCAAGAGAACGATAACGCCTTGGACTCGCAGTTTGGGCGGGTCAATCGGGGTTTTCGCGATCCTTCGGGTCGAGCGGAACGTTGATCTGTCGCGAAACTCCTGGACTCCGGGCCAAATACTGGGCTTAGCGTCCCTGAGAGCCGTCTGGTGAATCAGTCGAGGACGCGTTTCTCAGTTTTCAAGTACTGCTGTGGTCCGGCTTATACCGTTTCCGAGGCGCCTATCTCATGAACAAAGAGCGATTCGGAACAATTCGTGGTTGGATGTACGTGATCGGGCTTGCAGTCATTGCCAGCGCAGCGTGGTTCCTGCATCGGTGATTGCAGCTCGCTGGTCACTCCGGTCAGCAACATTTGTTAAGTTCAGAGTGCTAAATCCCTGGCTTCGCCCGAACCCGTTCAAACCCTGAAATTATTGGCGCAGGCGAAAAACCTGGGTAATACTGAAGACTAGGGTTCCCATGGCAAGCCAAGCGAACCAGTCCCCCAACAAAAGGTAGATAGTCGCGCTGTGCGCAGCGGGTATGTTCACTACGAGGGCGGGGAAGGGCGCAGAATCGCTGCGTGTTTCCGCAACGATACGGCCTCGGCTGTCGCTCACTGTCAGATAACCGTTTTTCGCCGCACGGACAATGCTAAAGCCGTCCTCCACGCCTCGCATCACGGCCATATGACCGTGCCAGCTTCGGTCCAGGTTAAAATCCCATCCGGGAACGAGCATCAGGCCCACTCCGGCCTTTCCGTATTGACGCGATAATGGGGTGAAGTCCATGTCCTTACAGATTGCGACGCCCCATTTCTGATTGGTTCTCGACAGTGTTACCAGACCTGTTCCTGGTGTGAGATTCGACTCCATCGGTGGCAGCAGGTGTTGTTTGTTATAGAACAGGGCGGCCGTCATTGGCTGGTAGATTCGCGCTTGGTTGTATTTATGAGGCGGAACAACGTAAACCTGACCTACGACAAACGTCGAACCCGTTCTGTCGGCTAAGGGTTGAAAGATGGAGTCCGAATTCTTGCTGTCGGAATCCAGGACCACACCCAACTTCTCAGGAAGCACGATGACTTGAGCACCTCGAGTGGAAAGCTTTTCCGCCTCGCCGGCATAACTTCGGAATAAACGCTCCGTGTCTGCCCCATTTCCCGCAACATCGTCGTTGGTTGGCTCGCCGGACGTGATGACTCCTACCTTGACTTGCTGCCCAGGCGGAGGCATGGCGAGGCGCACGCTGCCGAAGACCAGCACGACAGCGATGGTACCCACGGCCGCCGCTACGATACGCAGCCCTTGTTTAGGGGATGTTATACGGAGATGCAGGCCGATGGTGATTCCAGCAGGGAAAAGCAGCAGGAGAAAGGTCATGCCCCAGGGTCCGGTGATGGAAGCAAGCTGAAGAAAGGGCAAGAACGTCAACTGCGAGTAAGCAAGACTGCCAGCCGTGCCATGAGCGGCCGTGAGATTGCGCACGTACTCCAAAGATACCCATGTTGCCGGAAACGCAAGCAGGCCAGTCCACAGCGCACCCCGCAGTACTAATGCTCGAAAGAGTAGTACCGCGGTCGCAAAAGCGAGCGCGGCGGTGAAAAAGATGCTTAGCCACACGGCAAACGGCAGAACGCGAAAATAGCCCCACAGGTTCAAGCTGCCGAGCAGCCACGCCGCTTCCGCAACCAGCGCCGCGGCCCACCACGGGCGGCGCAGGGCAAACAAGAGAACTGGAAGAGGCGCGAACCAGAGCAGCGGCCACCAAGGGTCGAGACCGTTGCCGAACCAGACCAAAAGTGCCGTCGAGAGGACGACCGACGATGGGACGAGAATGCCGGTCATCTTATTTACGAATGCCACGGAGATACCTCTTGATCGATCGGCGGCAGAAGGCGCGGAAGCGGGTAGCTGACATGTCCATCCGGCCGCCTAGATAGAGCATGGTGAGACCTTGAAACAGCGCTCCGGTCTCGAAGACGATGGGCCAGACATCCTGCCGGCGGAAATATCCAGTCGCCATGCCTTCCTTTAGCAACTCTGCCATCAGACTTGCAGTAGGAGACTTGCCGGCCTTGAAGTCATGTGGGTACTGGCGGGCACCTTCACGCGGCGTGAGAAACATAAGCTCGAAAAGCCGTGGAGTCCGCAGCGCAAACGTGAGAAATACGTCGAGGGCCTTCAGAATTCGCGTCTCAATGCCGCCGCTTAAGGATGTGGCCCGCAATTGTTCAGACAACTCCCGGAAACCCTCCTCCGCCAGCGCGTTGAGTAGACCTTTGCGATCAGGGTAGTGCCGATAGATCGCCATCGCCGTGAGTCCTACCGCTCTGGCGACGCGACGCATTGTCACGGCTTCGATACCCTCTTCGTCCAGTAGGAGGCGAGCGGCGCTGGCGATGCTCCCCGCGGTTGAGTCAACGGTCATGTATACAGTGTATACTGAAATCCAAAGTTGGCGCAGTGAGTCACGGTTGTGTCTGCCGCGAACAACGCGGAGTGGTATGGGCAGAATATTCCGGAGGCATAGTTGAAGATATTTCCCGGCAACCTAGGCCATTTTGTCTTTGGTTCAGTTTGCACACCGGTGGGTGTGAAGGCTAGTTTGTGTGCCAGGATGCAGAGGGTGTGAGCCGCGCCGAGGTCCATCGGGAGACAGAACGGTTGGCATTGCAGTTCTTCGATCGAAACCTGGGTATGCATTGATGGAAAATCGGCAGACGCAGCGGGCTTATCATTCGTTTCGCTAGCGAGACGGAGAGGTCTTCTGCTTAACCTCCGGGCTTTCTAATTGGTTACGACCCGGCGTTGTCGTGACTTCAATACGCGTATTTTTCACAAAAACAACATCGTGGCCTCGCGCCAGCCAGAGGTCGTAGAAAGAAAGCGCAGCGCCGTAAATGCCTATACCGGCCGCGACGTTCCGTGAACTCGCCAGGATGCCGACCACGCGGCCCACAATTCCGAAGCCGTTGGATGCGACAGCGCTATGGCCGGCTAGGCTTCCGTCATTATCGAAAGCACGCCCGGCGAGTAGGGTCAGTACCAGCGGTACGATCACACGGTTCTGTGATTTGGGCTGTATGCCGCCTTCGGAGTCGATTTGTAAATTTTCTGACTTGTTCGAATCGACGCCGGCCAAGGTACCTTCGACAGGCTGGGAGAAGCCGCTCGGTAGCTTCAATTGCCGAAATCGAAACCGAAGCTTTCCTTGGCGCCCAAAAGAACGAGCTCGTTTCGTCTGCGTGATCTCCCCAATAAGAAGGGAGCCTTGAGGAACCGCAAGGATGTGGTCCGAGTTGAACACCGGCTCCGCGACCAGCGCTTGGAAAGTGTCACCCGGCTTTTCCTTGGCGGAGCTGATCGTTTGTTCCAGATATGCGTGTATTTGCCATGCGGTCTCTTGATCCGATAGTGCTCCAATCGGATCCGCCTGCTTGGCTTTTCCCTGAACGACCGGATCATCCGGCGGAATGTTCTTGAGCTTCAGGTCTAGAGGCTGACCCAATTCGACCGTCCATGAAGTTCCGGTTTCGATCCTTTCCGGGTGATAGGGCAATTGTGTATAGACGAATTGAACCAGCCGGTCGCCTCGACCGGGTTTGGTGAATAGATCGGCGGCATCTCTCAACCGCTGTTTCTCTTGAGCTATCTGCCGAGCGATGAAAGAGCCTTTCCTCTTGCCGGGCGGAGGGGACAGGCGCAAAATCGGGACGCCATCCTTGGCGCTATCACTCACAATCGGTTGCAGGGTTCCGTCAGGGAGAACCAACTGATCGAAGCGCACAATCGGGATATGAAATGGCGTGAAATCCCCCCTGAGACGCGAGCGGATCCGGCGGCTTCGGTCTGAATCGAGTTGAATTACGCTGCCGCGAAGAATCGTGCCCGCCGGGACCGCGATCCGGTTCTCGACGTAGACCGGATAAAGCAGGGAACCTTCCAAAGGCTCCCCCGCCTTCATGGGAACGTGCTGAGGCAATTGAACCGAGAGTGAAGTTGTGGAAGGAATCTGGATAGAGATCGCTTGCCCATGCGAGAAAGCCGGGAGCAGCGCTACAAGAGACGCGAAGGTGAAAGAACGACCTCGTGACCAGATGGCAGAGCTTTTCCGAAGAGTGTAGTCTCTGGCACTCATTTCGCTTTTGACCGTACCTCTTGCCGAGTGCTGCCCAAGGCGGCAGGCCGCTGGGCTGACACAGCCGCATTGCCGTTCGGGCTCGTTCGGGAGTTGGCGGATTCTGTCCGTATGTTCCGTGAACCGCAACGTAAAAATATTCAATTCCTCTCATCAGATGTAGAATTAAGACTCTTTATTCGTTAAGAGGTGGAATCCACAGTTATCTTAAACTATTAAGATTTCATTTGCGAGGCACCGATGCGAAACGAACTGTTAAAGGTTGCGCGAGGAAAGCAACAGCTTTCCGTACCGACCGCCGGGGAGATGCGCCTTCTGCAGATTTTATGGGATCGGGAAGAGGCCACCGTTGAGGAGGTGGTCGATGCTCATCCGGAGAAAGAACAGCCCCACTACAAGACGACACAGACTTTACTCCGTATTATGGAACAGAAGGGTTTTATCACGCATGAGAGTCGAGGCCGCGTCTTCGTCTTCAGGCCGTTGGTCTCTCGGAAGACCATAGACGACCTGTCGGTACAGGCGCTGGTGTCTCGGAACTTCCACGGATCAGCGGCGGGGCTGCTGATCAAATTGCTGGAAGCCAATCCAATCAAAAAGACAGAGCTGGATGAACTCGAAGCGTATGTCCGAGAGTATCGTAAAAGGTACGAGCTAGGCGATCGCGAATAACGCAGGGATGCTAATGAATCCAGATCTTTTGCTTCGTGTTGTGGCCACACTTGCGAGCTTCGTCTTGAAGACGACACTTGCGTTCGGGGTATGTTTGGTCTTTAGTTGGCTGGTCGACTCACCAAACCGAAGATTTATGATCTGGTTGGGTTTTCTTTACGGGTCGGCAGCATATTGGCTCTGGCTGGCGAAAGGCTTTCTGGCAGGTGGGCAGTCGGCAGGCGCTCCAAGCGCCTGGGTTCAACCGGTGGCCTCCTCTGTCGGCGCCTGGCAGGTTCCAGGCTCATGGGCCTTCCCGCTTGGTATCACGCTTGATGTGATCGGGATTGTTTACCTACTGATCTTGAGCTACGTTTTCTTTGCTCATATCAAGGAACAGCGGCATCTGCAATGGGTTCTCGGATTCAGCACCGAACCACCGGTTGAGATTGCAGAGATTTTTCGACGCCTGACGAAGAGCCTCCACGTTGACCGTTCACGATTGTTAGTGCTGTCGGGGACCACATCTCCGGCGACGTTCGGATGGCTTCAGCCAACCATCCTGTTGCCGGCCCTCTGTCTCGAACAGGACCGCTCCGAACTCGAAGATATTTTGCGTCACGAACTACACCATGTCCGCCGCTGGGATTTTGTCTGGAACGGGATCGCTATCGTATGCCGCGGGCTTCTTTTCTTTCATCCCGCGGCCTGGTACGCAGTCCGAAAAATGCAATTCGACCGTGAACTCGCCTGCGATCTTGCAGTTATCGCTGACTCTCCAGGAAGAAGAGCAATGTATGCGGAGTGTCTGGTTCACTTTGCGCGGTTGAACTTATCCCAGGACCCGAAGGCCTGGGGTATAGATTTCGCGGCATCATCTGAACATTTGAAGGTTCGCGTTCACTCCATCCTGGCTGGATCAAAAAAGCGTTCGGGCTGGTTGCTTGCCTTGCGCGCTGCTTGTGCGGTGACTCTCTTTGCCGGTTTTCTCGGCGTCGTGCCATCTCTGGCAATCCTGCTTACCTACGCCCACCAGCGGATATCGCAACCATTGACATCAGCGATCCGCGCTTCTTTTTCAGCAACTGGCGCGAGAGCAAATAGAAGAATTCGGTCGTTACCATTTCCGGCTCCAAGGAGCACGGATGCGGCCGTTGCAAACTTGAACCAGCCGGAAGCCGTGGCGCAGCCCATGACGGACTCGCCATACGGCAAGGTTGAGGAATTGTCTCCAACGCCAGGTCCACGACTCCTGCACAGACCTCCGGCGTCTGCTACGCCTGGCAACACCGGTGTAAAGCAGCAAACTGTGGCTTTAATTGACGACAATGCGTCGGGCCAAATTGGTAAGACCGGAGATCGTGAGGGCAAGCAGGCCCTCCAGCAATCCGCTACTGCGGCCATGGGTATATATAAGCGACTGTCTATTGTCGATCGCCACTAACGCATTTCCAAGTTGGTTTAAAACAACAAGGGCTCGTGAGGCATAAGTTCCAATCTCCTAAGCTCGCGGTGACTGTGCAGACGATAGAGTGCTCTGCCAGCGGGTCGTAGTGGCGAGCCTCTCCGTACCCTCCATTCGCACGATTCTCGCAGCTAGCGAACAAAGATCAAGAAGGTGGCGACTGCGGCGACCGCAATTACAACAATGACCCCGACTACATAGAGCAAGTACCTAGCCGGTAGATCTTCATCTGAGACCATGTGGATTTCGCTCATTTCGGCTCTTACTTTGTCGGGTTTGAGCCTTTGCAATCATGACCGAGGAACGCAGCACGAAAACGTATGGCGCGGGAAAATCTGAAGGAACCGCACCCTCCAAAGAGAGGGATGGCAAAGCTTTTACCGCACGCCGTACATTCGTACACGACAACTCTTCCGAAGCGCATCCCTTGCCGGGAGACATCGTTTCGTCACGCTCGCAGGGTGGACCCCTTTATTCGACAGCCTCCGTCAAAAGTGGTCCGGCCGTCGAAACCTGGCTCGGGCTAACACAAATTCAACCGTCGAATTCACAGTCTTAAGGTGCTAAGACTAAATGTCAAGTAAAATCTTAATGTGTTAAGACTAATGGTGTTGTGCGAGGTGCAACTGGACCGCGTTAAATTGATGTGCGGATTTGCAGCATCGATATTGAAGGCGATGCCCTTTCAGAAGGCATACGTGTGTGCGATTGGATTGACCGCCCTGCTGACCTTGGGTTCACAGAACGCATACGGCCAGGACAACTACGAAATCCAGGTGTACGGTTCCGATACGGTGGCGCCGCAGACGACCATGCTTGAGCTGCATAGCAACTTCACGGTGGACGGGTCCAAGGCCGTCCCCG
Source organism: Acidobacteriaceae bacterium (assembly GCA_003152195.1). Taxonomy (GTDB): domain Bacteria; phylum Acidobacteriota; class Terriglobia; order Terriglobales; family Acidobacteriaceae; genus PALSA-350. The sequence continues at coordinate 10,193 of PLZN01000084.1, forward strand.
GTTCAAAGTTTGCGGCTGATGGGACCTATCCAACAAATCATGCCGAGCATGAAACCATCGAGATTACGCAAGGGCTGAACGACTGGTCGGAGGTAGGATTCTACATCTTTACCAGCGAACGAAGCGGCCAGGGTGTTCAGTGGGTTGGCGATCACATCCGGCCGCGCGTACGCGTGCCGGACAGTTGGCATTGGCCGGTCGGCGTGAGCCTTTCCACGGAGATTGGGTATCAGCGGCGGGTCTTCTCAACGGATACCTGGACGTGGGAAATCCGCCCAATCGTCGATAAATCGATCGGCCGATGGTACTTTGCATTGAATCCAGCGTTGGAGAGATCCTTTCACGGGACAAGCGTGAACCAGGGCCTGCCCTTTTCTCCAAATGCCAAGTTCAGCTATGACTTCAATAAGTACATCAGCGGAGGCCTGGAGTACTACGCAGCCTACGGAAAGATTGGGGATTTTCTCGGCTTGCACGATCAGCAGCAGCAGTTTTTTCCCGCGGTCGATCTGAATGTGTCACCGAACTGGGAGATTAATCTCGGCGTGGGGGTGGGACCGACGGCCGCCACCGATCATCTCATTGTAAAAGGCATTCTCGGGCGGCGCTTTGATTGGAAGCATCACCGCGCCGGCAGCTCCGGCAGCATACAGTAAGGAAGGATCGGGATGGATCGTCGCGCATTCCTTGCGCTTTCGAGCGCGGTCACAGCGGGCGCCGCTCTTTCTTCAAAGATGACGGCTGGAGCCCAGTCTGCGGCCGACGTCATGCTGGAAGTCGCGCCCGTGAAGCTGGAAATCGCGCCCGGCAAGGTGGTGCACACCGTGCCTACAATGGCCAGGTGCCGGGGCCGCTGCTCCGCTGGCCCGAAGGCAAGCCAATCACCATCGACGTGCTCAACGGCACGGCGATCCCTGAGATCGTACATTGGCATGGGCTTTGGATTCCGTCCGACATGGACGGCGCCGCGGAAGAGGGTTCACCCATGATCGTACCCGGCGGCAAGCGACGCTATCGCTTTACGCCTCGTCCCTCCGGTTTCCGCTGGTGCCACACCCATAGCTTTGCCGGCCACGACCTGAAAAGGGGAACCTATAGCGGGCAGTTCGGTTGTTTCTACGTCGAACCTAAAGAGGATCGTGGCGCATACGATCAAGAGCTTTTTCTCACGCTTCATGATTGGAACGCCTCGATGGGCGGGGGAAGCGACGCCTCCATGGACGCTTTCTATGATTATGCAACCATCAATGACCGAATGCTGGGTTTCGCCGATCCCGTCAAGGTGCAGGAAGGACGAAGTTCCACGGACACGGTGACTTCGACTACTGGACGATCAATAAAAAATCTTTTCCGAAGACTGACACGATTGCGCTGCAGGAAGGCAAGCGCTACCGCCTGGTCATGACCAATCGTAGCGCGGACGACCACCCGGTCCACCTGCACCGCCACACTTTCGAGGTGACAAGCCTCGATGGCCAGCCGCTCTCAGGGTTGTACAAGGATGTAGTTGTGGTGAAGGCGAACAGCACCGCGGAGGTCGATTTTACTGCGTCCAATCCGGGTGCGACGCTCTTCCACTGCCACCAGCAGAGTCACGTGGATTTCGGCTTTATGATGCTCTTTCGCTATCTATGAGCCCGCGTAGGCCACGATTGCATAGTTGCCGTTGTCAAGAGCCGCGGTCAGTTGCGGGCACGTTGCGACCTTCGCCATTGCTCAAGATCCAGAATGCGTTCGCGTTTCCTGCAAGTCCAAGCACTTGATGCAGCCGGTCCGTAGCTTCTGTCTCTCCATCATCGGCCAATGAAAAGGTTCCGAAGTGAATGCCCACTGCCGTGCCAGCACCAAGAGTTGCGTGCGCTTCGACCGCTTGCTCTGGATTCATGTGTATGGAACCCATAAACCATTCCGGCTGGTAGGCTCCTATCGGCAAGAGTGCGAGGCGCAGGTTCTGGAAGCGTCTTGCGATGGCGGCGAAATGTTTACCAGATCCGGTGTCACCCGCAAAGTAGATGTCGCCGGTAGGGCATTCGACGACCCATCCACACCACAGGCTGCGGTTGCGGTCAAACGGTGTCCGCGCAGAGAAGTGCTGGGCAGGGACACAGCCGAGTCTCAACTGACGCCAAGGTTGATCCTGCCACCAGTCCAGTTCATAAATTTCTTGAAAGCCAAGTTTTCCGACCAACTTTCGCAGCCCCAACGGGCAAAAGATGGTTGGCCTATCGCGTACGAGAAGCCGGCGCAAGGTAGTCTTATCGAGATGGTCGTAGTGGTTATGGCTGATCAGGATGCAATCGATGTGCGGCAGATCCTGAAAGAGGATGCCGGGATCGCGATGCCGCTTCGGACCGATCCACTGTACCGGGCTGGCGCGGTCCGACCAGATAGGATCGGTGATGAGATTGCAGCTTTCCGTCTGCAGCAACACCGTAGCGTGATTGGCGAAGGTGACACGGAGATCGCTTCCAGCCACGACCGCGGGCGGTTTTTCTCCTGGAATCGAAGGAATGAAGTTTCGCCAAGGCCCAACGCGGCGGTGCGTTATCCATTTCAGGAATTTGCGGAAGCGTTGTGGCGGGACGCTGGGATTGAAGAATCTCCCGTTCTTGTAATGTTCGGGAGATTCCAGTTGCTGTGTCATCGGGCAACCCCGCCGCAGGCATTGATCATAGGTTTACGTCGACAAGTGGTTTTCATATAGATGCTTGAACCACCGGAACGGAATCAACCGTACGGATGCGACGGAGGGATCGGATTTTGGCTCACCCATTCTTTGCCCGTCTATTGTTGACCAGCCTCGCGGCCAGCCAAGGCTTGGCTGCACTCAAGATTGATCTGCATCGAAGCCACGCCACCAATCCTCTGTGGCTCCCGCACGCTCGTTTCCATGTTGTGTGGCAGGTCCTGAACCTGGCATTGCTCGCGCTCGTCGAGGCCGTACTCATCTGGTGGTCCGGAGCCTGTGCTGGCGCTGGTTTCTATCTGGCTGCATTCCTGACCGCGACCACGCTTGTAGCTTTCTGGATGGCACTGGCGTCCATGCGCCTATACTCTGGAGCGCTGTTCGACCCAAACGGGATTGTCCCATGGAAGGTGCGCCTTAGGGGAAGAATTCTCCGGTTAGACATGAACACGATGGCAGCCGCCCTGGGATCGATCTTGCTCGTGATATCGGTCGTACTCTACCGATGACCAGCAAGTCCGGCTACCCATTCAGCGATCGCCGCCACCTGAACACCAGGGAGATACTCATGCCCGGGCATGTCGGTGCCGGGCAACCCGAATTTGATAATTTCGGATATCCGCTTCAATCGCCAAGCCGGGTCTGCAGATATGGGCACATAAAGTAGTGGACCGGCCGCCAGATTTGGGGGCAGCCGCCGGAACCCTTTCTGCCAGGCGACGCGGGTGGCGCCATCCGCCTGGTGGCAGGTTGCGCAGTACTCGTGAAAGAGCAGAGCGCCGTCGATATGGTGTGCCATCTCCACTGCTTCGGGTGACGGACTCCACGCTTCCGCTACCTGGATACGATGTTCACGGCCGCCCGCGCTGCGCAGACTTTCCATGTAGGCCACCAGTGCATCGCCGCGGTTGTCCCGGAACAGGTAAGCATAGGACGGCATGAAAGACGAGTGACTCACAGCGGCCGGATTGATGAAATGAGCCTTGAGCCATAACAAAGAACGCCGGTCGCCGACTTCAGCAAGGTCTGGGCCCTGACGGCGGTTGCCAATCAATGGCGGTTGCTCGTGCAGCACGGCATCCACACTCTCCGCAGGGCCCCACATGATTACGTCAGGAGAGTTCGGACGAACATATTGCGAGTGGCAGTTGATGCAGCCTTCGGAAATGTAGGTCTGGTGTCCAAACTCAACCAGCGTTCTGGTGGCCGGTTGCCGGTGCATGCCGGTGTATAGGGACGCAACCCTTTGCACGCCAAAGGCAATGGCCAGCAACGCGGCAGTCACCAGCGACTCTCGTTTACGGTGTTTAAAGAATCGCCAGAGCCACGGTGACAGGAATAACGCGGCGGCTCCCAAAACGAAGGCAAGAGGGATATGTCCAAGGTTTTGTCCCATCCCGATGCCCAAGGCAGATCCCACCCAGCCGGCAACTGCGTAAATCAAACCGGCCTTGCGACCCCGCTGCGCCACCGTAGCCGCAGGCGCCAGAAATGATGGATACGCGACCAGGGCCACGGAATACAAGGAGACGCCCAGAGGATAGAAACCAGATGCGAGAGCCGCACGAGCGGGATCAGAGAGCAACAGACAGGCGCCGGCTAGAAAACCAAATGCTACCGCGAGGGTAACCTCCAGTCCACGCCGTCGAAGCAGCCAAGCACTTCCAAGTGCGGCAGTGAAATGAAGCCCACCGTTCACCCAGAGGTGAATCGTACCTTCCCACGTGCCTTTCTTTAACGCAGGGGTGTTTTGAATGATGAAGAATGCGGCGGAGTCCAACCAGACCAGAGCGGTGAAGCAGGCAAGCACTAACAGAAATGACGGCGCCGCCGCTTGGCGTGAAGGTGGGTCCGTGGCCGGGATTTCTGCGAGCATCCGGTTGGCGATTCCAATTCCCAAAACACAGAAGGCGGCGGAGACGAGCGCCTGTGTCCGCGGAGATGCATCGAATAACTGTGGGCAGTTGCACACCAGGTAGCCAATACCGGTCCCCAGGCCCACTTTGAGGAGCGGTCGAGTCCCGCCAATCCAGGAGCGCAGGTGCGTCACCAGGGTCACGGTCAGTACGCCCAGCGCACTTCCGATCAGAAAAGACACGGCCACGCTTTCGACAAGGTCTAAGCGCAGCAAAGCGAAGCCCGCAGCGAGAGCACATCCAGACAAAGCCGTCTGCAATCTTCGATGGGCAGATCCGCCGGCGCTGATGCGAGAGGCAAACAGGCTGGCCAGAATGCCGCCTGCCGCCATCGCGCCCATCACGGTTTTGAGGGAGTTCCCTTCGATACCGATGCTGGCGAGATGTTTGAGAAAACCGAACTGAGCGAAGATGAGAAAGTAGACATAGGTGATCGCGACCAAACTGACGCCGCGCCAACCCTCCCATGACCGCTCAATCTTCAAAGTTCAACCAGCCCTTACTCAAGCCGATCCATTGAATCAGCGCCAGCGTGCCATCTGTAATAGCAACAGTGAGCCACGCGCGTTCCATCCGTCCTAACAGAATCTCCCCTAACAAAAATACAGCTACCAAAGTCCGGATGAGAGCTGTCAGAGCCCAGATCGTCTGCCAGCGCGCCGTATTGGCTGCAATCAAAGGAAGACGCGTGGCATATAGATAGGTAACACCCACTCCAAGTACAAATACGCCGGCAAAGGACGCAAATTCGATTGGTTGTGGAATGCGGTGAACGCCCATAAGCGTAAGTGTCCATTGCGGCTCTAACACCAGCAGCCAACCGGTCGCCGTGTCGCTGAGGCCGGCAAGATACTGATACGTTAGAAGCCAGAATAATGCGCGATGCTTCGTCATAGAGCTTTGGCGCTCGCCAAGTCACGTGCGGCTGGCAAATCCATTGACGCCTCCGGACGAACGCTTGCCGGTTGAGCCCGGACCAGACGTGAAGCACGCAAGAGCCAGCTGAGGGACGCCACGGTCATCAAGGCGCCGAGAACCAGGCGCGCGCTATAAATCACATTGCGTCCAGCGCCCGGGACCATGGCGAACATCGGGTTGTATCCCTCGATCCAACCGGAGAGGAACATGATGGCGATGTAGCCGAGGGTGCTTCCGTGCCACATGATGAACGCCCATCTTGCGGCGAATATTTTGCCGTCTTCGCCGAGCAGAACAACCAGGAGAAAGATCAGGAGACTGGTGACGAAACCCGCCATGGCCATAAGCGCATGCCCTACCAGCCCGTCAGTGTATTTAAAATGGTCGAGCAGGCCAGGCAGGAAAAGGCACCACCCAGTAGGCACCAGCAATACCCACCAGCAGAGCCATCCGAGTTGCCAACGCCTGCTATTTGCGGGCCACTCGAAGGAACGATAGTAAGCGGGAATCAGTGGCACCCACAGCAGGACACTGCCCAGGCTGAGAAATTGTGCCGGGCGATGATGGCTGTTATTGCCCCGGCCAAGCGCGATACACAGCAGAACTTCCACGGCGAAAGCAGTGCCGGCGATAGAGCGCCAACGAGAGCTTGCCGGCTTTCTGTGGCTGATCGCAAATGGCAGCATCAGCAGTATGGCGACGATGGCTAACGTGGACTCAAGCTGGCTTGCGCCCGTCGGCCCTCCGGTAGCGGGATTCACCGGTGGGTAAACTCTCGGATCGGCCGACCAGTAAAGGACCAGTGGCACCAGAAACAATAGCGCAAGCCCGGTGGTCTTGATCATGCGCACCAGGCGCGGTGAGTTCTCCTTATCGGTCCAATGGCAGCGCAGCGACCAGGCCAGCAACAGCCAAAGAAGGGCAATTGCGGTGGGAAAGAAGACGCGCGCATATCCCGTCCAATCGAGGAACAGTTTGCCGCTGGAGTGACCGGTCAACCATGAAAGCGATCCGACGGTGAGCGCCGCAGACCATGCCCAGAAAGCGGCACGGCTCCAGCGTGCCACCGGCTCAAGATCAACCTGGTAGACCTTCATCAAAAGTGCGGCCAGTGGCAGACTGCACCAGCCATAGAGTTGAAGATTAATGTGCACCGGCATCCAACGGCCGTACGTCCACTCCCCGAGCCAATTGTTCAATCCCGGAAAGAGCAAAAGCGTGGCCAGCAGCACGCCAACGAGATTCGCCGCGGCCAGCCAGGCAAGGCTGTGCCACGCGGCCGTAACAAACACGCCAGGCCACTCTCCGTGCAGAGTGTCCTGCAAGTTTTCCCGGGCCAGCCCTTTAGGATTCATAAGCCCGCCCGTCGTGCATCTCAACCAGGCGGTCGCATTGCTCGGCGAGTGCCCGGTCGTGGGTAGCCATCACTAGCGTGATCCCTTCGGTCTCGACGAGTTCAAGCAGCAACTCAAAGACCTGGCCGCTGGTGTGTTCATCAAGCGAACCCGTCGGCTCGTCTGCCAGCAAAATGCGCGGCCTGTTCATCAAGGCACGGCAAAGAGCCGTGCGTTGACGCTCGCCGCCGGAGAGCTTCTGGATACGTTGATCGAGCCGATGCGTCAAACCGGTGCGTTCCGTGAGTTGCATCAGACGCGCGTGAGCCTGGCGCCGGTTGGTCCCGGCGGCCACTGTGGGAATAAGACAGTTCTCTTCGAGCGTGAGATCAGGAATTAGATTGTGCAGCTGGAAGACAAAGCCTACCTGATAGCGCAGCAGCCGCAATGAACTGCGGCTGAGCCGGAGAGGTGCTCCGTTCAAGGAAATGCTGCCGCGATCAGGCTCGTCCAGTCCCCCCAACAGGTGTAACAAGGTGCTTTTACCGCAACCGGATGGACCGCACAATGCTACCGTGCGACCGGCATGGGCGTGGAAGTCAACTCCATTCAGCACCTTGATGCTGCCGTTGTCATAGCTCTTCCAAACGTCCGCAGCACGCAGAACGGCAAGTTCGGACGAAGATGAATACTGTGCGGCATCACTCATTCGAAACGCAATGCCTCCACAGCGCGGATTCGGACGGCGTAGAAAGCCGGGTATAACGCTCCCGCGATCCCGGTGATACAGGCGAGCCCCACCACGGCGAGCATCACGTATAGCCTTACGTGAGCATCTACGTAGCCATGCAGCGCGGGCACAAACTTGAGTGCGAAGATTGCCATCCATCCAATCAGTAGGCCGGCGGCCGCACCGGCAACCGATACCAATGCCGATTCGCCAAAAATCATCCCCGCAATCTGCTTGTTGGAGAAGCCATTGACACGCAAAATGGCGATCTCACGAATTCTGGTGAATACCGACATGATCATCGTATTTGCAACCCCGAGGCCCCCAAGGAGAAGGCCGCATCCGCCTACCGCCCAGGCGGTCGCTGTCAGGATCTTGAATTGTGAATAAGACTGGTTGAACTCCTTGTCTTCCAGCGCAATCAGATTTGGGTACCTGGCTTGCACTGCGCGCTCGAACGCCGCTGCATTCTCCTTGTTCTTGAGCTTCACGGTCGCCACGGAAGACAGGCCTTGCTTGTGAAAGAAAGTCTGGGCGGTTCCCAGCGGCATAAACACGCCCCCGTCTTCAAACCCATTTGCTGTCCTGACAATGCCCAGGACATTAAAGCTTCCATGCCCGATCTGAACCCGGCTGCCGGACCTGGCATTCAGGAATTCGGCGGCGCGTTCTCCAAGCACGACCTGGGAATCGTCTTTAGCAAAGTCATCGCGGCTTCCCGAAAGCCAAGTGGCGTTGTGAATCCGCGCGTCGGAAGGAGTCACTCCGAAGCAGGTGATAATGGGATGATCGGAACTAGACACAATTCCGAACAGGACCGCATTAGCATGTTGCACCGTGGGCCACGCGCCGATCCGCATGACCGCTTCATCAGGCACGTTGCTGAAAAATAGATCCGAAACATTGCGCTCGAAAACGATCAGCTCGCTGTCGCTGGAAAGGATTCCGGAGAACATCGCGACCGCTCCCTGCAGAATCGTAACTACCGTGAGCATGGCGGCGACACTGAATGCAATACCAGCAATGCTTATCAAACTGCGCACACGATGCCGCTGCAAGTTTGTAACAATCAGCTTGAAAAAGATCATAAGCCGCGTGCTGGCCTGGTGACTTCAAACCCTGCGATCTCTTCGCGAAAGCGAAGACGAAGTTCCTCCATAAACGACAGAGATGGCAGACGCCGCTTCAGCCTATCCAGGACTCGATCTCCTAACCGCATGAGCCGCTCAATGCGGAGCAGGGAGTTCTTCGCGCCAAGATCCAGAGCGACATTGGGACGGTTCAGCCTTGCATCACGATCGGCAGTCTTGCCGGTTTGATCCGGCTTCTGGTAGACATCCTTGAGGTCGTCGAGAATTTGGTAGCTCAAGCCCCAGAAAACCGCGAGATGTTCGAGCATCCGCAATTCAGCTGCATGCGCTCCGCCGGCCAAGGCCGGCAGTACAAGCGAAAGCCTGATCAACGACACAGTTTTGCTGAGAGCAACCTTCTCTGAGGAAAAGCCGCCCTGGGCTAATCCCGCATAGTGAAGATCCTGACTTTGGCCATTCAAGAGGCCTTCGACGCCCAGCCACTTTTCAACATAGGCCAGGGAGGCGGACTGCTGTCCTGGAGGCAAGCCTGCAAGCGCTTGCCAGAGCAGGGCGTACGCCCGATTGATGAGCGCCAAAGCCGCTAAAATAGCCGCCGCCTCTCCATAGACCTGGTGGACACATAGCGCCCCACGACGCTCGTCTGCGTTGTCCATGCACGGAAGATCGTCGAAGAGCAAAGACGCACTGTGAAAATATTCGATAGCGATGGCTAACTCTTGCGCATGGTTATCTTCTATTTTGTACGCAGCAGCCATCTGATAAACGAGTTGAGCTCGAACCATGCTGCCCGGGAGTTGCAGTACCTGGCACAGTGCGCCAAGCAGCTGGGGCTCGGTCCCAGCTGGTAGGCTTAGGCTGGAGGCAAAGGCCCTCAGCAATTGATTTTTCGGCAGAAAATTACTCGGTTTTACGGCTGTGGCCACGTGCTGCGGTCCTCGACGGTCTGCCGGATGGAGAGCGATAGCGTCCAATACGCTGAAATGCAGTCCCATGCCTGCGGTTCTCTCTTCCTTGTTTCCAATTGCGTTTGACCATGATCCCGGCACCGTCTTTGCACTGGACTTCCACTTTTGGCGGCTACTCCCTCATGTTTAGCTGACGGCTAGGCACTGGTTTGCGGCCGAACAGCGAAGACGCCTCACATTACAAGTCTTAGCCTATTAAGATTTCACTTGTCAAGATGTCTTAACGAGTTAAGATATCCAAAGGAGGCGTTTTGGTTGCCGCAGGAACTGCACAGAGTCCTCCGGGTTTCTGTCACTTTCGGAGGTTGTTGCCAAGCGGAGAGAGGGTGTCTGCAAGAGAAGCAACAAACCAATTTTGAATGGGAGTGTGTATGCGTTGGTGTTTTGGAGTTTCTTTTCTTGCGCTTCTCGGTATCTCCACCGCGTTTGCTCAAACTGAGACGTTCACGGCGAAGCCTGACCAGAGCGAGGTTGCATTTTCATTGGGTGACGTGATGTATTCCGTTCACGGCACATTTCACGTTGAGAGAGGAAGTGTGCTGTTCGACCTTAGTTCCCCACAAATGTCCGGTTCCATCGTTGTTGCCGCCGGAAGCGGTAAGAGCGGGAATGACACGCGCGATCACCGCATGAGCACGGACGTCCTCAATGCCTCACAGTTCTCGGACGCAACTTTCAGTCCCAAGCACATGAACGGCTCAATCTCCGCTCCTGGGGACTCTACTGTTCAAGTGGATGGGGTTTTTACGCTCCACGGCACACCGCATGATTTGACCGTTCCGATGCAGATTCACATGGAGGGCGAAAACTGTACAGCAAAGACGCGCTTCATCATCCCGTACGTGAAGTGGGGGCTAAAAGACCCCAGCACTTTTCTCCTGCGAGTCGGCAAAGAAGTCGACATCAACATTACCCTTGTCGGTCAGCTGTCCGCAAAGACGGCGCAGTGAGCTTGGTCCTAGCGCTGCAGTAGGTGCTTCCGTCTTGAACAGGAGGTTCCCATAGCTGCCCACGACGTTTGACCCGTGAAGAAAATGACGATGCAACAATTACCTCGTCGGCTGGTCATATCGGTGTTCTGCTTCGCTTTCTGTTCGGGCCATGTGCCGTACACAAGCGTATCCGCTCAAGGGCGACAAGCCTTGTCAGCGATAGAGATGGTCAGTCAGATGGTGCGGGCTGAAACTGCCGCGATGAGGAACCGCCAGCACTTTCTGTATCGAAGAGAAGTGAGGTCGGCACGCACCAAGGGCCATCTCTGGGATGAGTTGGTGGTCGAGACTTCGGATGGGCGCATACAGCGTCTCATCTCTGAAGACGGTAAGCCTCTATCCGACAGACAAAGGAAGGCCGAAGGTAGCCGCATCACTTATTTGGTAAGTCACCCGGAAGAATTCCACCGGGAAACCCAGGGACGTAAAGACGATGAGGCACGGATGGCTTCATTACTGAGAGAACTGCCACAAGTCTTTCTGTTCAAGACGGCCGGCTCGATGGGCGACTGTACACGCATCACTTTTCAGCCGAATCCGTCGTTTCAGGAGCAGAGCTATCAGGATCGCGTGGTTCACGCGATGTCAGGGGCGTTGCTCATTCATACGACGGACATGCGGCTATGCGGGCTGGATGCGCACCTCGAGCATAGAGTGGAGTTTGGCTTCGGAATTCTCGGCGAGGTCAGTGACCAGAGCCACTTCTCCATCGCGCGCCAAGCGGTCTCTCCCGGCCAATGGAAAACGACAAGAGTTCGGGTGCATGTGGATGGAAGCATCCTGCTTTTGAAGAGCATCTCCCGTGATGAGGACTCGTTGCATTTCGGTTTCGAACCAGTTGCTCGTGACCTGACTCTGGCAGAGGCAGCGGCTATTGTTTGCTCAAAAACCTTCTAGACGTGTTTCAGCTTGAAACGAGGACGATTCTCAAGCTTCGATCACTGAACGCGAGCGTTTGCCCCTCCAGACGGCCGACTGCCACGAGGCGAACGACCTCGATCGAGTTACGAGTCCAGCCAGTAGAGTCGGGACGACCGCGATCGGTATTACGTCAGAAAAGCACTCTATCTGGATAACGTTGGCGTACGGCGAAAAGAAGGAGGATTTCAGATGCAATGCGACAAGATCACCTATCGCGGCATCCTTCCGGGTGCTGAAGGAGTTACGGGTAAGAAAGCTATGGATTGGGATGCCATGACGCGCAGGACGCAGTGCGCGGAAGAACCAGGAGGTAGATTTGTGACAACAAGAAAGCCGCATAAAGAAGTTTTAGAAATTGCCGTGCTCCAGGAGAAGATCGAAGCACGGATTGAGGGCTGGTTTCGTACGGTCTTCGAGAACAGGAAGGTCCTTCTGGCTGCCCTTTTGATGATTCTTCCATTCTCATGTGCTCAAGCCCAGTCCAACGCACAGATTGTCTTTCTAATCGTGATCGAGAACCACAACTGGATTGGTTCCGGCGGTATCTCGGGAAGCTCGGAAGCTCCCTACATTAACAAGACGCTAGTTCCTATCGCGGCCGTCGCAAACAACTATTTCAACCCATCGGGCAATCATCCCAGCTTGCCTAATTATCTCTGGATGGAGGCGGGCCAGAACTTTGGCTTGCACGACGACGGACTACCCAGCCAGTATCATCAAAGCACGCACGCCCATCTGAGCGAGCTTTTGCAGAACGCGGGAGTTGCGTGGCGTGCCTACGAGGAATCTATCTCGGGAACGGACTGTCCGTTGGAGCCTCACGGGCCAAAAGATTCCAGCGGTAGTAACCTCTACCAACCTCAACATTTTCCACAGATTTACTTCGATGATATGACAGGTGCGCGGAACCCTGCCTCCTCCTATTGCATCCAGCGAGCAAGGCCACTCGCCTCACTCGCCAGCGATCTTAAGGAGAACAAAATAGGACGGTACAACTTCATCACGCCCGACATGTGTCATAACGGCCATGACCCTTGCGGTGGGAATAAGATCGCACATATTGACGCCTGGTTGAAGGCCACGCTGCCGCTCATCTTGGAGTCCGCCCAATACAAGGCGGGTCACGTCGTCATCTTCATCACAGCGGATGAAGCGCAGAATGGCGATGGACCCATTCCGTTCCTAGCCCTTGGAAATGGTGTAAAGAAGGGCTACAGGAACGAGATCCGTTACACGCATAGCTCCCTGCTGCGAACACTGGAACAAATCTTCAAGGTAAGCCCGATGCTTGGGGGTGCAGCCAACGCTACCAGCTTGGAGGATCTGTTCTCCGTCTATCCATAACAATGTTGAGGCTATCGGATGAAGCGCGGGGGATCGATCGAAGCGGCTTGTTTCAACGGGTCCAGGCGCTCTCCAGCATCTGGCGCTGCGGAGAGATCGGTTACTGCGCCAGCTCCTTCAGCATTTCTTCCACGGTACGAACCCGGCCCATACGGGGGAAGATATTCCGCACCACAAAACCATGTGCCGCGGCGCTGACGCTGCTCATCGCATCTTCGACGAAGATCAGCTCATAGCCTCGATCGTGGGCGGCACGTATGGTGGATTCGACACCGAAGTTGGTGGCGGCTCCGCCCAGGATGATCGTACGGATTCCTCGCCGGCGTAGCTGCTGGTCGAGCTCCGTACCGTAAAAGGCGCCCCACTGCCGCTTCGTGATCAGCAGGTCGCTGGTCTGATACCCGCTCTCGGGAATGAGCTGGGAAGCGGTGGCTGGCGGTGGCGGCGCATTCGGATCCCGGCTGGGCGCATCGACCGGAAGATGGAGCGTATCGGTTACATCAACCCGAACATAGACTACGGTTCCACCCTTTGCGCGGAGCTAGGCTCAGCATCAAGCAGTTGGTCGATCGGATCTTCGACGTGATGATCGATTTCATGGAGAATCGACCGGCCTACATCCCACTGCTGAATGCGCCGAGAAACTATAAACGGGATCCTGCAGCAAGAAACCGGCTGCGGGAACACTTTGCTGCCGCATTTCGTGAAAAGCAGCCTGAAATGACTCAAGAGGCCGCTTTCCGTGTGGCAACGGTGACCGTGCAGGTAGTGAAAGGGATGAACCCTCTCTATGCCGATGCGAAGGCCGCCGAAAGAGAGGAGATCGTCAGAGAATTCAAGCTGCTGTTAACGAGCTACCTGAGCTCGCGTCTGCATGGCTGATTTGGTTCAAAGCGGCGATCGAGTGACGGACAAACGGGAAACTACCCAAGAGTTTGCGTGCCACGAAGGGTCGTGAGGGCTACCGCGCAAAGTAGCTTGGCAAACAAGTGGCGGTTTGATTCCCTTTGGCTATCGACTAAACGAGCACTGTGCGTACGGCACATGACCGGCGTGACTTCATCGTAGCCGTGTACGATAAACTTGGTTCGGCACGGTTCTCCCGCCATCGCGAAACAGGTCGAGCAATAAACATCAATACCCTTGTCCATAGTATTCACGGTAGGTACTGCGACGAGGGAATGGATGCTTTCGCTGGCTCGGCCGTTGTGCGCTCTGAGGCCGAACGAACCTGCGAATAACGGCGAATAAGCACGGCGACTCACCTTGTTCCACTATCGAGTCCCTCCCCCGAAAGAATCGATCACAGAGTCCGGAGAGTCGCCGCTTGTTGAAGAGCATACTGGGTCCTTCAAGATTTGCTACAGTCCTTGCGTAATAAAAGGGAAAATTGTGGTAACGCCGGATGGTAATGACTGCTCACCATCGGCGTTTCTACAAGGCGCCAAATCCCAAAAAACTTCCTGTAGGGTGGTCGCCGATGGAATGCGGGCTCTGCCGCTTGACACCCAACTCATATCGGAATCTAATCGCCCACGTTCCTTTTTGCCAGGGTACGCAATTCGGCCAGGTCGAAACCAAAAGAAAGATAAGCGGAATTTCCGGACGACTAAAAAATATGCACCTCAGCATCTCGTTTCTACTCGTTGGCTCTCTGGCCATCTCTATCGGGGCTTGCAAGAAATCCACTCCGGCAACGGCCGCCGGCGATGGGGCCGATTGGACCATGTACGGAAGGACCAACGACGAGCAACGGTTCAGCCCCTTACGTCAGATCAACGAGCAGAACATTGGGCAGCTCGGCCTCGTCTGGAGTAGAGAACTCGGCACGACACGTGGCCTGGAAGCTACGCCACTAGTCTCGAATGGAGTGATCTACACGACGGGGGAGTGGAGCGTCGCCTATGCGCTGGATGCCAAAAACGGCAAAATCCTATGGACCTTTGATCCCAAGGTACCTCGTACCCATGCGCGCACGATCTGCTGCGACGTTGTCAATCGAGGAGTTGCCCTCTACCACGGCAAGGTGTACCTGGGCACGCTTGACGGCCGGCTCATCGCTCTAGACGCCAAATCCGGGAATCCTGTTTGGGATGTAGTCATCGCCGGCCAATCCAAACCCTATGCGATTACCGGCGCACCACGCATCGTCAAGGGGATGGTTCTTATCGGGAACGCCGGCTCAGAGTTTGGTGTGCGAGGTTACATCTCCGCATACGATGCGGAAAGCGGGAAGCTGGTCTGGCGCACCTACACCGTGCCAGGCGATCCCGCGCTGGGGTTCGAGTCCAAAGCACTGGAAAGTGCCGCGAAAACCTGGCACGGAAAGTGGTGGGTTGCGGGCGGCGGAGGCACGCCGTGGGACGCAATCGTCTATGATCCCGAACTCGATCTCGTCTACGCCGGCACGGGCAACGGAACGGCGTGGTACCGCGAACTGCGCAGCCCGGGCGGAGGCGACAATCTGTATATCGCCTCCATATTGGCGCTGCGCGCAAGCGACGGGGAGTTGGTGTGGCACTATCAGGTAACGCCGGGGGAAAACTGGGACTACGATGCTACGCAGCCTTTAATGCTCGCAGATCTGAAAATAGACGGCACAGCACGCAAGGTCATCATGCAGGCATCGAAGAACGGATTTTTCTACGTGCTTGATCGCCAGACCGGCCAGTTCCTTTCTGCGAAACCGTTTGTCAAGGGCGTTACCTGGGCCAGCGGAATCGATCCCAAGAGCGGACGACCAGTGGAATCGGCAACTGCGCGTGACGGCCTTAACGCGGTAGTGGTTTCCCCTGCACCGGGTGGCGCTCACAACTGGTATCCCATGGCGTTTGATCCCACCACAGGTCTTGTCTACGTGCCTGCAAGAGAAGGCTCTTCTGCGCTTCACGCTCCAGACAAGCATTGGACCTCAAATATCACGAACTGGAATCGCGGCGAGGATGCAGCGTACGACGGGCCGCTTCTGGCCAAATTTCTGTCTTCTCCTCCCATGACGGGCCATTTGATCGCCTGGAATCCGGTCGAGCAACGCGAGGTGTGGAGCGTCTCTCTTCCCCAGGTCGAAAGCGGCGGCGTCCTGGCGACCGCGGGCAACCTGGTCTTCCAGGGCCGCTCGGATGGAGTGTTCTGCGCCTATCGCGCGACCGACGGCAAGAAGCTTTGGGAGTTCAACGCTGGCACGGGCATTATGGCTCCGCCCGTCACGTACCTCCTCGGCGGAGTTCAATACATTACGCTCATGGTTGGCTGGGGCGGCGCCGCGGGAATTAACAATATCCCGGGCAGCGGCCCTGTCACGCCCGGCTTTGGCCGCATCCTTACCTTCGCCCTTGGCGCCAACGCAAGACTCGAAATTCCTCCATTCGGACATCAAGGGCCGCCTTCGCCCGCTATCCACATGAACGCCACGCCAGCTACCATCCACGAAGGCGATATCCTTTTCACGCGGCACTGTTTCTACTGCCACGGAGTGGGGGTAGTCTCGAGCTCCGGCATTCCTGACCTGCGCTATGCTACCGCGGAAACCCACCATCAATTCGAGTCCATCGTGCTGGGAGGCGCTCGCGAGCAATTTGGAATGCCGTCGTTCAAAGACGCGCTCACGCGTGATCAAGTGCGAGCGATCCAGGCCTATATTTTGTCCCGCGCTGCAGCCGCAGCCCATCCGCCGTCGAGCAAAGCACCCTGAAGAAGCTCCACCAAAAGCTCGCTAGAGTCCGCTTTCGCCCCGGGTACGGGCGATTGATTGCTGATACACTTCGGGGCTATGAGCATAGAAAGCAAGTTCGTCCACGGTGACATCGTTAAAGTGTTCCCAACTGGAGAGACGGGTACAGTAAAGGGAGTTCGCGAAAGCGACAACCGATATGTCTACGGAGTGCAGCTTGGCGAAAACGCAGCCACAGAGACCGACGTCGCAGAAGATAAGCTTGAACTGGTGAAGAAAGCTAATGACGATGAGACCGGGTTTGCCATCCGCTACATCTCATAGGAAGAAGCGGTTCGGGAGGGAGGCAGGCAATTTCTCTCACGAACGGGATCGCTCTGAGGAAAGGACGGCCACCCCGAAAGGCCGCCGCCACGACCAAAACAGGTCCTCTTGCTTACCAATAGTAAACAGTCATTTCATGAATATATGACGTTATAGAGCCACTGCCAGCATCGCGGCCGTCAAGCTGGAAGTTAGTGAGAAGGCCGCCAAGTGCCCAACCCAGCGGCTGGGCCGAAGCACCGGCCGCATTGTTGAAGACGCTCTGTGTTGCATCCAGAGTCACCCAGTCGTGAGTCACCACCCCGTTGCTGTCGCGATGTACACCGACCTGGATGTGATGCCATGTGTTGGCGGTCCAAGTCGTGGGGTTGCAGGGAATATTGGAGGGAAGCCAATGAGGCCTGCCGTTCCTGATGACCGTGTACTCCCAGGTTTTCGAGCCGCTGGCACATTGGGTGCCAAAGATCACCGTCTCGCCGTTAGCCATTACCTGATTTACGTCCATCTCGACATTCTGTACCTGCGATGGATCGACAAAATAAATGTAAGTGTCATAGACAAAATGGGTAGCGCTCGGACTGTTGCCAAAGGAAAGATGCCAACGCTCACCGCCGTAGTCCGAGTATGTCATGTAAAACTCCCGGGCATCGTCAAACGATGGTGTGGTCGCCGGATACAAGGTGGATCCCACCGATGCTCCCGGGGTGCCAGTATCATGCTCATACTCCCAGCTGGTTGCACCGTCTATATCACCGGATGAAGTGGCATTGGATGGAATGGTACCTGGGGGCGATGGGGGTGATGGGGGCGGGGGCAGTGCCGGGGAGGGTGGGGGCGCGGTCCCACTTACAGTGAATGTGGTATTGATAACCGGGCATATGCCGTTGCTGGTCCATGACTTGAAATGAATCGTATGGCTTCCGGCAGCAATGCTTTGATTGGTGACATCGATATCGTTAGCTGTAGCCCCTAAGGTAAGGGTGCTGCTATTGTCGATGGAGTAGCCGAAAGCGGACGGCGAAAGACTGTCACATCCGATATTGTGCGCCCGCACCCAAACAGGAGATGAGACATTCGTGCCGTTGACCGGGCTGGCGACTGTAATATCCGATGCAAGAGCAGGCTGAGACAGCATCAGTCCGGACGGTGTCGCAAGAAGCAATAGAGCCAACCGGCGCCTCGGTGCATCGCCCAAATGTAACCAATTTCTCTTTATGTGCAACGTGATTCTCCTAGAGGGGTTAACTACGGATCGCAACATCTCGCTGTGCCTTCCGAGCGGAGAATAGATTAAGTTAGCTGGTGTCATAGATTGTCTGACTTATCTAAGGCGTCACATACCCAGCATTAACTCGACAACATCGGCGTTACATTCTTGGGAGGCATAAGCCTCAGCTTATCCCCCGGAACTCTACAGATGGGCAGAACACTTTAGGTAATTTTCTAAAGCGGATGATACACAATTCTGCGGACTCGAAAAGCCATTTTCGCTGATTATTTCGAAGAAAAGGCGCCGCTTAAGCAACCTTTATCGATGTGTGCAGATTCTGCGCGCACCGGGTAAAAACGCGCTACTCGGGGTGGGGGTAATTACACGCTGGACCAATGCCATTCGCAAGTTGGAATGGCACTGGGGACACGGCGCAGGCCGTATCTGACCCATTAGTGGGACTGCGCATGGCTATCGACGCGTGGTAGACCTGCTCTCCCGCTGCTTGCTGCATGTAACTCGCACGGCTGCGACATTCGCGGTATCTGATGTCTCTTTATCCGATGTCCTTATCGCTGAGAGACTCCATTGGATCTTTGAGGAGCAGCAAGATTAACCAAGTCTAGATGAAGGCGTGATGGCTCCGAGGGGCCGTTCCGGGTGAACAAAATACCAGCACACTGCGCCCAGGAGGTAGAGCACGGCTGTCCAGTAGAGGGGCGCGGTCCAGGTGACACTGTTTCTGATCAGGACCGCGAAGATGACGGGGCTCAAAATGCCGCCAATCTGTCCCGAGGTGTTCATTGCGGCACTAAGCGTAGCTGCGTGGTTGCCTCCTATATCCGCGCAGGCGCTCCAGCTAGCTCCAAGTAGAAAATTCGACGAAGCAGCAGCCAGCGCAATCAGAACGGCGGAGGTCCATCCCTGCGCCACCGAGCCCGCGAACAGAAAAACACCAGCGGCCGCCAAAGAGCAGAACCCGACCAGGCAGCGGCCTCGACGCAGACCGGAACTGCGGCTCAGCCGATCGGTGACAATGCCTCCGAACAAGTCCGCAGGAACACTGAGTAACAGCGGCAGCCCGGCAAAGATACCCAGCGCGCTCCCATGCAGCTTCTTTTCGTGCTGAAGATACGTCGGCAGCCAGGTCACATATAAGTTGAAGCCATAAGTTTGCGTGAAATACATCAAGCACAAAAACCAGATTCCCGGCGTGCGCAAAGCTAAATGAAACATAGAGCCTGCAAAGGCTTCCTCCGCGGGCGCGTGCCTGCGAGCCTCGATCCAATCGAGTTCTTCCGCGCTCACAGACGGATGGTCACGGGGTTCATCCCTATACCAGTGGAACCAGAATGCCGCCCAAACGAATCCGAGGATAGAAAGCACGGGAAACGTGGCGCGCCAACCGATCCGGAATGCAATGGCTGCAACCAGTAGCGGGGTAAGACCGCCGCCCAAGTGCGCTCCCATGAAAAATATGCCTTGCGCAGTCCCTCGCTCTTCACTGGGAAACCAGCGCGACAAGGCACGCGCCACCGTGGGCCACGCTCCAGCTTCGCCTGCGCCAAACAGAGCTCGGAGAGTTACGAGTGAAGGAAAATTCCAGGCTGCGGCAGTCAACCCGGTGAAAACAGACCACCAGACGACTATGCGGGTCAGAACACGGCGGCTGCCGGCCCGGTCAGCCCACCAGCCCGTCGGGATTTCGAACAACGCGTAGCCCGCGGTAAAGGCGCTGAATACGATTCCCATCTCGATTGGGGTGAGCCGTAAATCGCGGAGGATCGCCGGCGCGGTCACCGAGATGCAAACCCGGTCCATGTAGGTGAGGAAAGCCAGTGCCACCGTCATCGCCAGCACACGCGACCGCACTCCGGAATAAAAGCTCGGCTTTTGCATTGCGATCCAGACTACGCTATGGCTATGAATCTTCCGCTTTAGTGACACTCGGCGAGAGATCGCGTCGAACAGCGGGAAGGCGGTGATCGCAGTATCCACATATGTACCCATTGAATAATTACAAATTTATAATTACAATCACTGCGTGATCGCCATTCGATTCGAGTGGGACGAGGCAAAGAATCGCTCCACTCGGCGCAAGCATGGTGTGGGGTTTGAGGAAGCCAGCCAGGTATTTCTCGACCCGTTCTGTGTCTCCGTGCAGGACCGCATCGAAGGAGGAGAACAGCGCTGGCGGACCATTGGCTTGGTCGAAGGTTTGCTCCTTGTGATGGTGGCCCACACCGTCCGAGAGGAACACGATGACGGCACCTCGGTCGAGGTCATTCGTATCATCTCGGCTCGATACGCGACCCGGAAGGAGAAGCGACGTTATGAAGAAGAAAATGGTTAGCTATACATTAGATACGTTGCCGCCGCTGACGGGCAAACAGCGTACGACGTTGAGGTCGCTGGCGACTCGTCCGAACAGCGAGATCGACACCAGCGACATCCCCGAAATGACGGATGAGCAGTGGAAGCATGCCAGGCGAGGCCACTTCTATCGTCCAGTCAAACGGCAGATAACCGCGCGCGTCGATGCCGACGTGCTGGATTGGCTCAAAACACAGGGGAAGGGCTATCAGACCCGTATCAACGCGATCCTGCGGCGCGAGATGCTGAAATCGCTCAAATCCGCAACGGCAAAGTAGCGTTTGGGACCTCGCAGGCTGATGACGACGAGTCCGGATGTCTGAAGGCGCCGAGATCGTGAGAGCAAGAAACGGGGTGCGCCGCGGGTGGTCTTGCTGATACCTTCAGCGGATGGATCAGACGCGTTCTGCCTTCTGTGAACCCTTATCTGCAGCGCTCAAGCACGCCCTAGGCCACCTTGCTCCGGCCCGCGAGCTTTCGGTGGCAGCGACGGCGAGCCTGGAAAGCCTGCGAGCAAAACTCTGTTTCTCTTTGCCGGAGGCTGGAACCGACGGAGCAAGAGTCGTCGACGAACTGGTTTCGGGCGTGGAGGGCGGAATTATCAACTCCGCCGGCCCGCGATTTTTCGGCTGGGTTATCGGTGGATCGCTTCCCGCGGCGCTTGCCGCTGATTGGCTGACATCCGCATGGGATCAGAATGCAGGCCTCTACGCCTGCTCACCCGCAGCAGCGATCGTTGAAGAAGCGGCCGGGCAGTGGCTGAAGGGGCTACTCCATCTTCCTGCAACGGCGAGTTTTGCTCTGGTGACCGGTGCACAGATGGCCCACGTAACGTGCCTGGCGGCGGCGCGTCATGCACTGCTTGCGAAGCAGGGGATCGATGTGGAGAGGGACGGGCTGTCGGGCTCGCCTGCCATCCGAATTCTGACCAGCACTGAGAAACATGGAACCATCGTTCGGGCTGTACGTCTGCTGGGGTTGGGCGAAAAGAACCTGATCAGCCTGCAAGCCGATGCGGATGGACGCCTGCCTGCGGAAATCCTCACGAATGCTTTGCAAGAGAATTCCACGGCACCCTCTGTTGTCGTGCTCCAGGCAGGCGACCTCAACATCGGTGCATTCGATGATTTTCAAACTCTGATCCCAATTGCCAAGAAGCACGGAGCGTGGGTTCACATCGACGGAGCGTTCGGACTCTGGGCGGCGGCGAGTGCTCGCTACAGACATCTCCTCGCAGGAGCGGGGCAGGCAGACTCCTGGACGACGGACGGACATAAGTGGCTGAACGTCCCTTATGACTGTGGTTATGCTTTTGTCGCCGATCGGGAGGCACACCGGGCGTCGCTCTCGCATCGAGCGGCCTACCTCACCCATGATGCCGATGCGCGCGATCAGATGGATTGGACTCCTGAGTATTCTCGCCGGGGAAGAGGATTCGCGACCTACGCAGCGCTTCGTCAACTGGGCAAGGCCGGAGTGGAAGCGCTGATCGATCGAACGTGCGGACACGCCCATGCGCTCGTCACCAGGATGGGTTCTCTTCAGGGAGCAGAAATGCTTTGGGAGCCACAGATCAACCAGGGCCTGATCCGCTTTCACGACCCGCGCAACGGAGCCACCGACGCGGATCATGATGCTTTCACGGATCGAATCATGGCCGCGATTTTAGCTTCGGGAGAGGCGTTCTTTACCGGCACCACATGGCGAGGGCGTCGCGCGATGCGCGTCAGCGTCTGCAATTGGCAGACCTCCACAGAAGATGTAGAGCGCGTGATCAAATGTGTAGCCAGAACGCTCGAAGCGGCCAAATAGGAAGTTGAGAAGCTATGGGCGATTTTAGGAGAAGGGCAGAAAGTGATTCTTGAGGGCAACCAGGGATAGCGAGCTGAGAACTGCCATGAGGCGGAAATGCGAACAGCGATTCTCCACATTCCACTTCATTGAGTCCCTCCCCCGAAAGAATCAATGAAAGAGTTTGTAGAGAATCGCCGCCTGTTGAAGAGCATACCGGTTCTGGCAGAATGCGCTAGAGTGCTTGAGTAATGAAGAGCAAGATTGTGGTAACTCCAACTGGTAATGGCGGCTCGCTCGCTACCGCTTCGCAGCCAGAATCAAGAGGATGTTATTTCAACTCGGATGAGCGCTCCGCTCGGATCGCGTTCAAGCTTGAGAGAAAAATTATCACTGACTGAATTTCTGCTTCGGATCTTCCCGAAAGAAACGTCTCGAGCCGTTGGTTGATCCCGGAATAAAACGAATTGACCTTCTGCAATTTCTTAGCATTGACTTTGACCAATATGCTCCGGCGGTCCTTGGGATTGGGCTGACGCTTGAGCGGGCCTACACCAAACCAGAGCTTGAGGAGATGCTGGCGAAAGCCGGCTTCAAGGAGGCCGAGGTCCGCACGAATGATATTGGCACGGAGGCATGGTTTGAAAAGTAGCTCCCTGGTGACGAGGACGCTGAGTTACTTCGCGCCGATCAGCCGTATGCGCGCCGTAAGCGCCCTGCCCTGAAACTCGCTGAAGGTCCGAAATTCGGGTGAATCCACGACGTTGTTCACAACGGCAGGGTTCCTGCTATCGGTGGCATTTTCCATAACGCCTCGCAGGCCGAAATATGATCCGCGGAAATGGAACCGCCATTCGAGACCAGGGCTGAAGGAGAGATAGTCAGGGAACCGTTGAGAACCAGCCAGACCAACTACCTGTTGATTGGCATTCACAGCTGTGAAGGGGAAACCGGAACGCCAGTCGAGGGTGTAGACGAAGTCCCAGCTCTTCTTAAATTTCGGTAGCAGCAAGGGCAGCCATCCCCAGGAAATCACGCGGTTGGGCGTATCCCAGGCCAACGGACCGTTCTGCTGAGGGCCGAGCAGCGATACGGTAGGTACGTAATCCAGAGCCGCATTGGTGTGTGCCGAGGAGTGCGTATAAGCCGCAAACAGCCTGTATCCATTGGCAAAGGTGCGCCGCGCCTCAAACTCTTCCGAAGCATAGTGGTCCTGCCTCGCGTTGGTTAGCAGATATGTTCCCGACAGCGCCCCGGAGCCGTCTTGATTGGCATAAGTGAAGCCGTCGGAGACGCGCTTCTGGATAAACTTCGCCCCAGCGTAAATCGAGCCGGGAAGCTTCCTCTCGATGCCAACGCTCCAGTTGATGGCGCGCGTTTGCTTTAGGGAGGCATCGTTCGCATTAAAGGCCGTCAGCAGTGGGCCGCTTACCGGAGTGAGGCCATCGGCTGCGTAGTACGTGTCATAGCGCACCCCGGCCAGAGCGCTCGTTAGATACTCCAACTGTGTGTGCTCATAATAGAGCCCAACGCCCGCCGATAGCTTGGTTGTTGCTTCTGCGCCGGGCGGCGAATACGTGACGGCGAGACGGGGTGAGAAGAGCGGGCGCCGGATGATTTCGTCCCAGTCGAAGCGCAAACCTGGCTCGATGAGCAGCCCCTGATGCGCGAGCCAGCGGTCCTGAAAATATGCGCCCGTTTCGAAATTATGGCGCGCGAAAGGACCCTGTTCGGGAAACGTGCTGCGACGCAGCAACGTTCCGTCCTCGCGCAGATAGCTTACCGGCGCGCGCGAGAGGCTTTCGTCGAAGCCGATGTGGTCGAGATCGAGGCCGGCTTTCAGGTCATGACGTCCCTCCCAATGGCGTGGGGGCAGGTATAGAGTTGCCGTCCCCTCCTCGCGCTGCGAGTGCGCGGTCAAGTCTTCAAAGTAGCTGCCATTTGTAAGTTCCGGAGTAATTTCATAGGGGCTATCTCCATGCGGCTCGTAACCGTCGCGGAAGCGCACAACGCCGGCGCCAACCTCCAGCAGCGCTCCGTTCGCGAAAGCATGCTGGTCGCGGACGTAGGGGAGCCATGCGGTGATATCGGTCTTGATAGTGCTCTGTTGCGGTACCAGAGACGAGATGCCGTCGTAGGGAGAATGGTAATCGTTGAAGAGTAGTCCGCCGGAAAGGATGTTGGCGGGCGTGAGGTTCACCTGGGTTTTTACCAGGTTGCTGCCGCGCAGCAGGCGGTTCGTATCGGCATTGGACGGAAGCTCCTGAATGTAGATATTGTCGTATTCCATCTCCAGGCCATCGAAGAACCACGCACGGTTGCGCACGATGGGTCCGGAAAAGGTAATGCGGGGTACGAACTTGTCGAAGCGTAGCCCGTTGAGCTCCTTGAAGGAGGGAAAAAAGTCGGTTGCGTTAAAGCGGAGCTTGTTATCGCCCATCCCGGTGTAGAACGCCACTACACCTCCTGTGGCTTTGCCGAATTCCACCGGATATCGGGTTGTTTCCGTGTCAATGGAACGAACTGCATCCGCGCTGACGCGCATAGCGAGCGCACCGCTGACGGGCGAACGGATATCGAATCCGTCCAGCAGGTCGAGCGTCGCATAGGTTTCCGATCCGGCAAGATGAACCTGACCCGTCGCGTCCTGCACGACGCCTGGGTTGAAGGGGAGGAGGTTGCGAATATCGCGCGAAGTTGGATACGGCACATTGACGATCTCCGGAGTATTGAGGGTGCTTTTGTCGGAGGTTTGTTCCGTATCGATGCGGGCGGTGGAGGAAAGCACATTCACCTCCTGACGCACCACCTGTTCATGAGCCAGCACCACTTCGACGGTCTGCCGGTAAGCATCTACCTGGTTTCCCACGCTCTGATAGAAGCCAGGCTTTTGCACACGAAGCTGGTAAGGCAAGTCCCGTTGAAGTGAGTAGGCACAGCGGCCGGCGTGATCGGTTTGCAACTGGATGGCGGGGTGCCCTTGCTCGGAGAGCGTAACCTGGGCGTCGGAGACAGGTAACCCGTCCTCGTCAACGACCAGTAAAAGTGACCGTCGAGCTTGGCGCCGGCATTTGTCCGCTTGCAAGGACCGTGCTGCAAAAGAGAAAAAAGCCAAGAACCATCCCGCTGGCAGGACCACAACGGTGCATGCTATGAGTGTAGTCAACGTGGAACCAAGCGGCGCGGATACGGGACTTTCTACGACAAAACTTTGGCGAGTACAGACATGCTCCTGTAGCTTGGATGGAGCAAAAACGCTGTATCGTCGATCGAAAGGCAACCCAGGGATTTGGTAACATCCTGGCAGCCAACAATCCACGCATTATTGAACTGGCACTTAAGGTCGTTTCTTGAGGATGCTTCGATCGATTGGTATTTCACTGCTTTTGGCTGGGGCAAACTGTATCGCCCCCGCTCAGGCCGCTTCTCCCAACAATCCACTAGGAACGGGACCCGAAGCCGTTGCTGCGGGTCACGTAATCTTCAATCGAACCTGCACCGCATGCCACGGCACGGATGGCGCAGAAGGAGAGCGGGCGCCCGCGCTGGTGGGAGATCGCCGGTTCTTCCGGCTGAGCGAAAATGCCATCTTCGACACTATCAAGAACGGCATTCTGGGTACGGCAATGCCCGCGCTCGGGCTGCCGGATGACGACATCTGGCGCATCGTGGTCTTCATCCGCGCGATGCGCGCTTCCGCATCGGACGTTGATGTTCCCGGCGATGCGGAGCATGGCGCCGCCGTCTTCTCCGGCAAAGGCGGATGCCTGAAGTGCCACATGCTTCTGGGGCAAGGTGGGATCATCGGTCCGGATCTGTCGAATATCGGAGCCCAGATGACCTTGCAGCATCTGCGCGAGTCCTTGACCCAGGCGCGGCCGATTCCAATCGGATATCGTCCCGTCAAGGTGGTGACGCGTAGCGGCGAAACGGTCGAAGGCATCGCCAAGAATGAGGACGGGTTCTCCATTCAGATCCTCGACTTCCACGACAAACTTCATCTCTATGACAAGAGTGAGCTGCGCCAGATCGTTCACGGGACAACCTCGCTGATGCCGCGCAACTACGATCAGGCGCTGACCCCCGGCGAGTACCAGGATTTGGCCGCAATGCTTGGCCACCAGGTCACGGTCAAGCTGCATGTGAAGGACCAGGGAGAGGGCGAGGTCGGACGATGAAAAGGCTCGCGCTGACTCTCTCATTGGCTCTTGCATCCTCGTTATGCGCCCAAGTTACTGACAAACAATTGGAGCTATCGCCGGACAGCGATTGGCTCCACTACAACGGCGGTTACAGCAGCCAGCGCCACAGTGGGCTGGATCAGATCAGGCTCTCGAATGTCGGTTCGCTGGTGAGCAAGTGGGTGTATCACGTGCCCGGAGGCGGTGGCCTGCAGTCTGTGCCGATTGTGGTCGATGGCGTGATGTACATCACGCAGCCGAATGAGATTTACGCGCTCGACGGCCGCAGCGGACGATTGATCTGGCAGTATCACCATATTCTGGCCAAGGCGCCGGATCGTGAAGGCCCCAACCGGGGCGTGGCTGTCTTCGAAGACAAGGTTTACTTCACCACCACCGATTCTTTCCTGATCGCGCTGAATACGGCCAGCGGGAACGTTCTCTGGCAAAGCAAGATCGCGGAGGCAAGCGAGGGGTACCATTCGTCTGCGGCGCCGCTCGTGGCCAAAGGGAAGGTGATGGTTGGGGTGATTTACGGTGATCGCGGGCTCAACGGCTTTCTGGTCGCGTTTGACGCCAGGACCGGCGAGCGTTTGTGGCAATTTGACTCGATACCGAAGCCGGGCGAACCTGGCTCAGAGAGCTGGGTAGGGGACTCCTGGAAGCACGCCGGCGGAGCCACCTGGCTGACGGGCAGCTACGATCCGGAGCTGAACCTTCTCTACTGGGCGATCGGGAACCCTTCTCCGGATTTCAACGGCGACGTGCGTGAGGGCGATAACCTTTACACCGACTCGATGGTCGCTCTCGGCCTGAACACGGGCAAGATGAAATGGCACTTCCAGTTCACGCCGCACGATGTTATGGATTGGGACGGGGCCGAGATTCCGGTGCTGGTGGATGCCCCCTTTGACGGTAAGATGCGCAAGCTGCTGGTGCAGGCGGATCGCAACGGTTTCTATTACGTTTTAGACCGCGAGACCGGGCAGTTTCTGCACGGCAGCAAACTTGCGCGCCAGGTGAATTGGGCTACCGGTCTCACTGCGCAGGGCCGGCCCATTCTTGTCCCGGGGATTGAACCGAGCCTGAAGGGGACCAAGGTTTGCCCGTCCTCGACTGGCGCAACGAACTGGATGTCGCCTACGTACAACCCGCAGACCGGGCTCTTCTATTTCGTTGCTCTCGAAGGCTGCGGGCTGGCGACCAAGAACACGGAGAAGTTCCGTCCGGGTGGCTTTCAGTATCGCGCAGGGGGCGATGTCCTGCTTAAGGACGATACCTGGAAAGTGTATGTGCGGGCGCTTGAACTGACGACGGGCAAACAGGTGTGGGAACAGGAACGCGTCGGATCGGGTAGCCTGGGAGGCGGATTGCTCTCGACCGCAGGCGGGGTAATTTTTTCCGGCGAGCTTAACGGAGAATTCGTCGCCCTGAATGCCAAGACCGGCCAGCCTGTGTGGCACTTCAACACCGGCCAACCGATCAACTCGCAGCCGATGACTTATATGGTGGATGGAAAGCAATACGTAGGGTTGACGGCGAACTCCGATGTTTTTGGCTTCGCGCTTTTCGAGCCGGAAAAGGCGCTGGCAAAATGAACCATCGATTCACGCCAGTCGCAGCACTTCTAGCCTTTGGCCTTGCCGCTCACCTGAGCTTCGGCCAAGACCGCTACACCGTATCGGAGGAAGATGCCAACGGCCCGGGATCGCCGCGTGTTGTGGTCTTGCGGGATAGCGTCGCCGGCGTAGAGGCGGCCGTCGCTCCCTCCGAGGGCGGAGAGCTCAGCAGCTACAAAGTAAAGTTCAACGATCAGTGGATCGAACTACTCTATCGTGCCCGCGATTATTCGAGCCGTCCGGGCTTCAGGGGTAAGGCCATGCAACTCTGGCCTGCAGTTGGTCCTCAATATCCGGTAGGTACGATCCCCAAAGCAAGCTGCGGCGATGGTACCTATCCGGTCGCCGGCAAGACCTATCCGATGCCGTGTCACGGTTTTGCTAAAACTCTTCCATGGAACGAGATCACTAGATCGGCGGACGACAAAGGCGCACGAGTCACTGTGGAACTGCGCGATTCAGACGCTACGCGCCGCTTTTATCCATTTGCCTTCAAAGTGGATACCACTTATCAGATTGCCAATGGACAGCGGTCGCTCAACTACGTAGTGACCTCGGATCCTTCAAACAAGGAAGCGCTCCGGGCACTTGCTCCTCTAGTTTACGACGGCGGGGTATGGGTCAGGTCGGGCTCAGCCGCAATCCAGGCAAGTAGCTGTTCGCGCTGCGTATCCTCTTAGCGGATACGCCTCGGATAAAATCAGGTTTCAAGGAGCGTGGGTCTTGGCAAGATCTCTGGCTGTTATCACGGGAGCGTCCAGTGGCATCGGCGTGGTATTCGCGCGAAAGCTTGCGGTGGAATATGATCTTCTGCTGATTGCGCGCCGCAAGGAACTGCTGGAAGCATTGGCGGCAGAACTTATCGCTCTGCACGGATCAGTCGTCGCAGTGCTTCCGGCCGACCTCACCAATGCCCGGGATCTAGCCGTTGTCGCGGATCGCATCGCGAGCGAGCCGACTCTGGCTCTTCTGGTAAACAACGCTGGTTTCGGAACCAGCGGAGTGTTCTGGGAAGCAAACCTCGAGGGACAGGAACAGATGCACCGGCTGCACGTCACAGCGACGGTCCGGCTAAGCCATGCCGCTCTGAAGAATATGGTGGGGAGAAATTCCGGCGGCATTATCAACGTGGCCTCCGTAGCCGCGTTCGTGCGAAGATCCGGCAGTGCCAGCTATGGGGCCACCAAGAGCTGGATGACGGCGTTTACCGAGGGACTGTACCTTGACTTGCAGAGTGTCCAATCTGCGGTCAAGGTCCAGGCACTGTGTCCTGGTTTCACCTATTCGGAATTCCACGACACGATGCATGTCGACCGGAAGGGCCTGGCGCCGCCCTCCCTATGGTTGCGCGCGGAATTCGTGGTGGACGAGTCGTTGAAAGCCCTGCCTCGAGGAAAGCTGTTCGTTGTTCCCGGGTGGCGTTATCGGGCGATTGTGGCCCTGGTTTCAAAGCTGCCCACTCCGCTACGCCTTGCGTTCGAGGCAGCTGGATCAAAAAGAGGATTCAGCGGGAAATGACTTGAAGGGACTGGCCTGGATATCTCACCCACTGTGATCGGATGTGGGCCTTCCCCCGGATTTCCTGCGAGGCTTGGCGGAATCAGGGAACTTCATGTGGCTTTCCTTACTGAAAGCCACAGACGCGAGCATGGGTGGTGCCGTGCACAGGAAATCCGGGTCGGCCATCTTCATCGTCCCAGGTACGCTGGGGCACCCAGCGCTTCGCTTGGGCTCAGATGTGCGCACCGGCCGTTAGTAGCGGTGTGGGGGCACCCATGGTCCCTTTTGCGCAAAAGGGACAACTTCGGTATTCTCCTGTCAGTGACTGAGGGGAATAGGTGACCAAATCAACCGAACTGCTCCAAGGCACGCTAGACCTCCTCATTCTGAAGGTTCTGAGTCTGGAGCCAATGCATGGGTGGGCCATCGCGCAACGCATTCGTCAGCTCTCGAAGGATGTTCTACGCGTGAATCAGGGCGCTTTGTATCCGGCGCTGCACCGGCTTGAACATCAGGCCTGGATCGAAGCAGCGTGGGGAGAGTCTGAGAATAATCGGCGGGCTAAATACTACTCTCTAACGAAAGCGGGACGGGCACGGCTGGGGGCGGAGGAGCAGTCATGGGATCGGCTATCAACCGCGGTCCAAGGCGTCTTAAGAGCTGTGTGAATCGTATGCGTTTATTGCAGAGTCTACTCCGGCGCTGGCGATCCTTTCTTGAAAAGGACTCGAGCAATGTCGAGTTAGGCGAAGAACTCCAGTTCCACCTGGAGCGCCAAACAGAAGAAAACATAGCCAATGGGATGTTACCAGAGCAAGCGCGAGCAGCAGCGAAGATTAGTTTTGGCAGCGTCACAGAGGCCACGGAGGACAGCTACAACGCGCGGGGTGTGGCGTGGATCGAGGACCTTTTTCACGACGTTCGCTACGGCTGGCGGACGTTCCTCAAGCATCGTTCCTTCACCTTTGTCACGGTCCTTACGTTGGCTCTGGGAATTGGATCCTGTACTGCAATCTTCAGCTTGGTGAACGCGGTGCTCATCCGATCGCTGCCCTATGGCGAGCCGGAGAAACTGGTCTATCTCTTCACTCCAAACCGGCATTTGAATAT
This sequence comes from Acidobacteriaceae bacterium, assembly GCA_003152195.1. GTDB lineage: Bacteria > Acidobacteriota > Terriglobia > Terriglobales > Acidobacteriaceae > PALSA-350. Next base: position 40,871 of record PLZN01000084.1, read on the forward strand.
CCCCGCGGAGGCCTTTGGACCCTGGAACGCGGACTTCTTCGATCTAAAAAAGCAGAACCATTCCTTCGCGGAGATGACGTTCTTTCGACAGGGGACCTATAACCTCGCAACGGATGACCGGGTAGAGAGAGTGAGCGCGGCAAAGGTCGATGCAGACTTCTTCAGCACTTTGCAATCTGCTGCTGAGTTTGGTCGCGTCATCGGCCTAAGCGATGAGCAACCAGGCAACGACCGTGTCGTTGTCATCAGCTATGCACTTTGGCGGAGCATGTTGGGGGGGAGCGCCGACATCTTAGGCCACACGCTGCAGCTCGATGGAACGCCATATCGGGTGGTAGGCGTTATGCCGCCGGACTTTGGATACCCTCACAAGAGTGATCTTGCCTATGGGAACGGCCACGTCGAGACAACGCAGCTTTGGTTGCCCTCCGCTCTGACGCCTCAGCAACGGGCAGATCGAGAAGGATCCGACGGTTTTGCTGTTGCGCGCCTGAAGCCGAACGTCAGTTTGCGGGAGGCCCAGGCGGAGATGAGCACGATCATGTCGCGACTCGACCTGCTGCACAGACCAGATATGCGCGGATGGGTTGCGCTGGTCAAACCGTTTCCCGATGCGGCTCTTGGTCCGGTGAAACCCTTGATGTGGCTTCTCCTGGGAGCCGTCGGCTTGGTGTTGCTCATAGCATGTGGCAACGCTGCCAACCTGCTTTTGTCGCGTGCCGCAAGCCGGACCCACGAATTGGGTGTGCGGGCAACATTGGGCGCTCGGCGAGGCCGGCTGTTGCGTCAGATGTTGACCGAGTCCCTGATGCTGAGTGCGGTAGCAGGCTTTGTGGGCATCGGGCTAGCGTACCTCTTTCTTCACGCACTTCTGAAACTCGATCCCGGAGATATTCCGCGTATGCAAGACGCAACGCTGGATCTCCGCGTCATGACCTTCCTTGTCTTTGTTACGGTGCTGACAAGCGTTCTCTTCGGGATATTACCTTCACTCTCTGCGACCCGCATCAACCTGGCGGAGTTTTTGAAGAGTGGCGGAACGCGGGGAATCATGGGCGACCGAAGGCGGGTGAGAAACGGTCTGGCGATTGCGCAGGTCGCGCTCGTGGCCGTACTGCTTGCCGGAACCGGCTTACTATTGCGGAGCTATGCCAATGTCCTAGCCGTGCATACCGGCTTCTCGGCTTCAACCATCACTGTGAGCGTGCAGCTCAGCCCGGAGATTGTACAGCCGAGCCGACAATATGACACCGCGCAAAAGAGGCGGGTCTTCTTCGCGGAACTACTCGACAGGATACGACCGATCCACGGGGTCCAGGCTGCCGGGTTGGTGGACTTTCTACCTTTGAGCAACTCAGAAGGCCTGACCCGCTTTGAGCCGGAGGGTTATCCAAACCAGAAGGATCAATTGGTGGAGGCGCGGAGGGTCACACCAGATTATCTTGCGGCGATGCAGATTCCATTGGTCAAGGGCCAGGGCTTCACTGACCAAGACGGACCAGGGCATCCTTCCGTAGCGATTGTCAACCAGGCCTTTGCCAAGATTTACTTGGGAAATAGCGATCCAACTGGACATCACCTTCGCCTCTCCCACACTGACCCGTGGATCACGATCGTCGGGGTCATGGGAGATGTTCGGAATATGAGCCTTGAGGCCGCTGCACCGCCACAAATTTACTTTCCATTCTGGCAAGAGCCTGCGAACAGCGCCTACCTTGCAGTGCGCTCGTCGCTTCCTCACGACGCTGTTGTCTCCGAAATTCGCGCAGCATTGCGAAGTATCGATCCAAACCTGGCGATCGCAGACGTTCATTCGATGAGCGGTCTGGAGGCAAGGGCTACAGCAAGACGCCGGTTCCAGACAACTCTGCTGACCTTGTTCTCAGGGATAGCTATGTTCTTGGCTGTAGTTGGGGTCTACGGGCTGCTTGCCTACTCCGTTAGACAAAGGACGGGGGAAATCGGAGTCCGTATGGCGCTTGGTTCATCCAGGGTCCGCGTAGTACGCCTCGTCGTACGGGAAGGGCTTGGATTGCTTGGGCTAGGCTTGTTGGTTGGGATGGCGGGTGCACTTGCTTTGACGCGACTTTTAGCCGGTTTTCTCTATGATGTGCCCGCCCTCGATCCACTCACGTTTGCACTGGTCCCAATTTTGCTGTTCGTTGCGACCCTGGTCGCGTGCTTGATTCCGGCTCGCAGGGCAGCGGCAGTCGATCCAATGGATGCACTGCGGCTGTTCGTAGCAAGTTAAAATGT
>PLZN01000200.1 GCA_003152195.1 Acidobacteriaceae bacterium
GGGGCTCGCAAAACTTCGCACTGGGTTCGACAACTTCAAAACCGGTGTAGCGTTCCAGGTGATCAGCAGCAGCCATTGTCCCGTGCTTGCCATCCGAGCGTAGCCCTGGGACATAGGCCGGCCAGATGCACAGATTCAGAAGAGAACGCTCTAGGCGTAGTCGCTTCTCTCGATGCCCAGTTTTCTAAGCTTGGAGTTCAGTGTCGTCCGCTTGAGTCCAAGCTTCTCGGCTGCCCCGCCATTTCCGCCGATCATTCCCTTGGTCTCCCTCAGGACACGAAGAATGTGTTCCCGCTCCGCCGCGTGAAAGTTCGGATCAGATGTAACTGGCGGTTCCTCTGCAAACATTTCCAGCTCGGCTAAGGGGGCACGCAGAGTGGATCCGGGCGTAAGAATCACCGCCCTCTCAATGAAGTTCTCCAGCTCTCTTACGTTGCCAGGCCATTGCCAGCCGCAGAGAGCGGCCATCGTTTGCTCTGGAATGGTCGCGATATGCTTGTTCATGCGCTTAGCGTGCTTGTTGACGAAGTAGTTGACGAGCAGGGGGATGTCTGTAGACCTTTCGCGTAGCGGCGGGACCGTGATCGGAAAAACCCTGAGGCGATAGTACAGATCGCTGCGGAACTCACCCGCCTTGACCATCTTGGTAAGGTCGCGATTGGTAGCGGCGATGAGACGAACGTCGACCGTGATCGTTCTTCTGCCGCCAAGGCGCTCTATCTCCTTCTCCTGCAGCGCCCGCAAGAGCTTGGGCTGCAGTTCCAGAGGCAGATCCCCAATCTCGTCCAGGAAGAGCGTGCCCATATGAGCCAATTCCAATCGTCCGATTCGCTGTGAGATGGCGCCGGTGAAGGCGCCTTTTTCATGCCCGAACAGCTCGCTCTCCAATAGTCCGAAAGGGATCGCCGAGCAATTTAACTTGACGAAGGTCCGGTCACGGCGGGGACTGATGGTATGAATCGACCTCGCGATCATCTCTTTGCCGGTCCCGGTCTCGCCAAGAATCAGTACGGTCGCGGCGGTTGGAGCGACGGTTTCCACTTGCTTCAACACGGCCCTCAGACCATGGCTTTCGCCGACGATTTCCTCGAAGTTGTACTCCGTGCGCAGCTCCTCCTCGAGATAGCGCTTTTCCTCTTTAAGCTTGCTGCTGAACTGGACAATTCGTCGGAAACTGTGGTCGGTCTTGATTATCCCAGCGATCTGGCTGGCCGCCAGGAGAAGCGTCTCGGCATGGCGTTGGTCGAAGACAGCTTCGTGCCGGCTCCCTACGAATAGAACGCCCATTATTTCACCTCGACTGTTCAGAGGAACCCAGCAACCCGACTTGATTCCCGCTCTTAGCTGTTCGGTCGGTTGACCAGCTTTCTTGCAGTCGATTTGGGTCATCAGAAGCAGTTCCTGGTTGACCAAGACCCAGCCTTCCGGCGTTCCTTCTATTGGGAGCATTACCTCCCGAGCTGGGCTCTGTTCTTCCGCTGAAGGTAGTTGTTGCATTTGCAGCTGATGGGGGTTGCTAACGTCATAAAGCGCAATGGTTGCGCAGTCGTGAGGGATCAACCGCTGAATACTCGCCTCAATCGCGGCCAACATCTGCCGGATGTCGGGATTGGCCAGTACGGCTTTCCCCAGTTCAAGAACGAGCGACTCTTCCGCTCCCTTGCGATCTGTGAAGTCACGCGTGACTTTGGAAAATCCAATGAGCTGACCATCCTGTCCTCGCAACGCGGTGATGATCACATTGGCCCAGAAGCGTGAGCCGTCCTTACGAATCCTCCATCCTTCGTCTTCGACTCTGCCCTCGGCGGCGGCTACCTCTAATTCGTGCTGCGGCTTGCCGCGTTCTACACTCTCCTGCGGATAAAACTTCGAAAAATGCTGGCCCAGGATCTCTTCCGCACGGTATCCCTTGATTCGCTCCGCGCCGGAATTCCAGGTCGCGATTCTTCCTTGAGGATCGAGCATGAAGATCGCATAATCACTGGCGCCTTCCACCAGCAGGCGAAATCGCTCTTCGCTGCGGCGAAGGGCCGTCTCCGTCTGCTTGCGCTCTGTAATGTCCCTAATGACCGTCAAGACGGATTGTTCACCGCTCGACTCGACAGGGCTGAGCATGATGTCGACCGGAAACTCGGTTCCATCCTTGCGCCGCCCATAGAGTTCGAGGCCGGTCCCCATCGGGCGCGCGCTGGGCGCGGCGACATAGTTACCGCGGTGCTGGGGATGATGACCACGAAACCTTTCCGGTATGAGAATCTCTACAAGGTTCCCGATCAGCTCTGTCGCGGAGTAACCGAAAAGCTGTTCCACAGCCGGATTGGCCGCGCAGATATAGCCATCAACGGCGGTTACAACGATTGCATCCGGGGAGGCTAGAAAAAGCTCCTTGAACAGCGCCTGCGTATGTACAGAAGCGTCTCTGTTGGCCAAGTCGGTAGTCATCAGGCGTCCCTTTTACTAGATGTCCACCAAGGAAACCACTGGCGTCGACGGACGCCACAGGAAATACCTCTTGGGGATCATTCGTTCTAGCTTTCCCCTTTGCAGGATGAACCGCGCGTTTACGGCCAGATCGTCAGCATGCGTGGGATTATCATAAATGCCAGGCTGAATTGTAAAACATGCTGGATTGGCGCAACAAGCGGTGGAGGCGCTGGGTCCATACTTCGACGCTCAGCAGCAATGAAATTGCTTCCTTTCGCATAAAAGGCTGCGAAAGGAAGCATCCTTGAGCCGTGTCAGACGTTTATGCCGTGCATTGTAGCGAATTCACGGAGAAGACATGCGGGTCGTACTGACCTTTGTAGACGGGTGGCGGCTTGCACAGAATGGTCGCTTTCTATCGCAGAGCGACCTCTAATTACTCTCCGCTAATCGCCATCAGGGCAGAGCGATCGGCGATCATGACTGTCGTCCCTCTGAGCGTAACCAGATGTTTATTCTTAAAATCGCTGAGCGTCCGGGTAACAGTCTCGCGTGTAGATCCTAAGCATGCCGCGATCTGCTCATGGGTCAACGGCACTCTGATTTGGTTTGCTTCTGTGGTTTGCTGTTCGCCCGTGGACCAGTGCAGGAAGAGACGGGCCAGCTTCTCATGGGCTGTGGTTGACAGGCCAATGGTGCGCAGTTGCTCACAGGCGCGTCCGTACTGCAAATTCAGCTGACGGATGACTGCTTCGTACGCCTCTGGGAACCGGTGAATAAAGCGGAGGAAATCCTCTCGGCAGATGAACACGATCTCCGAAGGATGAAGGATTTCTGCGGTAACCTCGTATGGATCTCCGGACATCGACGCGCTCAGACCAATGACCTCGCCTGGCTTCGCAATTTGAAGGATGAGAGTCCTGCCCCCCTTTGAGCTTACTGAAAGCTTGACCTTTCCAGAGCAGACAAGAAAAATTCCCCGCGCTCTTTCGTTCTCAAGAAACAAGATCGATCCCTCGGGATAGCGGGAGGAAAGCTTGATCGACTCAAATTCCTTTGCTGCCATAGGCGTGAAATGGCAGAGGAATCCGTCGTGCTTCAGCCTACAGTTTTCGCAGATTGAATTTGCTGTGTGTGCGCCTGCGTTCGGCATGTTAGCTCTCCTCCGTCGGCTCTAGGGCTATATCGCGCCTAGCTTGATTTGCAAAATATTGAGTTAAAGGAGAGTCGGCGAAGACCTCCGCGCCGGTCGCCCTGACAATCTCTCGAAGAATTCGAGCCCCGTTTGAGTCAACAAAAGTGACTCCCCGGAGGTCCAGCCGCAACGACTTCTGTCTGGCCGATGCCCACAAATCGTGCCAGGTTTTTCCCAACTCCATGGCCCACGGGCCGACCAGCTTGCCCTCGACCTTCAGTGTTGCCAACGACGTATCGTCATTCATCGAGATTCTCAGCACTTGTCTTCGCTTCCTTGCACTCCTATAGAGCAAATGGGTTACCAAAGGGAGCGGAACGCCACCTTGTCTTGAGGCCTATTGAAGACAACTGACTTAGGGGCAGAAATGCCCATAAGGACGGCACGGAGCGAAACCGGTTGACGAGAGCCGGAGACGATATGTCGTCTCCGAGACGAGGGATCGCCAATTTTGGGATGCGGCTAGTCTTGCGCTCGAAGAGAGTTTCTCTGCCACTTGGCAGTTGCCAAGCTGGGAACCCATCTCATTTCTAGCGTTATGTGAAGAAACTCCGGGAGAAGTTTAGTCGAAGAACGCATCTTCCTGACGTTCTGGGATTGGGGTGCCGTCTCTCTCTCTCTCTCTCTCTCTCTCTCTCTCTCGAAAACACGTCAGATTCATCGTGGGCGATCTCCGGCCATGGAAGCTGGATGTAATGGGGCCCCGGAGTCAAATCCTGGGTATCGTGAGTACAGGGCATTCTGCATTTGCCGCGACCCCGTATGCGGTTCCACCGGCGAAATGAGATACAACCGACGAAAGTCGGTCCGCTCCTCGAGCGCCAATCACGATAACACCAGCCTGAAGATCCCTGGCTTTTTCGATGATCACTGCGTTCGGCCTTCCGAAGCCGACGATGCACATCGGCTGAGACTTAAGGCCGGCGCGGTCGGGGACAAGCCTATGAAGCGCCTCCAGGGGCTCTGCGCTCGCCATAGTGCGATCAAAAGAAAATGGGACATCTTTATCGCTTGCAACGTGAAGCAGGACCAAATTCGCTCCATGTTCTTTGGCGATCGACAACGCGTAAGGCAGAGCCACTTCCGCGCCAGCAGAGAAGTCTGTGGCATAAAGAACAGTATTGAGCGCAGACCCTTCTGCACCTCTGCAATCGCAACCGGGCCCAACTGTTAGGACGGGAACTGATGAGGAACGAAAGATCGTTTCAGCGGTCGATCCCAAAGCCGCCTTTCCCAAGCCCGTTTCTCCTGAAGTCCCAACCACAATCAGGTCTGCATCCTTTATCTTCCCGAGTAGATCCTTCGGAGCTCCTTCTATCAGAAGGACGGTGCAGTGTACCCCTCGGAGGAAAGGAGCTCCCGCTTCCTCGAGCAGGCGAGTCTTAAACCTTTGCCGTTCAGCATCTAGGGTCTGAAACACCTGTCCTGCTTCGGGAGCTGCATATGCGCATGATGCCGCCATATAAGCGTGCGCCAAAAGGATGGCCGCCTTGTACTCTCTTGCAATTGCAGCGGCGAATCGCAGGCCATTATCTGCATTCTGGGAAAAATCGGTCAGCACAACAATCTTTTTGATCTGTAGATGAGTACCCATTGATCTCTGATGCGCGGTAGCCATGAAAACCTCCTGGAGCTTGACCAATCATGGCGGATCTCGATCGCTATCGGAAGTGACCGTCGTCACCGTTCTCACGACATTTGCTTGGAGCGGTGGCTTGTCTTGAAGGCCCCTACGCGGCACAACTCTAAGCAGGCGGGATTGGCAGTGAAGAACCCACCTAACTAGCTTAGCGAATGGCGCAGAGTGAGAACCGGGCAGTTGGCCTCGGCGATTACGTTGTACACAGTGTTGTCGCCGTGAACCGGCCAAAATGCCGTGTCGGGGTTTGAACCCATGACAATCAAATCTGCCCGCAGCTTCTCGGCCGTGCAAAGAATCTGTTCAACAACTTCGCCGGCCTCCACCATTATCACAGCGGTCGTCCATAGTGGCGCCTCATTGGGTATGAGGCGCCCAAGCTCGAAGGTTGTCCATCGGACAAGACGTTCGGCTGCATACTCAGCATGCACGTCGCGAGGCAGGACGTGCAACAGTGTGATTTCGGCTTTGTAGAACTGCCCGAGTTCCACGGCGAGCTTTGCAGTCTCCTGGTAACCGGATGACAGCGAGACAGGATGTAAGATCCTGCACGGCTGACCGTGAGCAAAGGGGCGTGCGTGGGGTCCGACGGTCCACACGGGAACTTTGACATTTTTTAAGATTTCGTTGGCGGTTGATCCCAAGAAGAACCTCTTTAGATTACGCCGACCGTGCGTACCTAGGACGACTCGCCCCGCGCATACTTGGCCGACAAGTTCCGTCACAACATCGCGCGGATGACCGTGCCGAATCACAACTTCGCAGTCGATTCCAGCCGCACGAACCTTTGCGGCGACTTCACCAAGAATCTGTCGCGCTTCGTGAAGAAGCTTTTGGGCCGCTGCGCTGGCAGCATCTGCAATCGATACGACAGCAGCGTTCAGAGAGACGGACTCGACAGGTGGAATCACGTGGCTGAGAACAAGAGAGGCTCCGCAGGCCTCGCATTGCGCTATCGCATGCGGAATGAGGTAGTCGAGATCAGTTAGGTCACTCGCGACGACAATCTTGTCAGGAGCCGTGAACATCCAACTGCTGAGTTGCCGAGCCGGTTCAACGGTACTCATGAACTGCCTCCTAAACGAGAATGATTCGACCGATGTCGTGGCTGTGCTTGAGTACGGAGGCGCTCCACCGCATTGGAGCGGAACTTGTGTGTAGCAGAGTCATCACCGGGCAAGGAGCCTCCACCAGCACCTTCGCTGCGGTCCCGGGCACCAGATGCGTTGCCATTGAGGATGCTGGGCGCGCGCCCATCACAATCAGATCGGAACCACGTTGCTTTGCGAAATCAGCAATGCTATTCCCGGAGCCGCACTGGCAAGATAAGTGCGCAAACACGAACATGTCCCGAGATGCGCAGCCTCTGCTGAAGCAAAAAAGTGCCGGAAGCTCGAGTCCTTATCAGAGGGCTTCACACACTCGCCTGGTTGAGCCCTGGACGCGGTTCGATAAACTTTTGCGCCGGCTGTTGCAGAAAGTACATCGTGAGCAGCATCTGAAAACCCATAAACAAAGAATAAGTAGCAACCAAGGCCAGAGACTCCCGATCGTCCTGGCCGGCAAACGCAACCAGAGCGGCACTGAAAGCGAGGGCAACTCCGGCTAGGATGTACATGACCGCTTGCTCCCGCTTGGTACCGTTCCACGATCTGGCAAGACCGAATTTGCCCAAACTGAGCAAAAGGGCATATACCGCGAGGACGTAACACAGCATCCGAATGCTTGAGCCGGGATAGAGAATCAAGAAAACACTGCAGGCGGCTACGGCTGTGCTCAAGGACAGAAAACCCCGGAGTCTGCTCACCTGACGGAAACCGAGGCCGGCAGCGCAGATCCAATCGACACCTGCGATGAGGAGCAGAGACGACGCGACCAGCAACATCGCGAATGCGCCTCCGAGGACGTAAAACAGGAGATTTGTCATCGTCGCACGAATGTAAAGCAGCGCCAGCCCCAGCGCCAACATCGCGAAGCCGTGAATGGTCATCGGACTTACACGTGTGTTTTCTGTCAACCGGATCAAATGCGTCACCTGCCAGCTTGAAGTGTGGCCCCATTGGCCGGGGGAATCGGTGACGGCCGTCACAGTTGAGGCCTGCAGCCAGACCCACTCAGGTCTACCAACGACCTACGGGAGGTGATGAGCTATGTTGGCACTCACGTCTTTCGGTCCTGGCAGTTGAGCAGTGTCCCCGCCGCCCAGCTCTCCTCGACCTGTCCAAATGAAGCAAGAGCAATCTGCCGGTAGGTCGCTGCAGTTTCATGAATGAGATCCACGTTGCACCGCGGAGACTCCCCTCACATTCCCGTTATGCTTTGTCTTGGATCCGTTTCGAAGAGTGAATGTGGAGCATGGGGCTTGGGCTATCACTTTGTAGGCAACGCCCGTGCGCAGGGTTGCGGTCATGGGGGAGGCCCTACTGGCTGTCTCACGGCGCACCTTCGTTGCGTGGCCAGCGTCACTCGCTTGTTCGCGTTCAATTCGCTTCCAAATCGGGAAGCAGGCCAGAGGTGATCGGTGCCGTGCGCCCAGGACAATCAAATTGGCTTTGCTTTCCTGTGCCGAATGAAGGATTGCCGCAGCGATATTGCCGGCTTTTACCTCCAACTTCACCGTGCACCATTTCCCCAGCATCGCCTGGAAGCAGGCGACCAAGTCTTGCGATTGTGGTCATCTCGGTTCGGGTTTGCTCCTCTGTCGTGCTCGCCTGAGAGAGCACATTTAATAAGGTCAACCTGGCGTTATGATCCTGCGCTAGAGAACTCGCTATTGGGCCGGCCGCAAAGCCTGCTCCGAAAACGATGCACCTTACCAGCTGAGCAGAGGCAAGGTCGACGCCCGCATCGTTTTAGTAATGTAACCAGCTTGTGACTGCTGTGACTAGTGTCACTGCGGCTCTCCTCTCTTCCCGCGCATACTCAAACATAAGGAGCACAACGATATGAATCCCAGCATCCTGAAATTCAAAACGATAGCCGTAGCCACAGATCTGAGCGACACGGCGTCTTCGGCGCTCCGCTACGCGCAGGCAATGGCGCGGATGTACCAATCGGCTCTTGTGCTTGTGCATGTCATCGATCCGCTCGCCTATGCATTTCCAGACGGAGCGCCGTCCCTTTTAACCGCAAACCTTTCGGCGCGTGCGGAACTAAAGAAGATAGAGGACGAAACAATTGCCCTGGGCATTCCGGTTCATTCTGTAATTGAAAGCGGGATCGTTTGCGAGAGCATTTTGCAGGCGGTGAGCGATCATTGTGCAGACCTGCTCGTATTGGGAACACGTGCGAAGACCGAGGCCGGACGCGTTGCGTTGGGTACCGTAGCACGGCAGCTGCTGGCCAAGTCGCGGTGCCCCATCATGACCGTCTCGCCGGATGCAGTTAACTCTCTACCGTGGGCTGGCTGTTGGCAGCACGTTCTCGCGGCGACCGACTTCTCGCCTGCTTCTATCCGGGCCCTGAAGTGCGCGCATCAGATTGCGTTGCGGCAATTGATACTTCTGCATGTCTCGGAATGCCAAAAAGGTAATGAGTGTTCGCGTTGCCGAGAGAAACTGCGCTTTCTCGCCCCGTTCAATGAGTCCCACACGGTTCCAGTGGAGCACATTGTCGTCCCAGGCAAGCCGAGCGAAGTGATCTCTGAGTATGCCCAGAGATTCGGAGTGGACTTAGTCGTACTAGGCTCTCCCGAAAATGAGCTTACAGAAGAAGACTTCCACAAAAGCACAGTCTTGCAGGTGATCTCAAAGGTCATGTGCCCCGTCCTCTGCTTGCCCTTCATAAACGACCCCTCCTCAGCGGAGTTGATTCTTGAAGGTGAGAGTGTGGGCGGCGTTCGAATGTGACTTCCCTGCCTACATTCTGATCTCGTTCAATCGCCCGCGGTCTTTGGCGCATTTCAGAGGGAGCCCGTTCCAACGAGTCGCCGCTCCCTACCTTTCCCCGTGCCCAGGAAACCATCAGTTTGCCCTCCGTGCTTTGGCTCATTCTTGAGCCAGATGCCTCGTCTCGCATAATCTGGCGGAACTGAGAATCAGGGGGCAGCTCTCGATATTCGCCGGTTTCTACGGAGCACAGTGCGAGCCGCCTGCATGCTTGCCTCGGCCCAGTCAACGAAGGCTTTTCGCCACCAGGCAGCGTTTCGCTCGGGTCGAGCCAGTGCAACATTTGAATGGGGATTTCTGTTTTAGACGCAAAAAAGCCGTACGCAAGACACCGCGTCGAGGGGTTTAGCGTACTATTTTTGTTTGGCTAGGTCCAGAGGCTCCGGATTCCAGCTCTGAACACAGGCTCAGGGGACTTAGCCTGTCTTCGACTCACGCGCCCGGCCGGAGTCTGCAAACCGCTACATCGTGTCCGCTGCGGTAGGCAATCTCGTATTCCCCAAGGAGCATTCGCTTGAAGCTGCTGGTAAAATTCAACATTTTGCTCATCACCGTCTTCGGTCTCGGCCTTCTGCTGATCGCCTACGAGTCGCGAACCTTCCTGCAAGAGCAGGCGCAGGCCGAGGTGCTTCGCCAGGCTGGGCTAATGGCGGCTAGTGCTTTGGCCACTCGGAACTACACCGATCATTACATTACGCCGGTGCTTGAGAAAACAACGGAGCACACAACCGCCTTCCTGCCGCAGGCGATCCCGTTCTTTGCGTCAACGACTACCTTTCAACAGATCCGCCAGACGTATCCGGACTACACCTACAAGGAAGCGGCATTGAACCCGACAAATCTCCGCGATCGCGCCACGGATTGGGAGGCAGATATTATCAATTACTTCCGCAATTCCCCCAAGGAGACCGAGCTGGTCCGGGTGCGGGACGATGCTACCGGACCAAGCCTCTCCCTGGCTCACCCGATTCGGGTGGAGAGCGGATGTCTGCAGTGCCATAGCCAGCCGGGCGTAGCCCCCAAGGCGCTCATCAAGCATTACGGAGCGCAGAATGGATTCGGCTGGAATCTGGACGAGGTCATCGGAGCCCAGATTGTATCGATACCGACCTCCTTGCCCATAAAAATGGCGCGGCAAGGACTGAATGGGCTGCTGATCAACCTGTCTGTGATTTTTCTGGCAGCGATTCTCCTGATCGATATGGGACTGTATTTCATTGTCATCCGGCGGCTACGAAAGATCTCCATTTCCGCGGATCGTATCAGCCAAGGCGAGATGGACCTCGAGCAGCTTCCGGTCCGCGGCAATGACGAGGTCGCGCAGGTCACCCGATCCTTCTATCGCATGCACACCAGTCTGAAGAAGGCCCTCGACCTTCTCAATGGATGAGCCCGCCAAGTCCATTATGCGGGCGGCCGGGTCCGCATAAATTTCTTGCGGTCCGCGTCATTCTCGATCTGCTTCGACGCTTCCGCATAAAGCCGGTCCAGATCGGTGTACTGCTTCGCCAGCCGGGACACGACAACCTTTGCGATCGGTCCGATAAATAATGCCAGGTGCCGCACCAGCTGCTCAGTAGGTTGAGCAAGCGATGCGGTCGTAGGTTTCTTAAGATCATCGGTGCTGACGGGTTGCCAATGGGCGGTTGCGGTTGTCGCCGCCGTCTTTCCAGGATCTGCCGCACTCGCCGAGCGGAGCGCACCCAGAAACTCGGCAGCGGTGCTGAATCTCTTTGCCGGATCCTTCTCCAGCGCCCGGGAGATCACGTCCGACAACCGCGCCGGGATCTCCGGCCGCAATTCAGCAAGAGGCGTGGGGGTTCGGTTGAGGTGGGCCATCATTAACTCATACGTGGTGGCGCCGTCAACGGGTGACTGGCCGGCTATGAGTTCGTAGAGGGTCACGCCGAAGGAGTAGATGTCAGACTGCTGTGTCGCCTTTTCACCACGGATTTGTTCGGGCGACATGTGCATTGGAGAACCGATCAGCGATCCAGCCATGGTAAGGTTTACCGAGCCCTGGGTGATGGCAATGCCGAAATCCAGCACCTTCACCAGGCCGGCAAAAGAAACCATGATATTTGCCGGTTTTATGTCGCGGTGAACCACCCCTCGAGCATGCGCGTAGTCAAGAGCAGCGAGCACTTGCGTGGCAAGATCCATGAGCATCGGCATCGTCATGCGAGCGCTGCGGCTGCGCGAGCGGAGATCCTCCCCTTCCACCAGCTCCATGACCATCATGAGCTGATCTTCGAAGTAGAACGCATTGTGAAGCCGGGCTATGTTGGGATGGTTGAGACTGGCGAGAAGCTGGATCTCCCGGCGGAAGCGCTCCTTCATCTCCTCCGTTCCGGTCTGTTCCGGCAACATTACCTTCATGGCTTCGGCGCGTTGCGAGATCAGATGCATCGCCTCGTAAACCGCGCCCAGGCCACCACGGCCCAACACCCGCACGATCTTGTATTCTCCGACTACCTGCCCGGGCTGAAACGTCATCGCCTAGATCATACCGCCAGCGCTACGTTCAAAGTGAAACTGCCCTTTGGCATGGGAAACTTCCGGCGTAAACTCGAAGCTGCATTCAAGGAGCCGGATCATGCCTCTACAAGTCTGTATGGGAGCGATGATGCAATGCACCTTCGGAATGGCGCCGAGTTCGCTGGTGGTGCTGCCTACCAATAAGGTGATGACCAACATGGTGCCGGACGCCAACATCATGGACCATATTCCGATGACCAATATCATGCCCTTCGGCATGTGCCAATCGCTGGCAAACCCGACCGTCGCCTCGGCGACGGCCGCAGCCCTGGGCGTGCTCACGCCGATGCCCTGCATTCCGGCGACTCCAGCTCCCTGGGTGGCTGGAGCACCGACCGTGATACTCGGTAACTTTCCCACGCTCGACAATGTTTCGCAACTGATGTGCATCTGGGGTGGTGTCATTACTTTCACCGATGCGGGCGAGGCGACCGTCGAGGTTCCCTAGTCTAACGGCTCGCGACTCCTGAGACGCGCCGCAAGCGGAGATCAAGGCTATTCCATCAAGGGACCTGTGTCACAAGGCTGACAAGCAAAACTCCTACATGCCTGTGACAACGAGATCGGTGTAATTGCGCTTTGGAAGTTTGAATTCGTCGCAGATGGGCCACTCATGCCGCATCAGGTTGTCCGTTTCGATGCGAACGCCCCACTGCGGTCTGCACAACCTGGTTTGTTGCAGCTTGAGATTCTTCCAGGCTGAGCCTGTACCTCCGGCGCCGGGCATGAGCTCCTTTTTTCGGTTCGATTGCTTTTCCGCCAGTTCCTTGGCCTTGGTTTCCACTTCGTNNGAGCTCGTCGTTCGTTTTCTTATCCTTGGATTCCCTGAAGAATCCGGGATTCTCAATAAACTGCTTGGCGTGTCCGAGCTCGTGCAGGAAACCGATGTAGTTGTGCAGGGAAACGTTGCGTTTTGGCCCCATCGCGAACTTCGATGCCGTCTCTGTTGGGCCGGGGCCGTTAAAGCCGATTTCCATCTTCAGCGCCATGTTGTAGTAGACCGTTCCCGTACCAAACTTGGGGTAATCACTGTTGAAGCAGGAGAATCCGCCTCCCTTCATCCCCACGACATAAATATTGGGTTCGCAATTCTGAACGACATACAGGATCTCTTTGGCCACTTTGGAATTGGACGCCCAGGCTGCAACATCCAACAGGTACTTGCGAAGCTCGAGTTCTCTTGCCAGTGAAGTGATAGGCGGGCTGTTAACCGGTCCGGTTAAATCACCCCCGCACAATTGCATTGCTTGCTCACTACCAAGTAAGACCAGAGGCATAGAAGGATTCCTTTCCTGGTTTTGTTTCGCTAACCTACCGGAGTGGTGCGACGAATCTGACTGGGAAATGTGGTATTTTTCAGCCGAGATTCGCTGAAGTTCCACCGTGCTTTGGGATTATTACGAGTCCAGGACCACTTCTGCAATCGAAAAATGACGGATATTCCTGCTGCGATGGGCGCCGCCCAGATTGGCGCAGGCGAACTGGCCCAGCCCGAGATGTTTATTAGATCTAGACGGCGGTGCGCGAAGGGCAGGGCTTTCTCACCAGACGAGGTCTGCGCAAAAAACGCGAAGGACCGCGAATTTCCCACTGCGCGGCCCAACCCTTGGTTCTCGATTAAGCCGCCGTTAGTGTTGGGCACGGTAGGAAGCACCACGAAAAGGCGGGTG
>PLZN01000146.1 GCA_003152195.1 Acidobacteriaceae bacterium
TGGCCATCGTCCACAATGGGCACATCACTAACTATCATCAAATGCGGCGCAAGTATGAGCAGCGCGGCGTACGCTTTGTTACGGAGAATGATTCCGAGGTGCTCGCGGTCTATTTGGCGGAGTCTCTCAACCGGGGCGCCACGCTGCGCCAGGGCTTGGACGGGGTGCTGCGGGATATGGACGGAGCCTTCTGCTGTTTGGCCGTGACCGCCACCGAGATGGGATTCGTCAAGGATCCCTACGCCTTCAAGCCGCTGGTGGTCGCCGAGACGGATGATTTCGTTGCCGTGGCAACTGAGGAGATTGCTATCCGCTCGGCGATCCCGGGGGAATACAAAGTCTCGGAAGCACAAGTTGAGGAGGTGCGGGTTTGGTCGAGATAGCAGCCCCCGTGGCCATCGATGCAGCGACGCTTTCGACCAAAGAGGTCAATGCGCTGATCCGAGCGCGCTTGCAGGGTGGGGCGGTAGAGATCTGCGTAACCAACCCGAATGCTCGTCACAACCTCGGGGTCGCTCTTCTGCAACCGGGACGAGTGCGCTTTCTGGGCAGTGTGGGTTATTACTGCGGCGGGCTGATCGATGGCGCCGAGATTCACGTGGAGGGAAGTGCGGGCTGGGGTTTGGCGGAGTCGATGAACCATGGCCACGTTGTCGTTTACGGAGGCGCCGGCAACGGAGCAGCCGCGGCCATTCGCGGGGGCACGGTCGTGATCCACGGCGATGCGGCCGCGCGCCTTGGCGTCTCCATGAAGGGCGGCCTGGTNNTTGGTGGTCTGCGGCAACACGGGGCATGCCTTCGCCGACTCTATGTACGCCACCACCTGCTATGTCGGAGGCGCTATCGGCAACCTGGGCACGGATGCGGTGGCCGAGCCGCTCGCGACGGAGGAGGCGCAACTTCTGGACCGTCTTCTTGCCGAGCACCTGCCGGCAAAGTTGCGCGCGCAAAAGCCGGCTGGGCGCGATTTTACCAAGGTAGTCGCCGGACGCAAGCTCTGGAACTTTGACAAGCACAATTGGAAGACCTGGCAGGATGCGCTCTGATGAATGATCCGGCTCCAAACTTTAGCCGTCCTCTTCTGCAAACCAGCGGAACCTACACGGCTGAGGTGATGCAGGGCATTCATACCAAAGCGGAGACCGGCATCTATGAGATACGCGGCTACGGCACGCTCCGCCAGCGGCGCTGGGCCACCTTCGACGACCTCACCTTCTTACCCTGCGGGCTCACGCGTATCCCACTCGAGGGGTATCGCGAAAAATGCTCCACGCGCACCGTTCTCGGCGGACGCTTTGCCCAGCGGCCCTTAGAGTTGGAAATACCCGTCATGATTACGGGTATGAGCTGGGGAGCGCTCTCCTACAATGCCAAGGCCGCATTGGCAAAGGCTGCGGCCAGGGCGGGCACGTCAAACACCACTGGCGATGGCGGTCTCTCCCCGGCGGAGCGGGAGTTTGCCAAGGACTATATCTACGAAGTGCTTCCCTCGCGCTATGGAATCGACGTGCACGACATGCGCGGGGCCAGCGCGATTGAACTGACGATTGGGCAAGGGGCAAAACCGGGTACCGGCGGCCTGCTGCTGGGCTCTAAAGTCTCCGAGACCATCGCTCATCAGCGCGATCTGCCCGTGGGGGTCGACCAGCGCAGTCCGGCGAGGCACCCTGACATGCTCGGCCCCGATGACATGGTGATCAAAATCGAAGAGCTGCGCGAGGCAACCGATGGGCAGGTGCCTATCTTCGTAAAGCTGGGCGCGAGTCGAACCTTCGACGACGTCAAGCTCGCTGCCAAGGCCGGCGCCGACGTGGTGGTTGTGGATGGAATGGAGGGGGGAACGGGTGCGTCGCCAGCCATCTTGCAGGAACATACCGGCATACCCACGCTGGCTGCCGTTTGCGAAGCCAGAGCGGCCCTGGAAGACTGTGGATTGTACGGCGAGGTGCAGCTCATTATCGCGGGCGGCATCCGCGACGGTGTGGATGCCGCCAAGGCGATGGCCCTCGGCGCCGACGCGGTCTACATTGGCACCGCGGCGTTGATCAGCCTAAACTGCAACAAACCCTTATATATCGAGGACTATGAGGCTCTGGGCACGGAGCCCTATCATTGCCATCACTGCCACACCGGGCGCTGTCCGGTAGGCATTACGACCCAGGATCCGGAGCTGATGAAGCGGCTCGATATCGAGCAGGGAGCAGAGCGCGCTCTGAATCTGCTCCGAGCTATGACGCTGGAGATCCAGATGCTGGCGCGTGCATGCGGCAAGTCGGATGTGCATCACCTGGAACCGGAAGATATGGCTGCTCTGACCATGGAAGCGTCCATCATCTGCGGCGTTCCGTTGGCTGGCACACGTAAGGTCTTTGGACGGTAGAGCAGATGTCTTTTCTGTTGAACTGCCCCAACTGCGGCGAGCGAAGCGTCTACGAATTTCGCTTTGGCGGAGAGGTCCGGCAAAGACCTTCCCCTGAAGCCGAGTATGAGGCCTGGATCACCTACGCGCTGTATAAGCGGAACGTCGCCGGGGTGCAGTGGGAGTGGTGGTACCACCGCGGCGGTTGTGGCGAATGGTTCAAGGCGAGCCGCAACACAATGACCAATGAGGTCCATCAAACGCTGCTGCCGCAAGATGAGGAGCAGCTCGGATAATGGAGACTCTCTTCCGGTGGAAAGGCAGCACCGTAGCGGCCAAGCCCGGCGACACCGTGGCATCGGCCTTGTACCGTTCCGGGGTGCGCACCTTCACCCACAGTTATCGGCACGGCCGTGTGCGAGGTCTGCTATGCCTCACGGGAAGCTGCCCCAACTGCATGGTGAACCTGGACGGCGTGCCCAACGTGCGTAGCTGCACCATCCCGGCGCGCAACGGACTGACCGTTCTGCCACAGAACCAGAATGTTTACCGGGGATTCGATTCACCTGCCGTCAAGCGCTTCCCGGCTGCGCCGGCGCTCTCCGAGTCGCCGCACCGTTACGAGCATGTCTACCTGCAATTTGATGTCGTTGTCATCGGCGGTGGCCGGCATGGTTTAGAGTCCGCTCTGGCATCTGCCTCACGAGGCATGTCGGTGGCTCTCCTCGAGAAGGAGCCCGCACTGGGTGGGTACCTGCGTAGCGCCAGATCGGGAACCGTATCCATCCAGGCGCTGATGGAAGAAGTCCTGGCACACCCGCTGGTCACAACCTTTGTGAGCTGTAGTTGTTTTGGCCTCTATGAAGGCAATCTGCTGGGCGCGGTGCAAATTGATTTTGGGCAGCCCAATGCGGAGCGGCTGCTGCACCTGCGCGCCGGCAGCGTCATTGTAGCCACCGGTGTATACGAGACGCAGTTTCTCTTCGCCAACAATGACCTGCCCGGCGTAATGCTTTCGACCGCAGTGCTGCGGCTGCTGCATCAACATGGCATCGTACCCGGCAAGCGGGCCGCACTGATTGGAGACGCCGAAAGGTGTGGCGAGCTGCAGGCCGGCCTGGAGGCTGCAGGGGTTGAAGTGGTGGCAAGCGTGCCTATCTCCTCCGTGGTGAGCGCCAGAGGAAAAAAGCACGTCTCTGGATTAGTAACTAAGACAGATATCTATGAAGCGGACCTGGTGGCGATGTGTGGACCCCTGGTCCCGGATGTGGGCCTTCTGGCCCAGGCTGGTTCCCGCCTGCGATGGAATGAGGGCAGTGGAGCATTCCTGGCCGAGGCCTTACCGCGGGCGGTGAGCCTCGTGGGAGCCGCCGGCGGAGAGGGCGTCACCAATCGCGAGTATCTGCCTCCGCCCTCCGCCCGATCCACCGACGCAATCGCGTGCCTTTGTATGGATGTCTCAGGCCATGATGTGGCGGAGACAATCGAAGCCGGTATGGGGCACATTGAATTGATCAAGAGGTTTACCAAGCTGGGCAAGAGCGCCTGTCAGGGGCGAATGTGCCAGATGGCTGCGGTCTGTCTTTCTTCCCAGGTGAGCCGCCAAACCATCGCCCAGGTGGGTACGACCGTCGCGCGCCCTCCCGCTCCCCCGGTGACTCTCGGCGCGCTCGCTGGGATGAGGCACCATCCGATACGCCGCACGCCCATGCACGAGCAGCATGACCGGCTGGGCGCCGTGTGGATGGATATGGGAGAGTGGAAGCGCCCGCGCTACTATGACCCGAACGGTACCGGATGGCAAGAGAAGTGTGTCGAACAGGAGTACCGCGCGGTGCGCGAACGCGCCGGCGTCATCGATGTCAGCACACTGGGGAAGATCGAGGTCAAGGGGAGAGATGCCGGCCGCCTGCTCGATCGAGTTTTTACTCATAATTTTTCTACGCTGCCCATCGGNNCATCTCCCGCATGGACGAGCAACGCTACTTTCTTACCACCACCACGGGCAACGTGGACTTCGTGCATCAATGGCTGGAATGGTGGGCAGCCGCGGCGGGATGGAAGGTTACGATTGCCAACCTGACTGCGGGCTTGGCCTCCATGAACCTGGCTGGCCCGGTGGCACGAGGAGTTCTGGAGAAACTAACCGATTGCGATCTCTCCTCCGCGGCCTTTCCCTACATGGACTGGCGGCAAGCATCCGTGGCTGGTGTACCGGCAACGATGATGCGTATCGGTTTTGTGGGCGAGACAGGTTGGGAAATCGTCGTCGCTGCCGAGTATGGAAGCCATCTCTGGAGCCAGGTGCTGCAGGCCGGCGTCTCGGTAAACCTTCTCCCCTTTGGCGTGGAGACGCAGCGCGTGCTGCGACTGGAGAAGAAGCACATCATCGTGGGCGTGGATACCGATGGCCTNNAGAGTTGCGCTGGCGCGCATAAAGCAAAACCCTCTTGAGCGCATGCTGGTCGGGTTTGAACTGGAAGGAACCGTGGTCCCTCCTGATGGCTCCCCGGTATTGTTTGCGGGCAGGCCGGTCGGTTGGGCCACTAGTGTTCGATTCTCCTGGGAGAGAGAAAAAGTGATCGGGATGGCATGGGTCACTCCCGCGGAGGCGAAGCAGGGCACTCGCGTTGCTCTGCGCGCCGACGCGGTTGACTATGCCGCGAGCATCGTCGAGGAAGTCTTCTATGACCCTACCGGTCGGCGGCTGAGGGCGTGATGGCGCCGCTTCGATTATCGGCATTGCATCGTTGTCACCTCGAGGCCCAGGCCCACATGGACACTTTCTCGGGTTGGGAGCTTCCTGCCTGGTATACGGAGTCGTCCCGGGAAGTTGAGGGGGCGCGCACATCCGTGGGCATATCCGATGCGAGCTACCTCTATAAGCTGGATTTCCACGGTCAAGCCGAAGAATTACACCTGCCCCTTGCTCCGCCTGCGCGGCTGTGGAAGCTTACCCCCTCGCACGCCCTGATTACGTCGTCACGGTCAATCGGTTTTGCAGCCTCGTCATCCGTCACCAACGTTACCTCCCTCTACAGCACGATTCTGCTGGCCGGCCCGAAATCACGGGAAGTGCTGCGGAAGCTGACTACGTTGAACGTCCGCGAAGATGCGATGCCTGACGGCACAGCTCGGCAAACGCGCGTTGCCCATGTGAACGCCACGATCCTGCGCTGCGATTGCGAGAGCCTGCCCGCATTTCTAATTTTGAACACGCGAGATCTCGCGGAGCACGTATGGAGCGCCCTGCTGCACGCCGGCAGCGAGTTTGGCGCACATCCTTTTGGGCTGGTGGCACAGCAGCAGTTGATGGGGTTCCGTCATGGCGATGCATAAGGTTGGGCCGGTGATGTTGAGTAAGCATGACCTCAAGCCCACCTATGACGTGGCCATCATNNAAAAGTAGCGCTGCTCGAGAAAGGCTATATCGGTTGTGGAAACAGCACCCGCAATACGGCCATTTTGCGATCGAACTACCGCACTTATCCCGGCATCGCTTTCTACGACGCTTCACTGCGACTCTATGAAGGCCTGGCAGAGGACCTAGACTGGCAGCTCGATTTCAACCAGAGTGGGCATTTCACGCTGGCGCACACCGACTCCTCCATTACCGGCCTGAGAATACGAGCGGAGAACAACAGGTTGATGGGGGTCGACAGCCGAATGGTCGACCGGGACGAACTGCGGCGTATGGTGCCCACGATGGATATGTCTGACCGGCCGCGGCTCCCCGTGCTCGCGGCCCTCTACCATCCACCTGGAGGGACGATCGGGCACGATGAAGTGGTGCAAGGTTATGGCCGCGCCTGTGACGCCATGGGCATCGAGGTGCATCAATTCACGGCTGTCACCGGACTCGAGGTCGCAGGCCGGAAGATCGTCCGTGTGCGGACGACCCAAGGCGACTTATCCGCGGGCGCGATCCTGAACGCCACTGCCGGGTGGGCCACGACGATCTCCGACATGGCGGGTGTCCCGCTTCCCATTGTGAGCCAGCCTCTTCAGGCCTGCGTTACGGAATTGATCGAACCATTCCTGGACTATGTGATCGTTTCCTCGAACCTGCATGTTTACGTGAGCCAGACCGCCAAAGGCGAGCTGGTGATCGGCTCGGAGGTCGATCCTTACCAGACGTACTGCACTCGATCCACGCTGCCCACGCTGGAACAGATGGCCTCGTACACTCTGGAACTGTTTCCGCAGCTCCATGGCATCAAGATTCTTCGTCAGTGGGCTGGGGTCTGCGACATGACGCCGGATTATGCTCCTATCATGGGCGCGGCTGGGGAACTGGATAACTTCTTCATGGATGTGGGGTGGGGCACTTGGGGTTTCAAGGCGGGTCCGATCTCCGGCAAGTGCCTGGCTGAGACCATTGCCACCGGCAAGGCTGCGGCCCTGATGGAACCATTTGCGCCCGCCCGATTCTTGAGCGGCAAACTGTTGGGGGAAAAGGCTGCAGCCTCGGTTTCGCAGTAGGGAAGTGAATCTATCCGCGGAGACACAGAATTGACAAACGATCTCAAGGCACTCATTCATGAAAAAGGCATCGAGTTTTTTTTGTGCTCCTTCGTAGAAATGAGCGGCATTCCTAAAGCCAAACTTGTCCCGGCCGGCGCAGTGGACGACATGATTTCTGAGGGCGCCGGGTTCGCCGGCTTCGCGGCGGGCGATGTTGGCCAGGGACCGCATGATCCGGATTTGGTTTCTATCCCGGATTTGCGATCCATGATCGTGCTGCCATGGCGAAAGAATGTCGCCTGGGTGGCTGGGATGCTACAGGTCGAGAATGTGCCGTCGAAGTTCTGCCCGCGCAGGGTTCTCGCGCATCAATTGGACATTGGACGCCAACGCGGTTACGAATTGATGGTGGGAGTGGAACCTGAGTTCATGTTGGTGAAGCGAGGCCAGGATGGCTCCTGCGCGCCGTGGGATGCGATGGATAATGCGGCCAAACCCTGTTACGATATGCGCTCGCTCCACCGCAACCTGGATCTTCTGACCAGGCTGCTCGGCTATATGCAAGAGCTGGGATGGGCGCCTTACGCAGCGGACCATGAAGATGCGAACTGCCAGTTTGAAATCAACTGGAAGTTTGCCGATGCGCTCACCACCTGCGACCGGCAGATCTTCTTCAAGTGGATGGTAAAGATCGTCGCCGAAGAGCATGGGCACCAGGCGACCTTTATGCCCAAGCCATTTGCGAACCTGACTGGAAACGGTTCGCACTGCCATATGAGCCTGGCAGACCCCGCCACCGGCAAGAACCTCTTCCATAGCGTAGAGGATCCTCTTGGCCTCTCGGAGGAGGGGCGCTGGTTTATGGGCGGCATTTTGAAGCATGCGCCCGCGCTGTGTGCGATCCTGGCTCCCACGGTGAATAGCTACAAGCGTCTNNTATGGCAGCGCGAATCGGACGCAGATGATCCGCGTGCCCGGTCCGGGCCGCATTGAAAACCGCATGGTGGATGGCGCGGCAAATCCTTACCTGGCCTGTGCGGCGATGCTGGCGGCGGGCCTGGACGGCATCGACAACCGGATCGATCCGGGAGTGCCGAATCATGACAACCTGTTTGAAGTGCCCTGGGAGGAATTGCATGCGCGGGGCATCGGCCATCTTCCGGCGACGCTGGAGGCGTCAGTCGAAGCTTTGTCACAGGATGAGGTGGTGCGCAGCTCGCTGGGCGCAGAGTACGCGGATTACTACATTCAAGCGAAATCAGAGGAATGGGAGAGCTACCACAACAGCGTCAGCCAGTGGGAATTGGATCGCTATCTCAACGTCCATTGACAGGGCCGTAGGACGATTGGCCGGGTGCCCCACGTTCGCCACAGAAGCTGAGAAGAAACCTTCCTTGGAGTCTTGCCCGTGTAAATGGACCACGGTGCACCAGTCTGGCCGTTTCAGCTCGTGCAGTTTGCGGGAGAGATCGGCGCGGATGACCTTGAGTTCAGCGCGGGTCTTATGTAGTGAGGTTTGGGCCTGGGAATGAACTGGACCCTGTGATAGAAGGGGTCAAGCTTGAGATGCCTTAAGTGTTGATTCTGGTGAGTTTGACTGGTTGCGGGGGCTGGATTTGAACCAGCGACCTTTGGGTTATGAGTGGCAATATAAACGTAGTTTCAACGAGTTACAAGGCCCGATCGGGAGCCTTAAGTAGCTGTAAGTCGTTGAAAAGACATAGAGGGATTTTTTAGTCCGGGTCGAAACCGGGTTGGAAAATCAACGATCCTCGGATTTT
>PLZN01000391.1 GCA_003152195.1 Acidobacteriaceae bacterium
TGTAATCCCCTTCAGGTACTCCGCTCGTATCCCTGTCAGGGTCGGGAGAGCAGGTTGCAGTTCTTCCACCGTGATGGAGCGCACGCCTAGAATGGCATCGGCGAGAATGCCAAGCTCCATGTGATTGGCGTGGACAATGATGATCTTGTTCAGGTCGGTCAGACCTTTTTCCGGCAGATCAAAGAGTTTCTTGATGTTGATGATGGACAGAATCTGTCCCCGCACATTGACTAGACCCAGCACAAACGCCGGTGTGCAGGGCAGCGGCGTGAATTCGCTGAGCGGATGGATTTCACGAATATGACTCGATTCAATGCCGTAGTGCTCAGGCCCTAGGGCAAACTCCACAACTTCCAAGAGCAGGTGCGCGGACGTTGCTTCGGCTTTGCCACCCGCCGCCAGCGACCGGGCGCGTGCGCGGAGGATTTTCCGCTTTTCCTCCGCGCTGGAAGTGAGTCTCCGCTTCAGAGCAGCATGGGATGCGTCCAGGCGGCGGTGAAGGTCAGCCCAATCGAACTCGGCTTCGCCTCCCGCGCTGGGAGCAGGACTGGTCGGCAACTCCCCCGTTCTGCTCATCGGCTTCTCGCTTGCTCCACGCGAGGCTTGCCGGCGCGACGGAAGGTGCCCTGCGACAGCTCAGTTCCAGGTACGATTGAGGCGACCCCGCCGCGCTGCGAAACGATCGCTTCTCTCAGCCTGCCCGCCGAGAGCCCGTCGGACTCCGGCACAACGTCTTCTGGTTCATAGTGAGCCAGCAACAGCAGAACATTCTCGAAGTGCTTCTCGGATTCTCTTAGCTTTCCGTGATTCAAAGCCAAATTGCCCAAGGAGAAATGACCCAGGACAAACTGAGGTTCCGCGTACACTGTTTGCTGAAATGCGAAGAGCGCCTCTGGCAGGGAGCCTTGTTCCTGCAAAATTGTTGCCCGCAGATAGTAGGCGCGAGCAGCCATCTTGTCGGCCGCAATTACCTTGTCACACCAGACCAGCGCCGCTGCCAGTTTCCCTTGATTGGCGTAGGCACGCGCAAGCAGAAGCATGGCCTGCGCATCATTGCCGTCTTGTGACAGAAGGGTCCCGATGATCTGCTGGGCATCCTCATAGCGCCCTAGTTCATGAAGCGCTAAGGCCTGTGAGTAGGAAGGCGCCGGTGGCGCCGCGTTTTCTGGATGGATCTGGGGATCCTGGCTCTTTTGGCTTGTGTCGCAGACTGGAGCCATGGCTGGTTCTGAATTCTCAAGTCTCTGTTCAGGCAGCTGAGCACCGAACCTGTTCTCATCGCGTACAACAGAAGGCAAGGTCAGCGTCTTCCCCAACTGTGTGGCCGACTTCCGGTATAGGGTGACGTCGCCAAAATCGATCGTGGCGAACTCAGAGAACAGCTCGTGGGACGTTTCCGTTGGGCTCACGATCAACCATCCATCGCTCGCCAATGAGCAGTAGAGCTGGTGGATAACCTTCCTCATGCCCTCAGGAGTGAAGTACATGAGCACATTCCGGCAGAAGATCACATCGAAGCCGTTGGTGCAGTTCGAAGGCGGAGAAAAGGAGTGATCCATCAAGTTGCGCTGGGCAAAGCTCACCATCTTCCTGATGGCTGAGCTGACGGTCCAGCGGCTTTCCCCGGCCGCCTCAAAATATGCACTCCGAACCAATGGCGGAACCCCGCGGAAGGACCATTCTCCGTAGCTTCCCTCGGATGCTTTTTGCAGAGACTTGGAATTCAGGTCGGTCGCTAGAATCTCGACGTTCCACTTCTTCAGGCCCGCCATCAACTTGCTCAGCACGATCGCGATCGAATACGGTTCTTCGCCCGTGGCGCAACCTGCGCTCCAGACTCTGATTACCTTGCCCGTACGAATCAACTCCGGCACGATGTCCTTCTCAAAAACTTCCAGACTCCGTTTCTCCCGGAAAAAATAAGTCTCGCTAACTGTTAAGTAGCCGGCCAACACTTCCAGATGCCTTTGAGTCAAGGTCGGCGACAACAGTTCCTGGACGTAGTGGTCCAAGTTGTGCTGACAACCCCATTCCTGGGCAGCCCCGCACACCCCGCGCTGAAGATCGAGCCAGCGCTCTCTCGGAAAGTGCAGTCCGAGGTGACGAGCGACAAGCTCGCTGAGCCGCGAAAGCTGCGCGTCTGAGATCCTTTTCGTCATTTTGTTCCCCCCGCTTGGGCCAGGAGGCCGTCCAGTTGCTGCTCTTCTTTCTTCGAGAGAAAACGATCAAGGTCATGAACGAATAAAATGCCGCCGTCCAGCCTGGTAATACCTTCCAAGTATTGCGCGCCGGGTACGATCTTTTCTGCCTCTGTAACCTCTTCTGCCGTCCGTTCGAAAACTCCGGTGACGGAGTTCACCACAACAGCGACACTTCGTGTACCCGCCTGCGCCACAATGAGCTGGTCGCTCAAACTGATTTCGGATTCTGCTAAACCGAACCGCTTTCGCATACTCACGACCGGAATGATGTTTCCCTGAAAGTCGATCACGCCAAGCACAACCTCTGGCGCTTTCGGCAACGGAGTTACCTCCACCATGCGCACGACTCGCTGGACAGTTGCCAAGGAGAGGGCATACTGCTGCTCACCGAGGATGAAGGCTACTAGTTGATTCAACATGGCTGGTCTTGCGCTCGCCCTCCGTTCCTATTACTCCTGCCAAACCACAGATGCACGGATCATGTAGGTTGTGCTTCGGTTCTGGTCAAAGGAGAAAGGCAGACCAATTCCCAGCAGTAAATTCTGTCCGATCTCGCGCGCCGCTAATGATGGGTCGATCTGCAATTCATCTCGATTCCACGCACCAACGGCCGGCACATGTCTATTCGTGTAGGGAGTCCAAGATGGAAGAATTTCCCAAAACAGGAAATCCAGCAGCCCAACGGCTCGTCAGTGCTCTAAGATGGTTGCCAGATAGTGCTTGAGCGTCACGGAGCCGCCCCGAGAGCGGCACAAAATTCGTTGACTCTGTTCTAGATACCCGCCCCGACAGAGTAGACCGGAGCCTGGTGCAAAGGGATCGGATTTGCTTGACCTGTTCTACGCTGAGGCCCAGAAACTCAATGCCATACACCTGCCCGAGCTTGCGCCGCGCTATCGCAGACACTCGACCGCCGCCAACTGGCTCCAAATCTCCCTTGTCACCAACGGTCAACGGAGTGTCGAGGAACGCCGAAATCCCATTCTCACTGATTTCTAGGGTCATGGCTGGCGTCGCTCAGCCGTCGGGCAGCCAAACTGTGATCGGCTTACTGAGCCTGTATCGCGGGAATCGCCTCCGGTCAAGGACAGTCGAGGGGGTTTGTTGCAATTCGATACGGTCTGCATTTGCCGCTCCCAACCCTCAAGATCGGCAGGAATTAGCTTCTTCTACAGCGGATGCTGTCAATTATTAATTTCTCGCGGGGTACCGACGTTGGAGGTTGGAGGGCGTCAGCTCGCAACGCAACCCGCAAATTCAAATGGGGGATGGTTTTGGCGCTCCCCACTGAACCGGGACTAGCTCGCCTCACAGCTCCTGACACCATTCTGGCGAGTCTGATTATTCCGTCGCTCAAACAGGGTAGGCCTTGCAAACGGGAGCCGGCCAACAAACTCGACGGCGTTGCTTGTGCATTCCGACGAACGTCAGGACGCCTTTCGCAGTCGCCTTCGCTTCTTGTTGAGGGAGTTCAGGGGGAAAAGCGGGGACGGGATAGAGTATTGAAATCTCGTCATTCTCTATTTAGGGCAGATGGATGGCTACTTCTGAGGCATGAAGGTAGCTTTTTCCACCGGCACCGGGAAGGATCGTGAACGCGTCATTGTCCGAAGACCCTTCAAGGCTCCGTGCTTCACCCCATTCGGCGACATAGCAATGGCTGCCTGTCTAATACAAAGAACAGTCAAGGCGCAACGGCCCCATCCGCGAATGCCTGGATGCCGCCGGCACTTGGGATTGCCGCCTCGGCTAAGCTATTTATTGTTCGAGGCTGCTTCGGCGTCCACCCAGTATGATTTGCGCGCCCTCAGTTCGAGTTCCGGCCGGTCCTTGAGCTTCAGTCCCAGTGCATGGAGTCCTGGGCTTGGCGATTGGGGACGGAAGCTCAGGACATAGTAGTTTGCCGCGTCGTTCGAGATGGTTATCAGGTGTTGGCTGAGCGTCGTTGCGTTCTTGAAGGCGAAGTATTCGCCGCCCGTCTGTTGCGCGACGGACTCGGGCACATTGCGCTTAAGTTCGTTCGTCGCAGCGAGGAACGCCATCCGTGCCAGTCGCAACGGTGGCAGCAGATCACTCGCGCAGTCCAGCGCCTGAACGCTGCGCTTGCCGCGCGCATCCGGGTCGGCATCTGCGTCGTGGCTCATGCAGCCACCCTGCGGGTACGGCTCGGCCGAGTAAGAACTTCCTCCCGGCCGGGGCAGCTTCGATGCCTCGTGCTTCAGTGCTGCTTTCGTGCTCGAAAAGCCGAAACCATAAATCGAGGTGTTGGTGTCGTCGACTACCCGTAGGGCATCCTCGAAGCTTGTTTGGCTGTCGCCGTCAACCGTCTCGCTGAAGAGCAGCACCGCACGGCGATAGATTGGCGGCTGCTTGCGCAAAAGATTGATGCCGAAGTTGAGCGCGTCAAGAATGGCCGCGCCCGGATCACCCTCGTGAAGCGTGGCAATCGTCTTGGCTGCCGCGTCCGTATTGGTGGTGAAGTCCTGTTCGAGGCGAGGCTTGCTATCGAAAGTGATTACAGCGACGCGATGCGCCACATCGCCGATGACGGCATCCAGCACCGCCCCCAGATCGCCGTAGTCACCCAGGTGTGATGCACCCTGGCCCCCGGTCTGCACGATGACGGCCAGCGCCAGGGGCTGCGAGCCGGTATCGGGCTCCAGCCGCAACGACTGCGGAACGCCGTTATCGGTGAGGATGAAATCGTCGGCGGTGAGCGAGAAGACAATCTCGCCGGCCTTGGTCTTCACCAACGCCGGCACCAACACCAGGTTCGAGCGCACGGCGAGGGACGGGATCTGCGAGCTGGCTGAGGATGGTTCACTACTTTGCGCACTGGCCGCCACTCCAGAGAGTAGGACCGTGCTCAAGACACCGGTTGCCATTGCGCAAAGCATACTCATTAGATGCGGCATCGGAAGTCACGGGTCGAAGCCGGGGGCCTTTGCCCTGGCAAACTTTCGTAGGCGGCCACCTAACTTATTACCGGTTAAACTGTGTGCTGTTCCTGACAATAATCCGGGGCACGCCGTGGTAGTAGTTAATCGATCCCGTAGCGCACACATGTTCTCCTGTGCGAGGGAGTGCCCCTACTTTCTGTCGATCTTCCTCCCACACCAGGATTGCGAATACCTGATTTGGAAAGGCGGAATCCAGATCGATGAAGGTTGGCTTGCCTCGGCTGCCCATCGCAACATGTTCGTTTCCCACGATCCCGCAGACCGTGGCCTTGTCGCCGTCATGTGACCTGGCTTGAGAGGTGGTAAGCGTTTGGGACTGGCCAATAGAAGTCATTAGCAGCAAGCCGGCTGCAAAGCCGGTCGATTTCACGGCTTCTCCTCAAATGAGGTAACGAGTGACGCTTCCTTTCATCCGGGAGTCTAGCACAGGATCAGAGTTCGCCCATTCTTTGTGAGCGGCCAGTAATCACGAAGGTAAGGCGGGGAGGCGGAGCCCACCCGCACTCCTGCGCGGAGACCTGCAGCCAGCGTCGTAGCCGAGCAGTTGGAGTCGCTGCGCTGATGTTGCCAAGTTCAACAGCACCGGCACGGCTCTTCTTGACAGCAGTTCCAAAGATTTCCCTGTTACTCCAGGAGCCATGCAAACGAGGAAAAGGTCCGCGATCGCCGCGGGCAGGGAATCTGGTTTTGCCGCCGTTCTCATTAGCACGGGAACGGCGCTTCTTTACTCCACCTATCTGGGGGGCAGCCACGGGTTTTGATCTGTTCGCCGTGGGCATCATAGGTTAGGATCAAGGCAGTTTGAGCCCTTCGCGCGCGACAGCAGGTGCGACGCGAGGCACGACATGATCTGCCCCACCCATGCACGCCGAGCCTCTGTTTTTGAAAGACACATTCACCGCGTGGGGCTGGTGCCCGAATTCGTCCACCCGGCAGATGTTGCGGACCTACGGAGAAGTAAAGGAGCGGGCCGTCCCATGAAGGAGATCACCCTGAAAGTGAACGGCCGTCAGCACCTCTTGGCGGTTGATCCAGAAACGACTCTGCT
This sequence comes from Acidobacteriaceae bacterium, assembly GCA_003152195.1. Classification (GTDB taxonomy): domain Bacteria; phylum Acidobacteriota; class Terriglobia; order Terriglobales; family Acidobacteriaceae; genus PALSA-350. Next base: position 6,210 of record PLZN01000391.1, read on the forward strand.
ATTCGTTCTCAACGACGAGCTTGGGCTGCGCGGCCCGCGATTCGGTTGTGGAATGGCTCAATGCGGCGCCTGCAGCGTGATGATGCGCGGCCAGGTCGTGCGCTCGTGCGTCATGCCCCTGAAGGCAGTTGGTCAAGACGAAGTCACGACCCTGGAAGGTCTAGGCACACCTGAGCAGCCTCATCCAATCCAGCAGGCATTCATTGACGAAGGAGCCGCTCAGTGCGGATTTTGCCTGAGTGGCGTGATCCTGACGGCGAAGGCTGTGCTGGACGTAAAGCTCGAGGCCTCTGACCAGGAAATCCGAGACGCTCTGGGTGGCGTCTTGTGCCGCTGCTTTGCCCACACTCGCATGCTGCGGGCCATTCGAAAGTATGCCGAGGGAAAAAAGCATGACACCTTCCCGGCGTGAGTTCCTTAAGGGCTGCGGCGCCCTGATCGTAAGTTTCAGTGCCTCATCGCTGACCCAGCTATCGGCTAGCGGTCAGGGAGAGTTCGGAACTCATTCCTCCCACATTGATCCGAAGAAGCTCGACTCCTGGTTAGCCGTCGGAGCCGACGGCGCCATTACGGCATATACAGGCAAGTGCGACTTTGGTCAGGGCATCTTTACCGCTCAAACCCAACTGGTAGCAGAGGAGCTGTGCGTATCGATCGCCCGCGTGAAGCTGATTCAGTGCGATACATCTGTGACTCCAGACCAGGGGACCACCTCAGGAAGTCAGTCCACTCCAACCAACTTCAACGCGGAGAATCTCGCTCTCGCAGCAGCGACTGCTCGAGAAGCTCTGCTCAGCCTGGCTGCAGAAAGGCTGGGTGAGCCGGCCGGCCATCTCACGCTGGCAGACGGGGTCATTGCCGGCAAAACAGGACGCGGCGTTACGTATGAGGAGCTTATCGGAGGCAAGCATTTGCATCTCTCGCTGAGCATTACGGCAAAGCGGCGATCCGCGGCGCAGTGGACGGTGCTGGGCAAACCCGTTCCCTCGCTGGACAGGAGCGCGCTGATGACCGGTCAGTTTGAGTTTCTTCACTCGATCCGGGTGCCGGGAATGCTTCACGGCCGCGTCGTGCGGCCCCCTGAGATGGGAGCCACGGTCGCCCACGTAGACGAACAATCAGTCCGGCATCTTCCAGGCCTCACCAAGGTCGTTGTCCGCAAAGACTTCGTTGGTGTCGTAGCCGAGACGCAATACCAGGCAGCTTCGGCTGCGCGTCAGTTGGTGGTTCAGTGGAAAGCAGGCCCGGAGCTTCCACCGCAAAAGAACTTCTTCGATCACCTTCAAAAGCAGCCTTCGCACGATGTCCTAAGCGTTGACTCGCAAGATGTGGACACACAGCTCGCTGCTGCGAGCAATGTCGTTCGCGCGAGATACACCTACCCATACCAAATGCACGCATCGGTAGGGGCGTCGTGTGCCGTGGCTGACGTAAAGCCGCATGGTGCAACGGTGTGGTCCGCAACACAATCGGCTTATCCGACCCGAAGCGTCGTGGCCCAGCTCCTGAATATGTCGCCAGATAACGTGCGTGTGATCTATGTGCGAGGGTCGGGCTGCTATGGGCTGAACGGTGCCGACGCCGTCTCATTCGACGCAGCCATACTGTCCCAGGCGGTGGGAAGACCAGTCCGCCTGCAGTTCTCACGCCAGGACGAGATGATGTGGGAGAATTTTGGATCCGCTTGTGTGGTGGAGCATCGTGCGGGTCTCGCACCCGATGGACGCATTGTCGCCTGGGATCGTGAGAACTGGGTAGCTTCGCTGGGAAATCGACCGGGCTACGATCAGCCGGGGAACGTCATCAGCGGCATGCTGCTGGGGTACGAACCGGAACCGCTTGAGCCAGGGGCATCCAAGCCGCCTGCGGGCAAGCTTCGCAACCAGAGCAATACCGTTCCCTCCTACTTCGCAGGATGCATCGGTAACAGCTGTGGTGGCGGAGGAACTATCCGGAGCGAACGGGCCCTGACGCATACGGTGCGTTCGCCGTTCTTCACCGGGCCGCTACGGTCGCCGTTACGGATTCAGAATACGTTTGCCAACGAGTGCTTCATGGACGAGCTTTGCGCGCGTGCCAAGGCTGACCCGGTGGCCTTCAGGCTGCGGCATCTGCAGGACTCGCGAACGATAGGCGTCCTCAAGGCTGCCGCCCAAGCGGGGAACTGGCAGGCGCGCTCTTCGCCAAAAGCGACGATCGCTCAAACGGGCGTGGTAAGCGGGCGTGGTATCGCCTGCGTCGCCTATGAAGGAGAGAATGGCTATGCCGCGGTCATCGCCGACGTCGATGTAAATCTGCAAACCGGGGTGGTCCATCCGAGGCGTTTCGTGGTGGCGTTGGACTGCGGTCCTATCTCCAACCCGGATGGGTTGAGAAACCAGATCGAAGGCGGCATCCTGCAGGGCATGAGCCGTTCCTTGGTGGAGGAAGTCACATGGGACAACAGGCACGTGACCTCCATCGATTGGAAAACCTATAACAGCCTGCATCTCGATTACGAGATGCCTACGGTCGAGAGCGTCTTTGTGACTCCCGCCGATGTGCCCGCAACAGGTGCGGGAGAGACGGCAATCACGGTCACACCCGCTGCGATCGGAAACGCTATCTTCGATGCAACGGGTGCCCGCCTGCGGGACTTGCCATTCACCCCTGAACGTGTGCAAGCTGCACTGCTCGAGAGCGCCCGTCGAGTCGAGAAGGCCAAAATATGAGCAAACAGAAATCCATCGCGTCCCTTATCGTCCCGGCGTTCGCCAGCGCTAGGCGACAAAGCGGATTGCTGGCCACGCCACGGATAGGATGTGGTGCGCATAGACTCCACGAGAGATTGACGGTGGCGTTCAGGTGGTCAGCTGGAACGCCACGCCTAGTCGCTTTGCCTGGTGGCTTAGTGCGTGCATGAGTTCTATTCCGCTCCCCAATTGATCTTTCGCAGAGTGGCTTTCATTCTTTCGCTTGCAGCGTTCAGGCCGGCAACCTCTTGCTCAAGGTATTCGATGTAGGCCCGCGCCCGAGGAGTGAGGCTGTGCATTTCGTCCGCTGTCAGCTTCACCTTGTCCAGGGCACTCGTGTAGTGCAACTCGATCTCTTGGCCCAAGCCGGCATGTTTCAACAATGCTCGGAGAGAGGTCACTTCGGTCCACATGACCGAATACCGGACTTCCTCCAGGCGATTCTTCTCATATGTGACGATGTGGCCGATGTGAAATTCGTCCAGCGCTATGCTGAATGTCTCTGCCCATCTTTGCAGATGAACGCGCCGCGGATCTTCCCAGATGGCCGCGGCCTCTCGGACGGTCATGGTCTTCAGAATCTTCGCCATCTGCGTCTGTGATCTTCTTGCTTTGTTCCCCTATACAGCCTCCATGTTTCAGACAGATGGCGGGGCGGTGAAATGACGCCACGATTTACGGGGAAACCCAACTTTGATCTGTCTCTGCCGTCCGCTCTGTGCGGCTACAAGGATCGAGCCCAGAGAGATTGTTCCGACATATACTCAGCACATGCCAGCGAGACGAATGGTTCCGGTGAAAAAGGACTTCTTCAACGGACATCGATGTAGCGATTGTGGATGAGTCCGCCCGACACCTCGTCTCATTCCGCCCGGCAAATCGCCGAAACAAGACGCTAAAGAAACCTTCAAGGCCCACGATTGTGCTAAGTATCCGCTGCCGGCCACAAACCGCTTGCCATGACCCTGAAGGCCAGGCGCTATAGGAAACGTAGATGGCAGACAGTACGGCAACAGGATGTGTGCTGCAGA
>PLZN01000463.1 GCA_003152195.1 Acidobacteriaceae bacterium
ACAAGATGGGCCATTGTGCGTCAATTCTGGATCGAGAGCCTGCTGCTGACAGCGATGGGTGGACTAGCGGCACTGCTGGTTGGGAGTCTTACCCTGCAGCTCATGAACAGGCAAATTCCAGAAACTCTCCTGCCCCTGGGCGGAATCTCTATGGACTCTCGGGTCTTACTGTTTACCGCGGCTGCCGGTATTGGAGCCAGCCTGTTCTTTGGCCTCTTGCCGGCACTAGGCACGCGCCGCATTGATGTGCGGTCCGCCTTAGCAAGTGGGAGCAGCCGCTCCGTTGCGCAGTCGGGAGGCACACGCACGCGGTATGCGCTGATCATAGGGGAAGTAGCATTGACAGTAGTGCTGCTCACCGTCGCAGGTTTACTCATACGGACCCTCGTCTATCTGGAGACACTGCCGCCGGGGTTCAATCCGGAAAATGTCGTTATCGCGAAAGCGTCGCTGGACGATGTCCGCTACAACGATCGGGCCTCGTTCCTAAAGCTGCTGAATCGAAGTACTGCGGCAATGCAAAACATTCCGGGAGTGGAGTCTGCTTCGGTGGGGCTCAGCGTTCCGTATGAACGCGCTCTCAACTACGCTGTAAAAGTCGCAGATGGCCAGCAAATGGGCGAGCTGAAGATGACCGATCTCGTCTATGTAACGCCGTCCTATTTCAAAACCTTGCAGATACCTCTCGAAGCGGGACGCGTCTTCGCGGAGAGCGATGTATCCACCAGCCAATATGTTGCGGTCGTCAATACGGCGTTCGCCCGGAAATATCTGGGCCGGGAACCTAGCGTCGGACGTCATCTGTTGAGTGATGGAAACACAATTGAGATTGTTGGTGTAACCGCCAGCGTCGTCACCCCACCTGGCTTTACCGCCGGCGGTCCCATCTTCGACGAACCAACCGTGTATGTACCTGCAGCGCAAATGCCGACGCAGCTTGTCAACCTGGTGCATGTTTGGTTTCAGCCAAGCTGGATTGTTCGCACGAAAGGAAAGCTCGGCGGCTTAACTCAGCAGATGCAGCAGGCCCTCGCGAGCGTAGATCCCGATCTGCCCATCTCCGGTTTCTACGGTATGAACGAGGTGCTGTCAGAGACGTTGCTCTTGCAACACATGGAGGTAGGCCTGCTGGCAACGCTTGCCGGTTTGGCGCTCTTGCTCTCTTCTGTCGGCATCTACGGGCTGGTCTCGAACCTGGTCAATCAACGTACGCGCGAACTCGGCATCCGGATGGCACTGGGCTGCACGCTGCACGGAGCCATGTTCGAAACCTCGCGCGTAGGGATTGCCGCGACTGGAGCCGGCTTGGCCGCTGGGCTGCTTTTGTCGTCAGCCGCCGTCAAAGTTCTGCGCAACCAACTCTTCGGTGTTGCGTTGTACGATCCGCTGACCCTATGCGCTGTGTCCGCATTACTCGGTCTGGTCGCTCTCGTGGCGGCCCTTCTACCAACCTTCAGAATCGCCAGGATCGATCCGGCCGAAACCCTTCGTGCGCAGTGAGATGACCATTGCCTAACCGAAGCGATGGGTGCCCCTCGCACCAGCGTACCTGGGACGATGATGATTTGTTTCCATTGCTTTCCCAGAAGGGCGCAACAGACTTACTTCCGCGGTGACTATAGCAAAAGCAATCGTGCGCTTCCTTGGAATTTTCCCCGTGTAAATGGACCCCGGGTGCCCCATATCTGACCCGGTTTTGGTCAGATGTGGGATACCACTGCACTCGACCTGTCATCTTTGGCCCTCGTCGATACCCCAAGTCTCGATGCATCCTTGGGGCGAACGGTCGAGGTTCGCGGAATCCCACATCCGGCGCAAAGTGCGCGCTCAGATATGGGGCACCCAGGGTCCGTTTTTACAGGAAGATCCTCAGGTGAGGTTTCTTCACACCTTCCGATGCGAACGTGGGGCACCCTCTGTTACTCCGCGCATCTCAATCGCGGAGACAATTCATTCGGTACGAAGGGCCTGAACGGGATTGATGGAGGCGGCCCGTTGCGCAGGGATGATGCTGGCCACCAGGGCGCAAATTCCCAATGCGGCGACGGAGGCGGCGAGCACCAGCGGGTCCCAGCTCTTGACCTGGTAGAGCTGTGCGGAAATCAGGCGCCCGCATGCGATGGAGACGGGGATGCCGATGGCGAGCCCGATAAGGATCTGCAGAAAGGCTCCGCGCAGCACGAGCTGAACAATATTGCCGCGGTTGGCTCCCAGGGCCATGCGCACGCCAATCTCACTGGTGCGTCGTTCTACCGTGTACGCCGTGACGCCGTATAGGCCGACGGCGGCAAGAACGAGCGCAAGCACACCGAAGAGCCCGGTCATCTGGGCAATGGCGCGCTGCTGATCGAGAGTCGCATCTACCTGCTCCTGCATGGTATGAACGCCAAGAAGCGTAATGTTGGGATCGACTTCGCTGAGAACGCGCCGGACCTCGGGTTCCAGTCCCTCCATGCTTCCATGCAGCTTGAGCACTGCGCCCTCGATAAAGTGGGTGCTGTCGTCGAGGCTCTGCATCATTGGGGCGTCATAGTGCACGCGCTGCGCCAGCGGCACAAAAAAGATGGGCCTTGGAGGCTCGCTTCCATTCAGGTCGTTGTACTTTGCATTGCGTACGACGCCTACAATTTCATACGTCGCGCCATACTGCGGCAAATCAAGTCCGAAATGCGCCCCCAGCGGTTCTTCGCCCGGCTTGAAGAACCTATGGACAAACGTTTCATCCACGACGGCAACGTTCTGCGTCGAGGCGTTGTCCTCTTCGCTAAGAGAGCGTCCGCGCAGAATATGCTGGCCCATGGTTTCCAGATAGCCGGCGCTGACATGGTCCCAGAATGAGCCGATATTATTTTCAGACATGCTCGGGATTCCGTGGCCTTCGCGAATGACGATTTCGCCCCAGTTATCCTGAAGCGGTGAATAGAGAGCAAGCGCGGCGCGTTCGACCCCGGGAATGTGGGAGAGCCGGTCCTGCAGTTCGCGGTACATGGCGTCGAGTTTTGGCTGCGAGTAAGTGGAGAAGGGAGCTGTCAGGCTGATGGTGACGCGGTGATCTGCCTCGTAGCCGAAGTCCTGATGCTGCATTTTCACCAGGCTGCGCGTCAACAGTCCAGCCCCCGCCAGCAAGACCACCGACAAGGTTGCCTGGACGACAACAAGAATCTTCTGCGGCAACGAGGAGCGGTCCTGTGTGCTGCGATTCGCTCCGCGCAGAGCCTCCGCCTGATCGGCATGTGTGGCCAACCAGGCCGGAGCGGTTCCGAAGAGCATGCCGGTGATGAGAGATAAGCCGAAGGCAAAGGCCAACACCGGCAGGGATGGAGCCGCGTCGATGGGAACATACTTCGCCCCGTGAAAGGTGAGCCCTACTATTACCTTCACGCCTAGATAGGCCACGGCCAGTCCGGCGAGGCCGCCAAAGAGCGAAAGAACAAGGCTCTCGGTGAGTGATTGCCGGATGAGCCTTTTCCGCGATGCGCCGAGGGCAAGACGGACGGAAGTCTGTGTCCGCCGTGCCGCGCCACGCGACAGCAGGAGATTGGCAATGTTGGCGCAGGAGATCAAAAGCACCAGGCAGCAAACCGTGAAAAGAATGCGCAGGTTGGCGCCGTAATCGGCTTTCATGACCGCTACGCCGTTTCCGGCGGGAATGACCTTGATGACTTGCTTGGGCAGGAGTGTCTTTAATCCTGACATCCATTCCGAGGGCATGCCGCTCTCATTGACGAGCCATTGCCGGACGAGAGCAGTCAGGCGCGCAGGTGCGGCATTTGGAGATGCGCCCGGGCGCAGGCGTCCGATGACACGCAGCCATGCGGGAAACTTATGCAGCAGGGAATTGGTTCCGCGAAAAAGCGGTTCCTGCTGAATGGGCACCCACACCTCAGGTGGATCGCTGCGCAGGGTTTCGCCGAAGAAGCCCGGAGGAGTGATGCCGATGATGGTGAGGGGGTGGCCATCGAGTATCAAGGATGAGCCGACGATCTTGGGATCGGCCCCATATTGCTGCTGCCAGGCGCGATAGCTGAGCATGGCAACAGGGGCTGCGGAAGGCTGGTCATCGGCAGGGATGATGGTGCGTCCGGCGAAAGCACCGATTCCAAACGTTGAAAAGTAATTGCCACTGACGAATTTTCCCTGCAGTGGCTTCGCCATGCGGTCCTCTTCACCGCGGCGCGCACTCATGACCCCTCCGCCGGCCTGAAAAGCGGCTAGCTCGGCAAACTCGGGCGTGTTTTCCTTCATGCGCAGGTAAAAGGGATAGGAGAACATGCCCCAGTTGTCCTGTGGGCTACCTTCGATACAGCAATCCCGTCCATCACCAATGCGATAGAGGCTCGACGGATCCACCACTGGCAGCGATTTGAGCATGACGGAGTGAATGAGAGAGAAGATGGCAGTGGTCGCTCCGATGCCGAGCGCCAGCGTGAGCATCGCTGTCAGAGAGAAGACAGGGGAGAGGCGCAGCTGGCGAAGCGCGTAGGAGATATCTTGGCGCAGAGTTTGCATGCTGGTATCTACGCGCAGCGCAAAAGCCCAGTTCCCGAAATTCTCAAATCCTTTGCAGAAAGGGTCGGTTGCGGAGTCAATTCATTCGGTTCGAAGCGCATTGACCGGGTTGATGGAAGCGGCGCGCTGCGCGGGGATGATGCTGGCCACCAGGGCGCNNACCTGGTAGAGCTGAGCGGCGATCAGGCGTCCACATGCAATGGAAACGGGGATGCCGATGATGAGCCCGATGAGGATCTGCATGAACGCTCCGCGCAGGACGAGCCGGACAACGTTGCTCCGGTTGGCGCCGAGGGCCATGCGCACTCCAATCTCACTAGTGCGTCGTTCTACCGTGTACGCCGTCACGCCGTAGAGTCCGACGGCGGCGAGGACGAGCGCGAGGATACCGAAAAGCCCGGTCAGTTGGGCCACGGCGCGTTCTTGATCGAAATCAGTTTCGACCTGCTCCTGCATCGTTTGAATGTTGATGATGGTCAGATTGGGATCGACTTCGCTGAATGCCTTGCGGATGAGCGATTCAAGCCCAAGGGCGCTTCCGCGAAACTGGACTACGCCGCCGCTAATGTAATGGGAGCGGTGGTCGGTCGACGCCATGTCCGGTTGATCGTACGTGGCGTGCTGGGCCAACGGAGCGAACAACATCGGACGCGCCGGGTGGCGGGGATCCGAGTACTTAGAGTCGCGCACAACACCTACGATTTCAAAGGTTTTGTTGTACTCCGTCATATCCAGGCCGAAGTGCTTCCCGATAGGATCCTGGTCGTGGAAGAACTTTTTAGCGAAGGCCTCGTTGACCACGGCCACATTGCGCGTGTTGCCGCTGTCTTCTTCAAGGATCGTCCGGCCGCGCAGGATGGGCTGGCCCATGGTTTCAAGGTACCCGGGGCTGACGCGATCCCAGGAGGCATTGTCGTCCATTTGTGGCATGCCGTGACCTTCGGGAACGATCAGTTCACCCCACTGGTCGATGAACGGGGTATACAGGGCGAGAGCGGCGTGTGCTACTCCGGGGATTTGGGCGAGGCGCGCCTGCAGCTCGCGGTAGAGCGCGTCGAGCTGGGGTTCGGTGTAGGTCGCCGGTGGGCCATTCATCACGATGCTGAGGCGATGGCCGGTCTCGAAGCCAAAGCCCTGATGCTCGAGATTGTGTAGGCTGCGGGCAAGCAGGCCTGCTCCGGCGAGCAGGACGATGGAGAGTGTGGCCTGCACCACGACGAGGATCTTCTGCGGGAGTGTGGCGCTGTCACGGGTGCTGCGATTGACGCCGCGCAGAGCCTCGGCCGGGTTGGCATGCGAAGAGAACCATGCCGGTGCGGTACCGAAGAGCACTCCGGTGAGCAGGGACAAGCCAAAGGCGAATGCCAGGACGGGCAAGGATGGCGTGGCATCGATCGGCACATCGTGCGCGCTGTGAAAAGCGAGCGCGACAATGACCTTGACGCCGAGATAGGCTACGGCGACTCCGGCGATGCCGCCGAGCACGGAGAGCACGATACTTTCCGTGAGCGACTGGCGAATGAGCTGCCTGCGGGATACGCCCAGAGCCAGGCGGACAGAGGTTTGTGAACGGCGCGCCGCGCCCCGGGCCAGCAGCAGGTTGGCGATGTTGGCGCAGGCAATGAGCAGCACCAGACAGCAGACTGTGAGCAGGATGTGGAGGCTGTCACCGTAATCCGCTTTCATGTCGGCTACGCCCGCGCCGCCGGGAGCGATTTTGATGTTCTGCTTGGGCAGCGACTTTTGGATCAGAGGCATGAACTTAGCCGGGTATCCGCTGTCGTGCACCATCCATGGGCGCAGAATGCCCGTCAGCCGTGGACCTATCCCGGCCGTGCTCGCGCCGGGCTTCAGCCTACCGATCACGCGCAGCCAGGCAGAGATAGACTGCCTCAGCAACTAATTTTGCCCGTTCACCAAAGGCTCTTGTTGGAGAGGCAGCCACAGTTCAGGCGGATTGCTGCGCAGCGTCTCACCGAAGAAGCCAGCGTGAGCATCGCCGTCAGGCTGAAGACAGGGGAGAGGCGCATCTGGCGAAGTGCATAAGAGATGTCTTGCCGGAGGGTCTGCATGATGAGTCGTACGAGCAGATCAAGGGCCAGGTTCCCGAGATTGTGAAATCCCTTATAAAAGACGGTTCAGAGAGAAGAGGGACAGCCCAGGGCTGTCCGGTAGCGGACACCGATGCCCGGATGCGGACGCGCCGAGGCTGGCTTGGCCTATTCCGTTCTCAGCGCTTGTGCAGGATCGATCGAGGCTGCCCGTTGTGCTGGGATCAGCCCCGCGAGGGCAGCCACGAAGACGATGATCGTGATCGCGGTGACGTAAACGCTCGCATCGGTCGCGGAGACGTTGAAGAGCTGGCTGCGCAGTGCCCGCGTCACGACGATGGAGATTGGGATCGTAACCGTGATCGCCACGCCGGCCAGGATCAGGATTTCTCGCAAGATGAGGCGGACCATGGCCGACCGTTGTGCTCCCAGCGCCATGCGTATGCCGATCTCATGGGTGCGCTGGGCGGTAGAGTAGGCCAGGATTCCGTATAGTCCAATTCCCGCAAGCAGGGTGGCCAGGACGCCAAATGTCGAGGCAAGCAGGGCAATGGTGCGCTCGTTCGCGATGGTGTCGTCGATCTGGGTACTCAACGTGGTGAGGTCATTCACGATGAGCTTGCTGTCTATGTTGGCGATGGCTGCGCGGATGCTACCCGCCGCTGAATCTGGTGGCTGCCAGGTACGGACGTAGAAGGCGAGACCCACGGGTTTCTCACCCTGAACGAAGGGGCGGTAAGCGGTGGCAATGGCGGGATCGCGGACCGATTCGTGTTTTGCATCGCGCACGACGCCCACGATCATGGAGTCCGTCTCCGGCCGTTGCGGCCGGCTCACATGGTTGCCGAGAGCGTTCTGCGCGTTCCCGAAGTAGTGCCGTGCGAAGGTCTCGTTTACGATGATAACTTTTGTTGCTGTGGCACTGTCGGCAGTGGAAAAGTAGCGTCCGGCGACCAGGGGAATGCCAAGCGTCTGCAGATAGTTGTCGCTGACCCAGGGAAGCTCGACAGTGTAGTCTTCGTCAGGTTTGGACGTATAACCGGAAACTTTGACATCGCCATCGATGCCCATGCCAGCGAGGTCGGCATCATTGGTGGCTCCGGCAGCGCGCACTCCGGGCAGGCCGGCAAGCGCTTCGAGTGCGCGCTGTTCAACCGGCGCGATCTGGCTGGGTGGGTAGCCGGCGTGTTCCGGCCTTAGGCCGAAGGTGAGCAGATGATCGGTGGCAAAGCCGGGATTGACGTTGCGCAGATTCTGGATGGTGCGCACGAACACTCCCGCGCCCACGATGAGCAGCAGGCTGAAGCCGATCTGCAGCGCCACGCAGGTGCGGCGGAACTGTAGCGCTGCTCCGGAGCCGGTTCCAGCCGGCTGTTTGAGGGATTCGACCAGACGCGGGTTCCAGAACTGCAGAGCGGGCGCCAGGCTGAAGAGCATGCTGGCCGTGAGGGCAGCAGCGGCGGTGAACAGCAGTACGCGCCAGTCGAGGGCGGCGGAGAAGGCTGAGTCCGGATTACGCCCGGCCATCCAGGCGATGAGCGCCCTGAGCGCCTGGGGCGCGATGATGAGGCCAAGGGCCGCGCTGCAGATGCCGAGAAGAAGGCCTTCTGCAAGAAGTTGGCGGAAGATCTGCCAGTGGGTTGCGCCCAGTGCAAAGCGCATAGAGAATTCGCGCACCCTGGTAGCGGCCCGCACCAGCAGCAGGCTGGCGACATTAACCACTGCCATGGCCATGACCAGCAGTACCATACCCATCATGATGAGCAGCGGCGTACGGAGATCGTCGCGGTAGGGAGAAAAGCCTTTAGCACCCGAGTCCAGGTTCAAATGGGACCGGGAGATGAAGCCCTCACGCGATTTGGCCGATTGGTCGTGCAGCAGAGTGAATTCGCTGCTGCGGAGCGAGGCCCAGAGCGGGTTCAGGCTTGCGAGCGCCTGCTGCGGCGGTTCGTTAGGGTACAAGCGGCCAACGATGTTCAGCCAATACGAGCGGTGATCGCTGAGGTAGCTCCACTCCGGCTCAATTACCCGCTGCATGGTCATAGGCACGTAGAGATCGGGACGTTGGCCCCAGACGATGCTGTGGAAGCCGGGAGCTGCGAATCCAGCGATGCTGAACGGGTAGCCGTTGACGAGCAGAGTCTTGCCGGCAACGGGTGCTTCCGCGAAATGGGTTTTCCAGTAGTCGAAGGAGAGGACAGCGACCGGGTTAGCATTCTCTGCGGTTTCGTCACTGGGGAGAAGCAGCCGGCCCGCTGCAGCCTGCACACCGAGCGTCTGGAAGTAGTTGCCGCTGACCAGTTCGGCGGTGACTTGTTCGGCATGGTTGTTCCAGGAGACGCCGACCGAGGCCGGCGAGGCGGCAACCAGTCCGTTGAAGGCGGCGTTGTGGTCGCGCAAATCCAGGTACATGGGGTAAGAGAAGTAATGCTTATGGCCGGGGCTATCTCCGCCTTCCGATTGTGTATGTCCCTCTGAGTCGCCAGAGAAGCTGAGGACGACTAGCTGGCTCGGATCCTTGACCGGGAGAGCGCGCAGCAGTGCTTGGTTGAGCAGCGTGAAGATGGCAGTATTCGCGCCAATGGCGAGCGCGAGGGTAACGATGGCGGTGATGGCGAAGCCGGGCGAGTGCATGATTTGGCGCAAGGCGAAACGAAGATCACTCGTAAGACGTGCCAGGGCTTCCCTCTGAACAGATCTCAGCTTGACATAGGAGCACGCGCCGTTCCAATCAGTTCGGCGGTAAACCGCTGACTTTGCAGCGAAGCGTCCGCAGCCCCTGTCCGGATTCGTCAAGCTGCGTTCGGAACTGGACAGTCGCTTCGGGACTACCAAGTTTGGTCTCTGAAGGGGACGGCATTCAGGCCGTCCACTGGAGTTTCTACATTTTCAGGGCTGCAGCGGCTCTTTGCTAACCAGGAGCCATCATGCGTTGTATCAGGGCATGGCTTAAGCCATGCCGTCACCATTGCCTAAATCGAGGGCTTTTAGCCCCTGCGCTTCTCGTTTTGTTAGATAGATGAAGCAATAGGGGAACTTCTCGGGTGAGTCTACCAGCCCTGCCCTCACCGGGTTCTGGGCAATGTATTCCCGATACCGCAAATAGCTCTCCCGGTCATCCAGTGCGTTGCGTTCCGTTTGGAACAAGGGCCGCCCGATGCTCGTCTTTGTGGTAGCGAAAAATGTGCGCGAAGTGCTCAGGACCTGACTCGAACTAGCATGGCGAACTGGTCTCGTCATCCCCAGGGGCTAAAGCCCGATTCCTTTCCGCGACTTTACGGCATGGCTAAAGCCACGCCCTGATACAAGGCCCAACGTTCTCTTACTCCGATTCTATCTCCCCATGCATGAGTCGACCAGGAGTTGTACCGGCAGGGCCGCCTCGGCCGCTTTAATTAGATGTAGAAACTCCAGGCGACAGCCTTTCAGGCGGTCCAAGGCCGCGAAATGATTGCGGCTTCAGCCGCTGTGGGGCTTCCTATGGACTTCTTGAGTGCTACTCTAGTCGCAGCGCAAGGCGACGATTGGATCAACCTTAGCGGCTGACCTGGCTGGGATCAAGGTCGCCGCGATCGCGACAAAGATCAGCAGAAGCGTCACCAGCACAAAGGTGACCGGGTCGCGCGGCCCAATGTTGAATAGCAGACTCGATAGCACGCGCGACACCACAAGCGCCGCGATCAGGCCAATAAATGTTCCCAAGGCAATCAGACGCAGGCTCGTAATGATCACCAGGCGCAAAATGTCGCGCCTGGTCGCGCCCAAGGCTATCCGTACCCCAATTTCCGGCGTGCGCTGAGTCACCAGGAAAGAGACCACACCATAGAGCCCGATGACCGCCAGCACAAGTCCAGTTGCTGCAAAAAAGCCGACCAGGACGGTTTGAAATCGCGGCTGATCCGCCAGCTGGCTGACTCTCTGCCGCAGAGTTTCGATTTCGACCGGCAGGGTTGGGTCCAGAGTAGCGACCTGAGAACGGATCCACCGTTCCATAACGTCTGCAGGAAGGGTTGTTTTTACGATGATGGCCGAGCTCCCATTCCAGTCCTCGGGCCGGTTGCGCCGTAGCCTGTAGTACTCTGGCTCATCCTCATCCGCCAGGCCGCCATTCTTTACGTTGCCGGCGACGCCTACGATGGTGTACCAGGGATCATCCGGGACGCTACTTGCTAGTTGCAGGCGCTGACCGATCGGGTCTTGATCGGGAAACATGCGGGAGGAAAGTGATTTGCTGAGTATAAGCAAGTGGCCGTTTGAGGTCAGTTCCTCTTCCTTGAAGCTTTCCCCCTGAACGATTGGGATATCCAACGCCCGGAAATAATCCGGTGAAATCCAGCGCCACGCTACCTGCCCACCCGTTCCACCCCTTGACTTGGGCCTGCCTGCAACTGCGATGCGTGCGTAGATTTGATCGCGATGATAGCCGCCTGGAGGCAGTGAGTCGCTCACAGCCAGCCACTTCACACCGGGACCGTATCGCAGCCGGCTCTCCAGCTGTTGAAAGAACGCCATCCGGCGCTCTGATGTCCCGTAATTCCTTTGCCCGAGCGATATTCGGGCCGTGATGACGCTCTCTGTATGCATTCCGAGATGCTGATTTTGCAGGTTCCAAAAGCTATGGAACAGGAGTGCGCCGCCCACCAGCAGGACCATACTCACGGCAATTTGCGTCACCACGAGCCACTGTCTTAAAGCAGCATGAGAGACGGCCAAAGAGGCGCGTCCAGCAAGCGCCTGCGCACGAGGTTTATGGAATGCGGGCGCAAGGCCAAAGAGAGCTCCGCATACAAGCGAAAGGAGGATCGTGAAGAAGATGATGCGTGTATCAATCTCTGCCTTGTACAGGAAGGGAAGACCTTTCGGAGCGATAGCGATAAAGATGCGCAGCAGTAATTCTGCAAATGCGAATCCCGCGGTCGCTCCGGCCAGTGATAGCACAATCGATTCCGTAAGTGCCTGAACAACCAGCCGGGCTCGACTCGCACCCAACGCGGAACGCACAGCGAGCTCTCTTTCCCGACTGGCCCCACGCGCTGTCAAGAGGCTGGCTACATTAGCGCACGCGATCAAGAGCACCGCAATCACAGCTCCGAGCAGAACCCAGGCGACAAGGCGCACTTCGTGCACTTGCCGATCCCGCAGTGAGCGCACTTGGAGATGAACTTCTTTGCGAAACTGTAGAGGGGCCAGCTGCAGCGAGTAATCGAATACGGGTTGCAACGCAGCTTTGGCCTGCTCGATGGTGACTCCCGGCTTTAGTCGAGCGAAGGCCCACATCACGCGGCCTGGATCAGCCTTGCGCTGCTCCGCCTCGTCCAAAGCCTGTGGGAGCATCACATCGACTGCCTGCAGCCTGGGCATCTCGAAGTCTTTGGGCAGAACGCCAATCATGCGAACGGGGTTGCCGTCGATCTCGATTAGCTTATTCACGATGCCGGGATCACGGCCGAAGTGACTGAGCCAAACTCCATACGAGATGAGCGCCACTTTGGGAGCGTTCGGACGGTCTTCCTCTGCGGTGAAATTGCGCCCCAAGAGCGGATGGACCTCAAGGGTCGGCAGGAAGTTTGCTTCGACGCTGGCGCAACTCAATCGCGCGGGCGTCCCCTGCGTCAGGTCGCATGGATCTACTCCCGTCTCTGAAGTAAATGCCGCAAAGGGTGTCTGGTGATCGCGCCAATCGTAATACGAGCCACCCAGCATGAACTCCTGTGGCTCGATTGGGGCGACAAGACCGACGGAGACAAGCCGGTCCGCGTGTGCATAGGGGAGGCTCCGGAACAAAATACGATCCACGACACTGAAGACCGCAGTGGTGGCTCCGATGCCCAGCATGAGGGTTAAGACAATGGTGACGGTGAAAATTGGATTCCGGCGAAAGCCGCGCATAGCGTAGCGCGCGTCCTGCACCAGCGTCTCGATGTGATATCCGGGCCGTTGTTCATGACACTCCTCGCGTGCGCGCTCTACTCCGCCGAAAGCGATGACTGCTTGCCTCTGCGCCTCCTGTGGCGGCATGCCGGCGGCGATGTTTGCCTGGATCTGTTGATCTAAATGGAACTGAAGCTCTTCATCGACTTCACGATGAGCCTTGCGGGCTAAGAAAAAGCGCAGACGGGTTAGCAGTTCGTTGAGCATGCGGGCCTTCCTGGACTCGCTTGAGTACCAGCGCGATGGCAGTGACGGTGCATAGCAACTAGTCGCAGCGCAAGGCCACGATTGGATCAACTCTTGTTGCCGACCGGGCTGGGATCAACGTCGCTCCCAGCGTGACAAACACCAGCAGAAGAGTCACAAACGCAAAAGTAACTGCGTCGTGGGGGCCTACATTGAACAGTAGACTTGACAGCACGCGCGATAATGCCACCGAAGACAGCAATCCAATCAAAGTCCCCCAGACAATCAGCCGCAGACTTTTTCCCATCACGAGTCGTAGAACATTGCCTCTGCTCGCACCCAATGCAATACGCACGCCAATCTCTTGTGTCCGTTGTGCTACCAGAAAAGAGATCACTCCGTAGAGTCCTATCATCGCCAGCACAAGGCCTGTCGTGGCGAAGAAGCCAACCAGGGTAGTCTGAAATCTCGGCTGATCGGCCAGCTTGCTGACTCTTTGGCGAAGGGTGGCGACGTCGACCGGAAGTGTCGGGTCGAGCGCGGCCACTTGAGAGCGAATCCACCGAGACATTTCTTGTGGAGGCAGCGCGCTTCGCACTATGACCACCGAAGTTCTACCCCACGTACCGCCTCTATCCCAATCCTCTGCCCGATTTCGTCTGAGAGCATAGTATTCCGGCTCTTCCTCACCCGTAAGCCCGCCATTCCTCACATTGGCCGCGACGCCCACAACGGTGCACCAAGCATCGTTTGGATTGGAACCAAACCGAATACGCTCTCCTACAGCATTTTTGCCGGGAAACAGAAGCGAAGCCAGCAATCGACTGAGAACAATAAAGTGCTCGCTTGAGGCGAGCTCCGCGTCGCTGAAGCCTTTGCCCTGCACGATCGGGATATCCAGAACACGGAAGTAGTTCGGTGAGATAAGACGGTAGGTCACGACCGCACCAGTTTCACGGTTTGCAGGCGGCCTGCCGGAAACCTCGATCAGGTCGTACCGCGTTTTGTCATGATCGGACACCGGAGGCAGCGAATCGGTAGTTGCCACCAGACTAACTCCGGAACCGAACTGAAGGCGTCGTTCCAATTGCTGGAAGAACGTCATCATGCTTTGTGCTGTGGGATAGTTGTGTTCTCCCAGGGTGACGCTGACCGTCAATGTGCTGTCGTCGCGCATCCCGAGGTGTTGGTTCTGTAGATTTCGGAAGCTGCGTAGCAACAGCATCGCTCCAGCAAGTAAGACCATACTTGCGGCGATCTGCGCGACCACCAGCCACTGCCGCACAGTCGCATGGGAAACGAGAGTGAAAAGGCGTCCGTTCAGCGCCTCTCTGTTTGGCTTCTGCAACGCGGGCGCCAGGCCAAACAACCCGCCACAGGCAATCGAAAGAAAGACTGTGAAGCCGATGATTCGCAGGTCGAGCCCGGTCTGGCTGAGATAGGGGATGCTTGCGGGGGCAATGGCAATGAAAAGGCGCAACAGGCCTTCTGCCAGGGCGCACCCAGCGATCGCTCCAGCAAAGGACAACAGAAGCGCTTCCGTCAACGTCTGACGAGCCAGCCTGGTTCGACTTGCACCCAGAGCAGAACGAACCGCCAGCTCCCGCCCCCTCGTCGCGCCGCGCGCCATCAACAAGCTCGCCACATTGGCACAGGCAATCAGCAGCACCGCAAGTACCGCGCCCAGCAGAACCCACGCTGTCAGACGCGCGTCCTGCATCTGGCGTTCACGGAGGGAGCGCACCTTAAGATGGAAGTCGTAACGAAGTTCCGACGGAACAAACTTCAAATCGTCCTGAAAGAGAGGCTGAAGCTCAGCTTGCGCCTGCTGCACGCTGACACCAGACTTGAGCCGGGCGAAGGCGCGTCTTGGGCTTCCGAATCCTCCATTGGCCGTTCGATCGGCAGCCTCATCTAGAGCCATCGGAAACAGCACATCGACGGCTTGCAGCCGAGGCATCTCGAAGTCCCTGGGGAGAACGCCCACCACACGGACCGGACTGCCGTCGATCTCAATTGTCTTATTCAAGATGCCTGGGTCACGGCTGGAATAAGTCAGCCATAGACCATACGAGATAAGTGCTACATTCGGGCCGCCCAGACGGGCCTCTTCCGGCAGGAAGTTACGGCCCAGAACGGGCTGCACGCCAAGGACGGAGAGAAAATTACCTTCCACCGACTCACAGCTAAGTTGCGCAGGCTTCCCTTCCGTCAGGTCGCATTCATGCGCCCCGGTCTGCTCTGAGGTCATCGCCTCGAAGGGCTTCTGATTGTCTCGCCAGTCGTAGTAGAAGTCGCCCATAAGGAACTCCTGCGTCTCGACCGAGTGCACCATACCGAGCGAGACGAGACGGTCCGCATGGGCGTAGGGAAGGCTGCGAAAGAGAATGCGATCGACGATGCTGAACACCGCAGTCGTCGCTCCGATGCCGAGCGTTAGGGTCGCGACAATGGCGAGGGTAAAGACAGGATTACGACGGAAGCCGCGGACTGCGTAGCGTACGTCCTGGAGCAGGGTCTCGACGAAATATCCCGGCCGCTGTTCGCGGCATTCCTCCCGTGCGTGCTCGACTCCGCCGAAGACGATGGCCGCTTGCCTTCGCGCCTCCTGTGGTGGCATGCCGGCAGCAATGTTTGCCTGGGTCTGTTGCTCTAGATGGAACTGCAACTCCTCTTCGACTTCACGATGAGTCTTGCGGGCTATGAGGAAGCGAAGACGGGTCAGCAGTTCGATGAGCATCGGATTCTCTTAGACCTGCTTGAGTACCAGCGCGATGGCAGTTGTCAGGCGATCCCAGTCTTCCAACTCAGCCTCCAGCTGCTTCTTGCCTGTCCGCGTTAGGGAGTAGAATTTTGCCTTTCGATTGTTTTCCGAGGCGCCCCAATCGGCGCAAATCCATCCCTTGTATTCCAGCCTATGGAGCGCGGGATAAAGCGATCCCTGGCCAATCTGCAGCGCATCTTTCGATATCTGCTGTATGCGTAGCGCGATACCCCAGCCATGCATGGACTCGAGGGCGAGCGTCTTCAAGATGAGGAGATCGAGTGTGCCTTGCAGAAGGTCTGTGGCAGGCGCCATACTTTCCCCTCGTCATTCGACAATAGGATTACGCTTGCTCTTGTCGGATGTCAAGGGAGGACAACGTGGATCATTCGGCTCTCATCGTCCTTTGTGACCGAGAAGGGTTTCTTTTCTCTCGCCACGAAAGCTGAGCGCCTACTGGCTTTTATGCTGTTCTCCTGGCTTTGCGTCAGGTAACAGACCTTTGAGGGGTTGGCGCTGTTTGTCAAACAGCTCTGGCTGTGGCAGCGGCTTACGCGGCAACATCTGGTCGCGCATGGCTGTGTCGTAGAGGAATATTGCCTCGACCACCGCCGCCTGCTTGAGGTCGGGAGGCGACAGCCGCTCGTAGACATCCTGGTTGCTGTGGAGGCTGCGTGTCTCGTAGTCACGCGGGTCCTGGATAAATTGAAATCCTGGAATGCCAACCTGGTCGAACGACTCGTGGTCTGTGGAGCCGGTGTTCCGCATGCTGATGGTAGTGACACCCAGGTCTTTCAGCGGCGCAATCCATTGGCTGAAGATGGGAACAATCGCAGCGCTATTCTCCGCATAGATGCCGAGCAGCTTTCCTCCGCCATTGTCGATGTTGAAGTAGCCCGAGATGAGCGCGTGCTCAGGTTTGACGGTCAACGGGCCTACCCATTCCCGCACGTACTCAGGGACTACGAGCTCCTCGGGCTTGGTCGACAGCTTAACGGTGGCAAAATGCTGATGTACATAGCCGGCTGAGCCGAGTTCACCCTGTTCCTCGCCGGACCACAGGCCGATGCGGATGGTTCGGCGCGGTTGCACATGCAGTGCGGTGAGTATCCGCATGGCTTCCATGGCGATAATGACACCTGCGCCATCGTCGGTAGCGCCGGTGCCGGCGATCCAGCTATCGAGATGGCCTCCGGCCATGACCACCTGGTCTTTCAGTTTGGGATCGTCGCCGCGGATCTCCGCAATGGTGTTGTAGCCTTGTTCGTGGTCGCCCGTGAATTCAGTGTTGATGGCAACAGAGACAGTGACCGGCACATCATGTCCCAGCAAACGGCCGGCACGCCCAAAATTCTCACTAGAGAGCACTGCGGATGGAATAGGCTGCTTATGATCAGGCGAGTAGCTTTTCTCCCCCATCTGCTCGCCGTTGTCGTCGCGGAAGATGCCACCGTCGCCGGACCATCCAGGGACCAGAAGGGCCACCGCATGTTCATCGGCAAAGAATTTCGCGACCCGTTCTCTGAAGTTGACCTTCTTGAAGGCGTCCTCCCAATATTTAGGTCCTTCGGAAAAGACATGCTGTTCCTGCATGTCGCCATCGAGCGGATATTGGTAAATGTGCAGGAGATTCTTCTCGTCGTAATGCTGAAGTAACGGTTCGGGACCGGGATTGATCTTGGGTGAATCTCCGTAGAGAACGATTTTGCCTGCCAGCTTCCCCTTCCAGGCGTCGAGGTCTTTTTCTTCCTTGAGCTGCGGCACGGCAATGAGCTCCGCTGTCACCACTCCTTGCGTAGCGGGCGACCATGGCGTGGCCTGCGCGATAAATACAGCCGTATCCGGCTTGACCATGTCGACTGAGGTACTGATCTGGCGCCAGCCTATGCCGAAGTCGCCCCAACTTTCCAGGTGGGCATTGGCACACCCCATGGCAGTCAGCTGGTCGCGCGTCCACGCGTTCGCCTTGGCCAGGTTGGGTGAGCCAGTAAGCCGCGGGCCGATATCGTCGAAGAGCGCGCTTGCGTATTCCATGATGTGCGAGTGATTGAAACCCTCGTCCCGGATGCGCGCGTACATGTCAAGGTCGAGAGACTCGGTGACGGGTTGAGGCTCGGCCCGATCATAAGCATAGCCACGGATCTCGACATTCGCTGGCTTGTTTGATGTTCGAGTGTCGTTTGCGCTTACCTCGCTGGCGTGCAGGGAAGCAATACTCAATATCATCCCGGCCGCGATTAATTTCGATCGATCTTTCAACGTAGGTATCCCTTTGATGCAGGAGAGTCTAGCGGTGCCTGCGGGTAAATTTTTACCCGCAAGCCTCCAGTGTGCAATCAGATTATAGAAAGCCCGGTTGGCTCGTTGGATGCGGACCGTACCAACGCCAAGGGGCGCTTTAGCCGCACCCGGCGCTTCCTCTCTGTTCGATTCCGGACACAGATTTTGATTCTGGACAGTCAGGAAGATAAGAGGCAAATCCCTAACCCCAGTGGAGAGACCAATTTGAATCGTTCTCGCTTTTGGTTGGAGGATTGCTCATAAAACCCAAGGGTGTACCGGCATGTTCATGAACGATCTGCGCTTCGCCTTTCGTCAACTGCACCGGCGGCCCGGCTTTGCATTTGCCGTCATCCTGACCCTCGCCCTTGCGGTTGGCGTCAACACGGCGGTCTTCAGCCTTGTCGACGGCTTTCTGTTGCGCAGCCTGCCTTATCCTCACCCGGAGCGTATTGCCGCGTTGGTCACTCATAAGGAAGGCGTCGATCCGCGCAGTAACAGGGTGGCGGCAGAAGAGGACGACAGCTTTGACGGCTCTTCCTGGCAGCTCTTGAAGGATAACGTAAGTGCCGTCACCTTTGCCTCGTGGGGCGGCGGCGATGGGGTCAACCTCAAGGTGGGACCCGATGCAGGCAGTGCTGTGCGTTACGTGCACAACAGCCGTGTTTCCACTAAATATTTTGATGTCCTTGGCATCCCGTTCTACCTCGGCCGAAGCTTCAGCGAAGAAGAGGACCGTCCGCATGGCCCTGCAGTCGTTGTCCTGAGCTATGGACTCTGGCAGTCGGCCTTTCATGGGGATGCCAAAGTAATCGGCAAATCCATCGAGCTCAAAGGCGAGCCGTATACGGTTATCGGCATCCTGCCGCAAGGCGCCGTTACTCCGAGCACTGCCGATCTGTTTACGCCATTGCAACCGGCTACGAGCGGAGAATGTGGGGGCAATAACTGCGGCATCCTGGTCCGGCTCAAGTCCGGAGCTACCTGGCAACAGGTCAACGCACAACTGGGACACGTTCGTCTGCCGTATTTCTCCGAAATTGAAACCAAATACCATGGCCGCGCATGGATCTACGCCCGTCCGCTGCAGCAGGAACTTGCCCAGGAAGTGCACGACGAATTGGTGGCTCTTATGCTCGCCGTCAGCTTCATCCTGCTGATTGCCTGCGCCAATCTCGCCGGGTTAACCCTTGTCCGCGTCTCGCGCCGCGCCCCGGAAATCGCCACTCGTATGGCGCTGGGAGCCACGCGCTTTGATGTCCTCCGCCAACTGTGGACGGAGAACCTCGCGCTCGCCCTTGCAGGAGCGGCAACCGGCTTGTTTCTTGCTTTGCTCCTGCTTGATGGGCTGCGCGGCTTTCTGCCTGCCTGGATGATTCCCATGGGAGGCTTCTCTCTGAGCGGGCGCGTGCTCGCCTTCACCTTCGGGACCTCTCTCATCACCAGCCTGCTTTTCGGCGCGTTGCCTGCGCTGAGGGGCCGTGGCGTCGATCTGCGCTCAGCACTCGCTGCCGGCAGCCCGGCTGTATCGGGCGCATCCATCCGCACCCGTCAATGGCTCATCGGCGCGGAGGTGGCGCTCACGGTTGTTTTGTTAGCTGCCGCCGGACTGCTGGTGCGAACCCTCATTCACCTGGAAACCCTGCCGCCCGGCTTCGATGCAACCAACGTTATGGTTGCCAAGGCCTCGCTGGACGATGCCCGCTACCACGATGCAGCCGCATTCCAGACATTGCTCAAAAAGAGCGTTGCCGTCATGCGCCAGATCCCAGGTGTGCAAGATGCCGCTGTAGGCTTGAGCATCCCCTATGAGCGCGGTCTGAACGAGCCCATCGTCATCAAGGACGGCAAGCAAGCAGGAAGACGGGACGGATCCAGCCTCGCCTATGTAACGCCGGGTTATTTTGCAACTCTGCGCATTCCCATCCTTTCGGGACGCGCATTCGCAGACAGCGACACGCAAAGCTCGCAGCCGGTTGCCATGGTCAATGCCGACTTCGCCCGGCAGTTCTACGGCGAAGCATCGCCCGTTGGCCGTCACTTCACGCCAGGCGATTCCGGCAACACGGCCTTTACCATCGTCGGTGTTGTTTCCAGCGTAGCGAAACGTCCAGGCGAGCATCCGGATTCGCCAATCTCCCATGAGCCGGTTTTTTACCTGCCCGCAACTCAAATATCACAGGCCCTGGTGAACGTCGCCCACATCTGGTTCCAGCCTTCCTGGATCGTCCGCAGCAGTGGGACGATTCAGGGACTGACCGCGTCCATGCAGGGCGCTCTGGCCGAAGTGGACCCGGACCTGCCCTTCTCCGGCTTCTATTCCATGCAGGACATTCTCAATCAGCAGTTGCAGATGCAGCGCGTGCAAGTCCTGCTGCTGACGACGCTGGGGTCTCTCGCTCTTATCCTCTCCGCCATCGGCATCTACTCGCTCGTCTCCCAGCTTGTCGTTCAGCGTACTCGTGAAATCGGCATCCGGCTCGCGCTCGGCTCAACGGTCGAAGAAGCCATGTTGCATATCGGTTCGTCCGGGATCGTTGCCGCAGGCGCTGGACTTTTGGCCGGCATCGCGATCTCCTTTGCCACGCTACGCGTGCTCTCCAGCCAGCTTTACGGAGTCAAGGCCTATGACCCAGTCACGCTGCTTGCCGTCTTGCTCGTCCTGGCGCTCATCGCTGTTGCGGCTAGCTTCTTGCCAACGCTAAGAATCATTCGCATCGAGCCGGCGGAGATACTGAGGGCAGAGTAGGGCTGTAAATCGGCTTTCCCTCAATCCTGCCGCTGTCCGGAAGTGGACAGTGGAGGTCAAAATTGAACAAACGGACTGCTCTTTGCGTAGGGATGAATGATGGCAAAGACGCAAAATCCGCGTAAAACCACTGCAGACTGGCTTTGGTCACCGGCATGCTTCAGAAGGTAGCAATGGATATCTCTCGCCCAGACCTGAAAGCAAAGAAGCGGCGCCGTCAGGCGCTGACAATAGCGATTGGCGTCGTGCTTCTCGCAGGCATCACTTTTCTCGTGATGCGGTTGAAGCCAGCCGCGCCTACTGTGGACCGTTCCGTGGTCTGGACCGACATGGTCAAACGCGGACCGATGGTACGCCAGGTCCGCGGACTTGGAACCCTGGTGCCCCGCGAGGATGCGATCCGCCAGATACCGGCGCAAAGCGAGGCAACGGTGGTACGCATCCTTACCCTCCCGGGGTCTGATGTGAAGGCCGATACCATCCTTCTCGAACTGAGCGATCCGCAGCTTAGCCAGGAGGCGCTCGATGCCGAGCTTTCGCTCAAATCGGCGCGCGCGGACCTCAGCAACGTGCAGGTGAAAGTGCAAAGCGATCTGATGGCGCAAAAGTCTACCGCTGCAACCGTAAACGCGGACTATAAGCAGGCACAGCGGCAGGCGCAGATCGACAAGTCGCTTTACAGCCTTGGCGTGATTTCCGGTCTTGCCTACAGCGGCTCTCAAGGCACGGCGGATCAATTGAGCACGCGTAACAAGCTCCAGGAGCAGACGGTAGAAATCAACGAGAAGGCCGTCGAATCTCAGCTTGCCGTACAGCAGGCCAAGGTGGCACAGGCGGAGGCCATTTATGAGCTGAAGAAGCAACAGCTGGACGCGCTCAAGGTGCGCGCGGGGATTGCTGGAGTGCTGACCGACATGCCACTTGCCGTTGGCCAGCATGTGACCATGGGCACGATGCTAGCCCAGGTGGTGGTGCGGAATCAGCTGAAGGCGCAGTTGAAGATCGCTGAGACGCAGGCGCGCGACATTGAAATCGGCCAACCTGCCTCCGTCGACACGCACAATGGTCTCGCCGATGGGATTGTCTCGAGGATCGATCCCGCGGTACAGAACGGAACCGTCACCGTGGACGTTAAGCTGGTTGGCGCTCTGCCCGAGGGGGCACGCCCTGACCTCAGCGTGGACGGCACCATCGACCTGGAGCGGCTGAAGGATGTTCTTTACGTAGGCCGGCCCGCCTTCGGCAACGAGAATAGCACCATTAGCCTCTTCAAGTTGGATCAGCAAGGCAAAGGAGCCGTCCGGGTTCCGGTCAAAGTGGGCCGCGCTTCGGTAAACGCAATCCAGGTGCTGGAAGGGCTGCACGAAGGGGACACGGTGATTTTGAGCGACATGTCGCGATGGGATACGACAGACCGAATTCGTTTAGATTAGGCAACTATTACCAAGCCAAATTAAAGACACACAGGAGCGAGAGAGCATGCAGCCACTGATACAGATCGAAGGAATGACGAAAATTTTCTACACCGAGGAGATCGAGACGCATGCGCTCGCCGGTGTACACCTATCCATCGACCGGGGGGAATACGTTGCCATGTCCGGCCCTTCCGGTTGCGGAAAGTCAACTCTGCTCTCGATCATCGGCCTGCTGGACACGCCGACCGCGGGCAAGTACGAGCTGAACGGCCGCCCGGTAGAGAACCTGAAGTTTGCCGAGCGCTCGCGCATCCGCAACCAGGAGA
>PLZN01000273.1 GCA_003152195.1 Acidobacteriaceae bacterium
CGCAGTGGAGGGACCTGCGGTTCAGCCGACCTTTACTGGAAATGTTTTTCGACCGGAGCGCAGTGGAGGGGATCTGCAGTTTCTTTTCCCAACCTACTTGAAGCCGGATCCATGGTGCCCCTCGTGGGCCCGAACTTTCGCTGCCCTAGGCTTGGCCTGCTTGTTCCGCTTCGTCTCCCCACATCCATTGCGGCAACCCGGAGGTAATGGCCGCGCGAACAGCGGATGTGAGCTGTTCGCGGGTGGCGAATTGCTCCGGGTAAACCGCCGGATGAAACGTCAGGTGTGCGATGCCGGGCTTGATGAGCAGGCTGCCCTTGGTCATCATGTGTTCCGATCCCCAGATGGAGATGGGGATGACTGGTGCGCCCGATTCCATGGCGAGAAAAAAGGGCCCTTTTTTGAAAGGCAGCAATCTGCCGGTACGCGAGCGCGTGCCCTCGGGAAAGGTAGAGATGTTGACGCCGGAAGCCAACACCCTGTTGGCCACTTGAACGCTTTCACGCGCAGACTCCGCCCGCCCGTCGCGGTCCACCGGAATGAAACCCGCAAGACGCATGCCCAGCCCCAAAATGGGAATCTTGATCAGCGAGCGCTTGATAAAAAAAGCCGTGCGGAACGGAAGCATCGGGAGCAGGATGGGCGGATCAAGATTCGAAACGTGGTTGGCCATGAAAATACAAGGCCGCGTGGGAACATGCTCGCGGCCCGCCACCTGGACTCGAATGCGCGCCAAGCGCACGCCGGTATTCAAGATCCACATGGACCAGCGGTAAAGCAGGCCGATGTTTCCGGTCAACCAGGCCCAGGGGATGCCGATAGCGGCCGCAGGCAGAGCAAGAACCACATACGTCAGAACGATGGTGAGAGAACTGAGCATCAGTTATTTTTCACAATCATTGTGGTGTGGTCAGATACTTGGGCAGTTTCTCATAAATCCCATCGAAGCCGCCGTTGGAGAGAATCGCCACCACATCGCCCGGCTTGAGCCGCGGTGTGAGCCCCTGCACGATTGCGTCCGCGGTGGCATAAAAGATGGCATCGTGGCCGGCGCGCGCCAGCGCAGCCACCACCTTTTCGGGATGCATTCTCTCCGGCTCAGGAATGCTCTCCTGCTTGAAGACTCCGGCCACGACGATACCGTCCGCCAGAGACAGGCTCTCTACCAGCTCGCGCTCAAAGACATTTCTGCGCAGCGTGTTCGACCGTGGCTCGAGCACGGCCCAAAGCCTTTGGCCCGGGTAGGCGGCGCGCAGAGCCTTCAAGGTTTCCCGAATCGCGGTTGGGTGGTGGGCAAAATCATCGATGATCGTGACCCCGGCGGCGACGGCGCGTACCTCCAGCCTGCGCTTCACGCTGCGGAAGGTGGAGAGGGCCTCGACGATCGAAGCGGGATCGATTCCCTGCCCCGCGGCGAGTGCCGCCGCCGCGGTTGCGTTGAGCGCATTGTGCTCCCCGGCCAGCGGCAGGGATACCTGCAGCCACTCCTTGCCGGAACGGAAAATCTTCCAGCTCGAGTTGCCACCGCTGTGAGTTAAATCCTGAAGCCGCCAATGCGAACCAGATTTGAACCCGTAGCGCTCGACGGAACAGAAGGCGCGGGCCACGCATTCATCCACATTGGAGCTGCCGTCGAAAGCAACCAGCCGGCCACGCCGCGGAACCAGATTGACCAGCCGCCGGAAAGCGGTCTTCACGGCATCGAGGTTGTCGTAGATATCGGCGTGATCGAACTCCACATGGGTCAGGATCAGCGCATCCGGAAAGTAGTGCATGAACTTCGGCCCTTTATCGAAGAAAGCGGTATCGTATTCGTCTCCTTCGAGAATGAACGGCTTGCCCTCGCGGACGCGAAAACTGGTGCCGAAGTTTTCCGCGATGCCGCCGATCAGGAAGGATGGCGCGACCTCCGCCTGCACCCGCGAAGCAACTTCATAGATCCAGGCCAGCATGCTGGTGGTGGTCGTTTTCCCATGCGTTCCGGCGACCACGATCGACTCCCTTCCGAGAAGAAACTCGTGCTGGATGGTCTCGGCGAGGGAACGAAAGGATATGCGCTGATCAAGTACGTACTCCAGTTCCACATTCCCGCGGGAAATGGCGTTGCCGACGATCACCAGATCAGGACGAGGTGAGAGGTTGGCTTCGGCATAGGGCTCCTTGATAGCGATACCCAGGGCCTTGAGCAGGTCAGACATAGGTGGATAGGCCGCGGCGTCCGAGCCCGTCACGCGATAGTTTCGCGTTTGCAGCATGCCGGCAAGCGACGCCATTGCCGAGCCGCAGATCCCGATCAGGTGAATATGCTTCTCTTGTTGCATAGAATTATTTTTCAGTTGCCCGCTCCAGAAAACTCAATACCGGTATGCGCCCCAGATGCAACTCCGCTTCGATGCCGAAGGCGAGGGTCACGTTCCGCCGCGAGACGTGGCCGGAGCGGAGACCGATGGCTATCGGTCCTTCAAACCAATCCAGCACTCGCAAGATGACCTCATCCAGCAGATCCGGCTTCTGCCCGGGAGCCACGCAGTCGAGCATCTCTCCAAAAACAACCCCGGTGACCCCTTCGAATTTTCCGGCAAGAATCATCTGCCGCAGTAATCGATCCAGTTGATAGGGCTTCACGTCGCGGTCTTCCAAGAAGAGCAGCTTGCCTTCCGTCCGCGGCGCATACGGAGTGCCCAGCGATGCCACCAGCATGGTGAGGCAGCCTCCATAGAAAATTCCGGAAGCTCTTCCCGGCTGGAGCGTACGCAGGCCCGAATCCGCACCCACAACCCAGCGCTCACCGCCCAGCGCCGCCAGCAGGCTGGCTTCATCGACTCCATCAGGCGCGGAAAAATCAGCGGCAATCATGGGCCCATGGAACGATATGAGGCCCAGCCGATCCAGGAGCCAGGTCTGCATACACGTCATGTCGGAATAGGCGATCAACGGCTTGGGATGCTCCCGAACCAGCCCCAGGTCGAGGCTGCCAAGTAAATAGTTCGAACCGTAACCGCCACGGGTACAAAATACCGCGGCGGTGGCGGGGTCGAGGAAGGCGGCATGCAGATCCTCAAGCCTGGCCCGCGCGGTGCCGGCAAAATAGTGATGCGCCTTGCTGAGCGCTTGCCGGCCCACGAAAGGTAGAAAGCCCAGATGGCCCAGCGCCTCGACCCCTCGCGCCAGCTTCTCTGGCTGCGGATAGCTAGCCGGGGAAATAACGGTCACTCGTGTCCCGCGGCGTACGGCGGGAATGGTCAGGTTGCGAACTTCCGGCCCAGGAACTTTCATCGTCAAGCAGGCAAATCCCCTCTACGCTTCACCATGCCTCCCCAAAGCAGACAAGCTCGGCTGGTCCGGTCAACAGAATCTCGGAACCGGGCCCATGCCACTCCACGGTTTGCGGCCCTCCGGGAGCGATCACACGCAGCACGGGGGCGGCTCCGCGCAGGGCAATGGCCGCGCTCCCGGTGGCGCAAGTGCCGGTGCCGGAAGAGGAAGTGGGACCCACGCCGCGCTCGTAGATGCGTATCTCGATCTCGTCTTCAATCCTATCGGCGCCGCCCATGCGCACAAATTCCACGTTCGTCTGTTCAGGAAACTGCGGGTGGCTGCAAATCTCCTCCCCTATCGCCTCCCAGGCGTAGCCGTTCACGCTAAAGTCCGGCTGGTCGACGAAGATGACGAAGTGAGGGTTGCCGGTCGACACCACCGCTCCTTCGATCCGCTCCCCTCCGGCCAGATGCAAGCTTCGCGTTTGCAGCTCCGGGACGCCCATCGCGGAGGCAATGCGGAAGCCGGGCCCGTCGCGGGCGACGATGCGGCAAGTTCGCAGGCCGGCGTCGGTTTCGAGCATGATTTCGTCGCCTGGGCCGGCTTTTGTTTCGTAGCCAATCCAGGCGGCTACACAGCGAGTCCCATTGCCGGAGATTTCGGCGATGGAGCCGTCGGCATTGTGCAGGCGGATCTTGCCCTTGCGTTCCGCCCCCCAGGTGAGAAACTCCACGCCGTCGGCTCCTATGCCATGATTACGATGGCAGAGCCTCCGCGTCAGTTCGTCCCTGGGCTCGATCCCGGCGAGATTTTCCTGGACGACCAGAAAATCATTTCCGCAGGCATGCGCCTTCACAAACGGGATCACTCGTCCTCCGCGTCGTGATAAGTGTGCAACTGGCTCACGACTGGCGACGCACGCAGGGCCGCCATTAGGACCTTGTGCTGGCCTAGCGTGCCCAGTACGGAAAAACTGAAGCGCTGGATTTGAGCGATGACATCCCGTTCCGGCTCCACCAGGCGCTTTCCCTGATGGTCGAGAGCCGTGAGAGCGGCAACCTGGATGGCATTGCCGTCTTCGCCCCGGACTTCATAGACCAAGGAGAACATCTTGATGTTGAACCGCGTCTCCAGCATCCCGATAATGGTGAGAGCGACGAGCACGATGCCGGTGGCCAACGCCGCCGGAGCATAGAGCCCCGCACCGCAGGCCATGCCGATGCTGGCGACCACAAATACCGTCGCGGCGTTGGTCAGTCCGCTGACGCGATAGCGGTTGTGCAGAATAAGACCGGCTCCCAGAAAGCCGATGCCCTGCACGATGTTCGCGGCCACGCGTCCCTTGTCCGGATTGTTATCGCCCGCCAGAACCGCGGAGAGAAAGGTAAACATGGCGCAGCCGCAGCAGATCAGCATGTTGGTGCGCAGCCCAAGCGACTTCCTGTGATACTCGCGCTCCATCCCGATGGCGCCGCCCAACACGCAGGCCACGAGCAGCCGTTTGCCCACACCACCGGCAAGCAGCATCTGCTCCAGCTCATTGAAGTGAAAGCTGCGGACCGGCTCGTAGAAGTCAATTGCGCTCAGGAACATTGCTTGAGCGTGATGCTACCATCGCGCAGCCACGCATGTTAGGCTGCATTGCCAAGATCCGTGTAACCAGTTTTGTTCTTGCCTGCCGGGTAGCTCTAGCTGAGCCGAGAAAGAAACTGCAGTCGCTCCACTACGCTGCCCTCCGGTCGGGATGACAAAGGTTAGCGATTGTGGCAAAAGGACACGGATCACCCCGTCCGCTAGACAAATCAGAAGGCCCGGTACCAATCTACGATTTGTCATCCCGACCGAAGCGCAG
>PLZN01000319.1 GCA_003152195.1 Acidobacteriaceae bacterium
CAAAGATTTTCGACGACGTCTTGTACTTCGCAGCTTTCTCTTTTGAGCAGCCGTATGAAGGCACCCGCCAGGATCACGCGACGCTGAGAAATTTCACAAGCCGCTTGATCGGTCGATACATCAATTTCTTGAAACTTAAGGAACCAGAAGGCAGTGATGATCGACCGTATTCCCTTAAAACTTGCGGCCATGGCTTTCAGATCGATGGATTCCAGTTCCCGGCGCCATCTCTTGGCGTTACCTCTCTCGACTTCGAGAAACTCCCCGTGTTGCCAGCGGTTGAAGGCTTCTTCTTCGGGGGACTGCTGGTAAATAATGCCCCCCTCCGAGCGTCACCGGCTTGCCGCCACCTAAAACCGGGAAGCCTACCATCTCGATTTTTCCTTTACCGAGGAGTTCGCCCCATATCTGGATGGTCCTCTATATATTTTTGAAAGACCTTTAGTTCCTGTGCTTTTGTGACATGCTCTCCTTCGCAGTCATCAACTGAGCTGGCCACTCCGCTGACGTATCCAAGACAGTATCCAGCGTCGATTGCAGACACATGATTTGTGTCCCAATTTTTACACAAGCCTGCTAGAAAATTTGCTGAGTTTCCGTAATCGGCGGAGGTCTGAGCCGCAGCACTCGCTGCGAGTGGTTCTTGGGGATTTGGCGATCCACGGTGGTGAAATCCGTTCAAAGCTCGCGGTCGGTTCAGACATGCGACCGCGGCTAAGATGAGATTGTCAGGTCAGATAATTCAGTGTCTTGGCGATCAGGCGTTCGGTGCCCGGAAACGGATCGCCTTCGGCGATATCGTACTCCATCGAGAAATAGCCGGGATAACCGGCGTGCCTGGCCATTTGGAACATGGTTTTGAGATCGATTTCGTGGACCTGACCTTCCTTGTCCTTGAGGGTATCCTTGACGTGACACATGTTAAAAGCGTGGGAAAGCATGGCGGCGACGGCTTTACGGTTGAACTCGGCATCGTGCCCGAG
Source organism: Acidobacteriaceae bacterium (assembly GCA_003152195.1). Classification (GTDB taxonomy): domain Bacteria; phylum Acidobacteriota; class Terriglobia; order Terriglobales; family Acidobacteriaceae; genus PALSA-350. The sequence goes on from PLZN01000319.1 coordinate 984, forward strand.
CAGCGAATTGCCGAAATCCGGTAGAGCCCGCAGATAAGGGCTATTCACCTCTTCAATAACCGCGGTGAGGAAAAATGGGTCTTCGGAGACCGCGTTGTCATTTTCGAGATTGACGACTATACTTCGCTTCGAACCGTATTCGGCGACTTGGCCAAGACTCTCGGCGGCGAGCGCGACATCGGGCTTGGCTCCGAGATCTCCGGCAACGTGCTGGCGGACGCTCGGAGAGCCGACCAGAACCGCGATATCGATCCATTGACGGCCATAGTCCACTCCGGCCTGTCGCTTCGAGGCGTCGGTGTCATAGAATCTCCCGCCGCTCAACCCGAGGTCAACGACGTGAGAACCGGCCTTCTCCACCGCTTCGCGGAAGGTCGCGAGGTAGGCCTGGTCGGTTGAGGCAAAGTGTGCCGACAAGGGGTTGATGTTGTGAACTCCGAATCGCCGAGCGACCACCGACGGAAATTCCTTCAGGTCGAAGCCCAGCTTGCCGCGATCGAAGGCCTTGTTTCCTGGAGTATTAATGTAGTTTCGAAAAGGCCACGAAGTGACGGCGAGCCGGTCGCGCGGCTGCCGAGGAAATGAGAGGCTCGGTACCGCGGAAGCTGCGCTTAGAGCGGCGCGGGAAGCCAGAGAAACAAAAAGTAGCTGCCATAGAACGTCACGACGAGAAAGACTCACGCACACCTCAACCCCTTGGCATGTTCGCACATCTGACGAGCAGCCGAATTGGAACCATCGTCTTCACACAAATGCCAGCCCGGCTTTGGCGGCGGATCTCGTCCGGTCACGAATCGATCCTTTCGGGCGGGTGAAACCTGCTCCAGGTACCTTTGGGGACCCGTATCAGACCTGTTTCGGTACCACAAACGGGGGACGATATCCCCGGGCCTCGTCGCACAACAGGCGGTTCGCCTCATCGTCATTCTTTACCAGCTGGGTCTCAGGATCGAAATTCAGCGTTCGCCCCAACCGGTAGGAGGCGTTTGCCAGGTGTGCCAATCCAGCGGAGAAGTGACCTTCCTCGATGGGTGCTCTGAGGTCTTCCTTTTTGCGGCTGATCACGCAGGCAATAAAGTTCGCAAAGTGGTCTTCGGGAGTCTCAGGTGCAGATGGGCCGGGTTGCTGCTCTCTTCCCATCCAGCTCTGGTAACCGGAGGCGTTGTTGATGGCCAGGTACCCCTTCGGTCCGTAGAAAATATTCCCCACCGTGTTGTAATTTCCCTCCAGCGGGCCGAGGCTTCCCTGAGCGGTTTCGCTCGATGGTTTGGCGGTATCGGCGCGGGCTCCAATCCCGGCCTCGTGGTTCGTTATCCAATGGCGAACTTCAAACTCCAGCATCGTGCGTTTCCCATTGGGGCGATCATATTGGAAGGCACAGTTCAGCGTGTTGGGAGTCTGCTGGTCATCATCGAACATGAAGTGCCCTCCCACCGCCGAGATTTTATTGGGGAAGCCCAGACCCAGCCCCCACCGCGCGATATCTAACTGATGGATACCTTGGTTGCCAAGATCGCCGTTGCCATAGTCCCAGAACCAATGCCAGTTGTAATGGAAATGATTCTTTGTAAACGACAGGAAGGGAGCGGGCCCGGTCCAAAGATCGTAATCGACTCCCTCGGGAACAGGCGATACAGGCGTGTGGCCAATCGTGTCTCGCCACTTGAAACAAAGGCCGCGGGACAAATAAACATCCCCGAGAAGGCCGGCGTGCATCTCCTTCATGGCCTGCATCGACGCGGCGTTGGAACGGCTCTGCGTTCCATGTTGTACGATCCGGTTATATTTCGCCGCCGCACGCACCAGCTGCCCGCCTTCCCATAAATTATGAGAACATGGTTTCTCTACATAGACGTCTTTGCCGGCCTGGCACGCCCAAATGGCCATGAGCGTATGCCAGTGGTTGGGTGTCGCGATCGAAACGGCATCGATTGACTTGTCGTCGAGCAACTTGCGAATATCGGTATAAGTCTTGGGCTGAAACCCCATCTTCTGAACCTCTGGAAGGCGCTTCCGCATTACGTTGTCATCGATATCGCAGAGTGCCGCGATTTCAACATTTGACAGCGCTCCATATCCACGAATGTGGTCCTCGCCTCGGCCACGCAGTCCAATGATCGCCACCCGTACCCGGTCGTTAGCGCCCAGAACAGTCCGCGGCGTGTCCCATGCCCGGAGGCGCTCGGCTGCTGCCACCACGGCGACCGCTTTTGTCCCCGTCTTCAGAAACTCTCTCCTGCTCTCGTCCATGTCCGTATCACCGTCCGCCTTTTAGGAGCACGCCTGACCTTCCGCTGCACGTTACTCGTTCGCGGCGTACTCACTGTATCGTTCTGCCACATGCGCCTGCTTGTAGTTACCGTCATGAATGAATACACGATATCGAAACTGAATCGACCTCCCCGCGGGAATCGTATAACTGCCATCCTGGTGAGTATCGTGAAAGAAGTCTCTAAGGCCAAAGGGATTCGCAGCGAACAAGCCATAGCCGCGAGCGTGCCAATAGGTGGGATGACGAAAGCTTTTCGGGCTATCGAAGATAGCGACGCCGAGCGCCTGCCCATCGATGACGCCGTCAACGTCCACCCAGTTGGCGCGCTTACCCCATATCTGTGCTTCACCTTCGCCGCCCTCCGAACTGACCATGGTTCCGGTGGGCGCATCCAGTTCGGGAGCGAGACGAAGGGCGAAAACGCCCTCTTTCGTATCGCCAAACTTGACTGGTCCTTGACGGGCACGAACGATAAACTCACAGTCGATCGCGCGTGAGTTACTGTCGCCGCTGAACGTGAACTGTTGAACTTCCTCGGCAAACGGTATACGATCCGGACCCTCAAGATCAAACGTAGCGCGAATGGTACCGAAAAACCGGCCGCTGCGGACTCCCTCAATCTTGCGGAAGACCATTCGCCCGAATGCTGAATGGTATCCGTGGCCGTAATATTTCGAAAATACTTCCTCACTCCAGAAGTTAAAGCCGTTAATGTCCCCATGCGCGAAATACATGGCACGCTGGTGGGGCTCCAGGCTGCGATCATGCTCGTGCCCGGCGGGAATCGTATCCCCGATTGGAAAGCCCCGCGTGACGATCACGCCACTCGCGTTCCGTAGAGGCTGGAGATAGGCCTTCGCCGTCTTGAGATCAAAATTGTAGGTGGTGAAAGGCTTACCTCCAATCGCAACCTGAATGGTATCCCCCTGGCGCGCAAAGCTCACCGCTTCCGACTGACCGTGAACCCGTAAAGTGACAGGCGCTAGTCCCACGAGGACAAGAACCGTCGTTACAATTTTGCTTTTCGGTACACCTCGCTTCCTTCCCATGCCGTTCATCGCTTCCCGTTCCTCGCATCCGTAGCTGACGCCAAATCCTACACCTGCAGGAAAAATGCTCTCGTCCGGTGACCGTTTGTTGTTGTATCCACAGACCATGTGCTCCCAGCCTCGATTCTGAGACCGGGGGCACATGGTCTACAGCTACCAAAAGGACAAAATCGTGAAGGTCAGAAAGCTGGACGTTCTAAAATCTGAACGCTCCCCTGAATGAGATCTGTCGTGGCTGTCCACGTTCGAGTGAGTTGAAAGTGCCGAGCTGAGAAGTATATTGGTTACCTCCCGGCACTGAGATAATCCCGCTCGGTATGGTAAATTCCGGATGATTGAGGAGATTCGATATCTGGCATTGAAAGTCAAAAGTGATCCGATCCGTAATGGGAGTCGCTTTTAGAATCCCGACGTGCATCAGGTACAAATGCTGACTCTCCAAACTGTTGACCTGGGCGTTACCGAAAGTGCCATTCTGGGGAACGGCAAATGCGGCAACGTTGAACGCATCCAGGGGTTGTTTCCCGCCGGGAAAGGAATGGGGGTTACCAACTTTATCGGGCAGGCCGCCGAATGTTCCCGTGTTCGACGGATCTGCGCCAGTAAATGAGGGTGAATACCACTCCCCCGAGCCCATGTAGTTGATCGAGGTAAGCACCCAGCCTGTCGTAGCGTTCTTTACAAGCCCGGTAGCATTCGATAAATACCGTTGGTCTTTTCCGAAAGGCAGATTCCACGATCCGCTGATTACTGCGTAGTGACGCATGGTCACGAAATCGTTGGCCCAGTTGCTGAGCACGTTATACGGGTTCTGGGTATTCAAGTAATTGGCGATGCTCCGTTGAAGGCTGTAGCTCGCATCGAAGGTCAAGCCACCCGCGCGCCGTAGGGCCTCAAACTGAAGTGCATCGTATTTCGCGCCCCCATTGTAGTACGTGTAATAAGCCTGATAGAACTGCGGGTAAGGTAATAGGGCCTGCGTAAACGGGGTGGCGCTCGGATGAGGCAGGTCGATGTTCACGACATAGTTCAGGCCGGAACTTCGGGATCCCAAGTAGGAGGCGCGCAGACCAATCTTATCGATCTCCCGCTCGTATGTGCCGTTGAACTGCTGGATCATTCCCAGGCTCGACTGCTTGGGATACCCATAGACCGTCTGGCTGGGAATAGCAGCCAGCGAGGTGCTTGAGGGGTAGGGATTGGGAAATTGCAGCAGCGGCGGAGCGCCGGTGGTGATGACATTCAGATAGGTTTGGGTAATAGAGAATGGCCCGGTTGAGCCGAGTTGAGGATTGATAAGCTGGAAAGGGTTATAGGTGCCGTAGCCGTTGGCTCCGACGGACGAGATCAAGTTGCCGGGCGACAAGATGAACCCCGCATCGAGGCGAGCGGTATAAATTCCGTACCCGCCGCGAATCACGGAGTTCTTGCTGAGTCGGTAGGCGCCCCCCAGACGCGGCGCGAAGTTGGTCTTGTCGCTGATCGCCTGCGCAGAGCCGGGGACGACGGTTATGGACGAGGGATAAAGTGGGCTGATGTCGACGATCCCGGCGGGATTGACGATCACGTCGCCCGTGGCCGGATCCCAGTTGTACATCCGGTTGTCAGGGGCATGCGGAGTTCCGTAGTAGTCGTAGCGGAGCCCATAGTTGATGGTAAGCTTCGTGCTTATCTGGAAATTGTCTTGAGCGAAAACGCCCCAGTTGCTGACGTATTGGTGACGATCTGGCAAGGGATTGGTACGCGCGCTCGACTGCGGAATGCCCAGCAGGAAATCGGCGTACGCATTTCCTGTAACCGATCCGCCGAAGTTAAACGTGCCATAATCATTGACGAAGCCATAACTGGTTCCATAGCGCTGGTAAATAAAGCCGACCTTCCATACGTGGCGGCCAATCTGCCAGTCGGCGGAGTCTAATGCAGTAATGTTTGTATCGTTGAACTTCACCCCGCCAGGAACGTCCGCGATTTGCTGCAATCCGCTGATAGAAATCGAAGGAAGTCCTTGACCGGTTGAGTTGCTTGGGTTGGAGCCCTGTAAACCTATGTTGGCAATCGCGTCAGCGCCATTCGGCGGCGTCACGCCTCTTTGCTTCCCACCATCGGCCATGTAGTCAAGGCCCAGGCCAAATCTGAAGTTGTTGTCGAGATGGGCGGAAAAAATGTGGGTATCGCCCGCGGCCCACTGCTGCTCTCTGCGCACGCGCGTCCAGATCGCAGCCGGAACTCCGTCATTGAGCACATAGGGAGTATCCCGCAGCAGCCAGCGCACAAACATCGAATTCTTCTGGGAGACGTTGTAATCGATGCGCCCCAAGGGCCAGTTTCCCTTGTATAAATCGTTGTTGTAAGGAAACACAAAGGGATAGTTGTTGACCGGTGGCAGGTTGGCATAGGAGCCCGTCGGGACCGGATAGAATTGGTTCTGGATGGCCAGAGATACAGGGCTCATACGATCGGCAGGGATGGTGTTGTTGGGAAAAGGCAGGCCGGTGAGCGGGTCAGTGATGGTTTGCGAAAACACCCCTGCACGGTAGGCGGGCGTAGGAACGCTGATGAGGTAGGGCGTACCAAGGGGAATCGATTGCGCAAACCATTGCGCGTAGAGGAAAGCCCGGTTTTTCAAGATCGGACCGCCCGCGGCGATGTTCCATTCGTGCAATATATAAGGCGTCTTCGGCGGAGGAAAATACTCGGAGGCGTTAAGAACGGAATCATAAATCTGGTAACTCGCAGTGCCATGCAGAGTATTGGTGCCCCGGTGAGTCACTAATTCGATATCGGCCGGCACCGCGCTTTCGGCGGGAGCATTGAAGGTCGTGGCTGAGCTTTGTTCAAAGAAATTAGAGTTATTCGACTGTTGGCCATATAAATCATCAGGAATGCCGTCGAAGCCCTGAGCTTGCTGAGTTTGCTGCTGCCCGTTTATCACGGGATAGTCTCCGTTGCCTCCCTGCACTCCGGGCGACAGCGTCAGCAATATGTACGCGTCCGGAAAAGTGCTGACCAATGGCGCCTTCTCCTGCTGGGCCTGGCTAAAGGTCTCAGACATCGTAGACGACTCGGTATTGATCACAGCGGCGCCAGCCGAGACAGTGACCGTCGTACTGGTCTGGCCGATAGTCAGGATGGGATCCACGCGGCGAATCTGCCCGGGATCGAGCACGATATCCTGTGCCTCGAAAGATTTAAAGCCTGTGGCGTCGCAGCGGAGCACGTAGGTGCTTGGCTGCAGCTCGTCGAATTCATAGTCGCCGGCCGAAGAGGACGTGGCTTGCCGGACCACCCGCCCGGTAGACGGCTCGGACAAAGTGATCTTGGCTCCGGGGATGTTGGCGCCCGAGGCATCCGTTATTGTGCCTCGAAGCGTTGAGGAGACTGTCTGAGCGACTCCTTCGGTTGCAAGCAAGCCAGCAGTCAGCAAGATACTGAATAGGATCGAAAAGCATGGCCAAGAGAACAGACGCCATGAGCTTCCGGGGATTTCTGAACCACGGGCCTCTTCATTAATTTGTCTCATCTCGCCTCCAGCTTAAAGTGTTAGTCACGCATGCTGATTCCTTGTTCTTAAAGCAATACATCATGCTTCATTGAGTCAGGTTCTTACTTCCGAAATACTGTGTATTGCGCGCTTGCACTCGGGCGAGCGGTATGCTTTGCTAGTTCCAGGATTGCCAAAAAGCGGTCGGGATCCTTGGCCAGGGCGGTTGAATATGCTGCAGCCTCCGAAAGGCGAAACAACAATTGATCTTCAGCTGCGGGAAATACCATCGTGGACTTAACTTCCGAGTTACTTGGACGGCCACTATCCCAGCTGGCACTGAGTGCTTGCAATAGTTTGTGATCTCGCTGGGCGATAGTACGGATGGTTGCTGTAGCTGATTGGTTATTGATGATCTTTTTGTCCACTTCGCCGAGAATGGTCGAGTTTCGCCAGAACAACTGCGACATATATTCCACACTGAGGCGAAAGGCATTGAAGTCTTCAGTATTTCGGCTGACTGATGGTTTGAGACGATCTAGCTCCTTCAAGATTTGTTGGAAAGGAGGAGGGTTCGCGGCGGCGTCTCCGGCCGCCGAGATAAGCCCTTGCGCATCATGCCAAGGCGCCTGAAGCTTTGGCCACGCCCAGGGTGGGGCGCAGCGAGACGTGCAGTATGGGGTTACAGCATAGTAGATATTGAAGACATCCGCCCAGGCGTCATTCCACGCTGCCCCATAGTGTCTCTCCACAAAATACCGAAAGGCGCTCTCCCTTGCAGCAACGCTTCCGTCGCGGATGGAAACTCCGGCGTAGGCTATCTCGTCCCAAATCGAATCCTGAATATACCGGCTTGGCAGCCAATTGGTGACGACGATCCCGAGGATCCGCACATCTCCTAGTTTCTTGTAAGCCTCTTCGTATGCGTCCACATTGCGTAGTTGGTCGCTCCCCACTCGCGCACCCCACCCGCAATGCGTCAATGCCGGGGCTCCGATAAGCCGCAGGCCATTTCCTAGTATTTTGTGCGCGATGGCTGCAAGCGCTTTGGGATCCTTTTGGCTATAGTTCCAGTCCATGAGGATGATGTCCTTATTGAGCAGGGGCAAAACCTCAGGATCTACCCGAAGCGGATAGTCGCCCCAAATAATGAGTTCCTTCCCCAGGTTCTTGGCGATCTCGTCCAAAGAATTTATGTATTTGGCCCACACCTGGGCTCGAGAATGAGTTTTCAACGCCCTGCGAGAGAACTCAGATCCGCCCCAATCGACCTCGTCGCATCCGGCGTGCAAGAAGGGGGAAGGGAACAAGGCGGCTGTTTCACGGAACAAATCTTTCATCAAGCCCAACGTTTGAGGATGGGATGGGATCAGGCCGTTAAAATCCGGGCTCCCCTTTTCCGGAATCGTGTCTTTGTCCACGAGATCGGCGTATTGTGGCACACTGGTGATGTATCGGGAGTGGCCAAAGGACTCGACTTCTGGGATGAGCTGTATTTCTCGAGCTTCCGCGAACTGCACCAAATGAGTGATGTCTGTGCTGCTGAGGGCGTTGCGGTGAGTCAATAATTCGGGGTGGCTATGGAACTTGAGAGCCGAACCTTGATCGTCCGTAAGACGCAAAATGATAGTGTTGTAGCCCCACTTGGAACAGAAATCAACAAGGCGTTCGTAATACTCCATTGATTCTGGCGTTCGCGCCGCGTCAATCATGAATCCATAGAGCTGCTTTGTGTTAGCACGTGGAAGCGAACGGTACTCTTCTCCCAAGCCGGCAAGGCTGAGAGTAACGAACCCAACAACTGGCAATAGCAGACCGAAGAGGGGAGAGATCTTCATGGAAGGAAACGACATCCTTTCTCGTTCGCTTGCAGTAGTAGCCCGTTCCAACGGCCGTATTCGAACCCTGGTTATCCAGCCGGCCAGCGGAGTCGGCATCGAGGAAAATAGAAGCGTGAGGATGGCTTCGTAAGATGGAAGCCGGGCAGGATGTGGCCACAGGCCCCAGCAGGGCCCCTCGCACCGCCTGCGCCTTTCCGTGATTCAGGCGCGTAGCAAACCATGCATTCAGCGGCCAACAATGCCGGACATGCGCCTGTAAGAGCTTCTTGCGGCACTGCCGCTACGTCGCGAAAGTGGACCTCCTTCACCCGCTGCAAACTTGCTTCGACTGTCCAGGGCCCATGTTCTCGATAGAAAGTTCTACCATTTCTATAGCAAATTACAACGGCCAGCAAGCAAAAAAATTATAGCCACTGAAATTTGCTATTAGATATGTTAAAAATATCTTGATATTGCTCTGTAACCGGGGGCTAAAACAGACTCTGGCGATCCATATTCGTGACAAGAATTGAGGGGCTATCCAGAGCGCGGCTCGCCGGAAGGTGGGATAGAAGGGCTGTGCAGTTGGAGTGCCCGGCGGATTTCGTACCCGGAAAGGAGCAGATTGTGAGTTGTTGCGGCAGATCGAAGGGGGGACTGGCGAAACAGAAAGACGACCCCTGCAGCCTGCCGCGAAGGCGGCACAGCGAAGAGGCGTACTATCGATGGCGCAAAGAGTATGGCGGCCTGAAGCAGGGCTAGGCGCGGCGGATGAAGGATCTGGAGTGTGAGAACCAGTGGCTGAAACGGCAGGTGGCCGGGCTGGCATGCTTCAGGGCCTGTCCTCTGTGCGGCGATGAGCCAATCGGCCGGAGTGACACCGTGGGCCGTACGCGCCAGATCAAGAATATCCAGTGGGTTTTCCAATCAAAATAGACGTCCCAGGTGACATTGCCGAGTACATGGCACCAGACCGCGAGTCTGCCTCTTACGGGTCGCCCTCGAAAGCGAGAACATTCCATGACCACAGATGGCGAAATGAAGATATGGAGGGTCATCCTTCCATTTGTGCTTCTTAGCTTAGTTTTTATCGCCTGTCAGAACCTTTTAGCTCAATGTATCCCGGTAGAGAGCGAGTTAGTGAGAAGCACCTGCGGCGCGTGCCATCTGGTTGACTCTCACCTTTGCATGAGCCGCATTTCCTATCAAAGGAAGACGCCCGAAGGATGGGAGGACACGGTCAGAAGAATGGGCCGAANNGAACGGCATACCCTCTTCCGCCTCTCAAGCCAGAGAAATCATCGGATATCTGGCCGACACCCAGGGGCTCACGTCATCCGAGGTCCAGGGCATTGCATATGCGTTGGAGAAGCAGCGAAATGTTCAGGAAAACGTTCCGAATGAAGACGTAAGAAATCTCTGCACCCGCTGTCATAGTTACGCCAGAATCGCCGNNTTGAAGGATTTTCACCTTGCCAGCTTTCCTGAGGAATTAAATTCTCCTGAGTGGCCCGGTTCCGCAGACAAAGCTTTGAACTACCTTGCGGAGCGGTTTCCGCTCGATACGCCGGAGTGGGAACGCGAAAGAGGCCGACAGCCACTGGCCAAAGGCAGTTGGATGGTGTGGGGGCACGAGCCCGGCCATGGGGATTACCTTGGCAAGGTGAGCATAACGCCCGGGGCTGACGGTATTTATCAGACCGTTACGAGCATGGAGTTTGCTACAGGTGAGAAAGAGGAGCGAAAGGGGATTGGAGTCTGGTACGGGGGCTCCGCGTGGCGCGGGACCGCAAGGTCTAGCAACGGCAGCCCAATCCGCGAAGTGTTTGAACTTTCTCCCGACAGAAAGATTTTGGAGGGGCGCTGGTTTCTGGAACAGCATCCCGAGATCGGTGGCGAGGAAAAGCGCTATCTTGACACGGGTCCAACCAAGGTCCTCGGGATTTTACCGAGGGCGCTGAAGATACCGACGTCCGAGACGAACATAACGATCCTGGGAATCAATCTGCCTACGAATCTGCAAGCCGGCGACCTGGATCTGGGCAACAATATTAAGGTTGTCTCAATTCTGAAAGACACAAGTAGTCAAGTAGTTGCCCGTGTTTCCGTTCTGCCTGGGACTTCGATGGGCCTCCGGGACGTAGACCTGCGAGGCACCGTTGGACGGAAGCTTCTTGGTTTGTATGACACCGTTGGATATATCCGCGTATTGCCACAACGCGGCGGGGCGAGAATGGGGGGCGTCAAGGTCCCAAAGCAACTTGAACAATTCGAGGCTGTCGCTTACAGCAATGGCCAGGACGGCTTAGGGGGCACCGAAGACGATTTTGAGATTGGCACCATCCATGCCAGGTGGGAAATCGGAAACTATTACTACAGGTACTTCGCTGATGATAAACAGTTCGTAGGAACGATCGACCAGAATGGTCTATTCACTCCTGCCGTGGAAACTGCCAATGAAAAAAGACCCGAAACTCTTAACAATACGGGCAGCGTGTGGGTGATCGCAAGTTACAAACCACCGGATGCGAAGCAAAGCCTGCAAGGACGAGCCTATCTTCTTGTGGCCGCCTCTGTTTTTATGAAGCACGACATGCCTTAAGAGCTACAGGAAAGGAACTTCATGGAGCTTCCAACGCGAATCGATCCATCGAACCATACCGGATTGGTGCAAATCAGCACGACGAAAGCGCGGTCGAGTCCGGCTCGATCCGATACTCAAAGGGTAGAGATTCAATCCTCGAAGGCTCCGGCAAAGCCGGGCGAGATCCGCCTGGCCGAGATCCGGCCCTTTGCTTTCGGCGGAAAGCACTACGTCTTTGTCATTCCTGTGACGGGCATTTTTGAGATCAGCGAACTCGCGGCGGAAATTATCGGCTTGTTTCTGACCGGTGTCGCAAGAGACGGTGAACCTGTTTATACAGCCGCAACGGTCGAGAGCCGATCGCTTGTGGCGCACGAAGTTGTGGGTGCCTTGCGCCCTCGTTATACGATTCATTCGATTGTTCAAGGCCTGTCTGAACTGCATGTTCTGGGGGTCTTGCTGACAGAAGACGGATCCCAACCGGTGCAAACAGTTCCGTCGCTGCCGAAGCTTTCTGCCAAGCCCTTCCCTCAGCGCAGCTTGGTGCTCAACGTCGCGAATGATTGCAATCTCGGTTGCACATACTGTTTTGCTTCTCAAGGCGATTATGGCGCTCCCAAGCGATTCATGAGCCAGGAGACGGCAAGGGAGAGCGTCGACTTTCTTTTGCAAAACTCAGGCGATCATCCTACGGTCACGCTGGTGTTTTTCGGTGGCGAACCTCTTATGAACTTTCGCTTGATTTCAGATACGGTGGCGTATGCGACGCAGGCCGGAGAGCGGATCGGCAAACGAGTCGACTTCTCAATGACAACCAATGCCACCTATCTCACGCCGGAGATCATTCATTTCCTGAGGGACCATCGGGTTGGGGTAGCCGTCAGTATCGATGGGCCCAAGAAGTTCCACGACTTGCGGCGGACATACAAGAACGGGATGGGATCATACGACATGATCCAACCTCGCGTCATGAACCTTCTTCGCGAGCACAAGACCCGTCCGGTGGCTGCCCGGGTTACACTGACCCACGGGGTTACGGCAGTCAGCGAGATCTTCGACCATCTGACCGAGATGGGATTCGATGAAGTAGGTTTCGCTCCCGTTACTTCTTCGGATGACGACGATTATGCTCTTACCCCAGAAGAGTTCTGGCAGGTTTTGGAAGAATTTGAGAAGTTGACGGCAAAATATGTGGGTGGAGTCTCGAGCGGCGAGCGGCCTCGTTTCTCAAATCTTACCAACCTGCTCGCCGATCTGCACCAGGGCGTAATCAAAGCCTACCCATGCGGCGCCGGCTTGGGTTTGCTAGGGGTGGGCAGTACCGGAAAGCTCTATCTCTGCCACCGGTTTCTGGAATCGGATGAGCACCAGATTGGAACGCTGGCCACTGGTGTTGATCGCGCAAAGCAGGCCGAATTCATGGCCCTGACACATCTCAGCGCGAAGCCGCCCTGCCAGGTTTGTTGGGTCCGCAATATCTGCTCGGGGGGCTGCCACCACGAAGGATACAAGCGGTACGGGACACTGGGGCACGCCACGATTCACCGCTGCGAGTGGATTCGCTCCTGGATCAACATGGGCCTACACGCCTACGTCGAGATCATGGAAAAGAGCCCCGCATTTCTCGAACGACTCGAGAGAGGGGATGAGTAAACGCCATGGATCATATCAAACCCCTGAACCAAAGAGCCAAGGTCATTGAGAGGCAGTCGCTCAAGCAGCAAGCCGGCAGTGAGGAACAATCGGGTGACGTCCGCGCCATGCAGCAGTTGCCCCTGGGCTGTACGCTCAGCTTCAATCCGGGATGGGAAGCCGGAGCAAACGGACTGGTAACAGGTTTGTGCCATCCCATGGAGGCCGATCTTTACGGTTGTTATGACAACTGCTCATGGCCCGCTCAGGTGCCTGACCAGATCACCAATTTTCTGGACTGGAATGAGAAAGACGGAACGGTGGGCAGCGACTGGCGGAAATTGGATCTTATTTTTCCGGAAGATAAAGGCAAGTAAGCCCACAAGCGGGCGCGAGTCCCACTGTCTTACGAGAGGCGGTTTCAAGACATAATGTGCACAAAATTCCCGGCGCCCCACTCCTGGCGTTTGTTTTTGCGAAGAGTGAATGCCAATTCAGGAGCTATGACGATTCAATCGCTATTTGGTTCACTGAAACGCTGTTGCCAGAAGGCGACGTATGTTCTTGCGTTCGCCAGTCTTTGCGTGGCCGAGTTCTGTCTGCCTAATGCATTGTTCGCGGCAGAGCCGCTGCCTCAGGAGCTGGTTGCGATAGGCACCATCGGCAGGAACGTAGTTTTGGAGAGGACGGATACTGATGAGGTGTTTGCGCAGATCGCCACTCACGGTATCGCGCCCAGAGAGATGGTTCCTTCCGCTGATGGCAGGTTCTTGTTTGTGATCACCGAGGGGCGCAGCCTGGTAGAAGTGATCGACATAGCAGGCAAGAAGGTCATCGATACCATAGACCTGAGCTCCCCGGGACGAACCGTCAAGTTCTTTGGGCTGGCAGTCAACCCGCAAGGAGACAAGATTTTCGTCAATGTGATTTGCATTGACCGCGCCCGCGACTCCGTGCATGCGGAAGAGCCGCAAATCTGGGCTGTGGACAGGACAACTCACAAGGTCACAAAGCTACTGCAAAGTTTCCTGGGAGTCCATTTACTGATCTTTTCTCCCACGAACGCCCGGGTTCTCTACGCCTTCGGCGCGGATATATACGTGATCGACCTGGATACACGTCAGATTGTGAAGACCATCCGCTTTCAAAGCGACCAGGTTCCGGGGGTAGGCTCCGTATCCATTTCGTGCTCCCCACTGTTTGATCAAACCAATGTCCTGAGTTGCCCGACGCAAAGGACCGATCCTATTACCCAAAGAGAGTTTGGCGGCTTGCTCAACTTTGATCTCGTGACAGCTCAATGGGATCAGATGGATCTAGGACCCCCTGTGATGTGGGATACAGCCGTGGTCTCGCCAGATCTCACCCGCGCCTACGCCGTCTGGAACGAACTGTATGTCGTCGACCTTGCGCAGAGAAGGGTGATGACCGTCAAAGACCTTCCGATGACCGAAGGGTCGGTGAACATTTCGCGCGACGGCAAGAAATTGTATGTTTCAGACGGCAGCCCTTCGATCTTGATTTTCGATGCGAATACGTTGAACTTAGTCAAGACCGTTGCTTTGCCCGAGACGACGGCCAACTGCGAGCTGCGCGTCATTCATCCTCGATAGATTGCTGACAAGGCCTGGGGAAGGGGTTTAAATGGGCAAGAGAAGCGGGGTCAAAGAGGACGGCGTAGGGAGCCTGAAGCTGACGCGGCCGCGCATCCACACTCTCCTCCAGTTCATCGCTCCCTATAAAGCCAGGCTGATCCTGACCTTCGTTTTGACGCTGTTCTCAGCGGCGGTTGGGCTCAGCTATCCTCTGCTGGCGAAGTTCCTGGTCGATGTGGTGCTAACAAGAAAGAGCGTTCACCTGCTCGTTCTTTCGACAATTGCATTCGCCTTGATCCTGGTTCTCAGCTTCGCATGCAGCACCTTGACGCGCTATCTTTCGCTCTCTACTTCGGCGCGAATCCTTATGGACATGCGGCTTCATCTCTTCCGTCATGTTCAGACGCTTTCCTTTCAGTTCTACAAGAAGATGCGAATGGGCGATATCATGTCGCGCCTGAATAGCGACGTCGCAGAAATTCAAAAAGTAGCGACCGACTCGGCCCTCAGCCTGGCTTTAAGCTGCCTAACAATTGCCGGCACCGCCGGCCTGCTGGCCTGGCTCAATTGGCGGCTATTTATTGTGTGCTCGTTCTTCATCCCGTTCAGCGTTGAAGGCCTAAGGCGCTGCCGGGAGCCGATCACAGGGCAAGCAAAAGCGGTTCGAGAGCGAAATGCCGATTTTGCCAGCGTTCTCCTGGAATCGCTCGGTGGCATCAAATTCATCAGGTCCGTGGGGACGGAAGAGACAGAAGCCGCCAAACTAGCCGGGTGCAATGAGCGCTATGTCGACTCGCTGCTACGCTATCAGGTTCTCTCCAGCGCGGGCCAGGCGGTTCCGGCATTCTTTCTCTCTTTAAGCACTTTGATCGTGCTGCTCTACGGCGGGTATCTGGTAATCAGGGGACAGATGACGCTGGGCGCTCTGGTCGCCTTTTCCGCTTACCAGGGAAGACTTATCGGTCCTATCCATAATCTTATGGGCCTCTATCTTGGCGTGCAGCGCGCGGGAGTTTCCCTCGAAAGGGTCTTCGAACTGCTTGATCAGCAGCCGTGCGTCAAGGAAGCAAGTGATCCTATTTCTTTGCCACAGGTTCGAGGCGAAATTCAATTTCGTGGTATTTCCTTCAGTTATGACGAAGGGCAGGGGATCCTGCACGATATCAACCTTGTTGTGCCCGCAGGCAGCCGCCTCGCGATCATTGGCCCCACGGGCGCGGGAAAGAGTACGGTGATGGAGCTATTGCTGCGCTTTTATGACCCTCAGCAGGGACAGATTCTGCTGGATGGTGGGGATTTGCGCGAGCTTGAGCTCAAGACTTTGCGCGAAAACATCGCTGTAGTCACCCATGAGCCCTTTCTTTTTCATGACATCCTCGAGGAGAATATCCGCTACGGAAACCGGCATGCGACGGCCCAGGACATTCGTGCGGCTGCCCGGGCCGCGGACATTCACGATTTCATTCTTTCTCTGCCCCAGGGCTATCAAACGGTCGTGGGAGAGAGAGGAATCGGGCTCTCCGCCGGACAGCGACAAAGAATTGCTATTGCCCGGGCGATCTTGAGAGAAGCCAAGGTCTGGATCTTTGACGAAGCGACCGCAGCACTCGATGTCTTAACGGAGTTACGCATTCAGCAAGCGATGGACGACTGGCTCGGCGACTACACGTCCATCGTCGTAACCCACAGGATTTCTTCGGTCGTGAATATGGATCGAATTGTTGTTATGGAAGGGGGCCGCATCACGCAGATGGGCGATCACCACGAGCTCATGGGGATGGAAGGGTTTTACCGGCAGCTTCATCAGGAAACGCAGCGCAGCCGAGAGTTCTCAGGTCCTGTAGCGGGGTAACGTTATGTCTCCAGACGTGTGTTTTCATGACGCTGTCTTACAACAGTCGACCGGCCGTAAGGTCAAGGTCGCAGTCATCGATAGCGGAATCAATGCTCATCACTCGCACGTGCAGCGAGTGTCGGGAGGGGTTGGTATAACCTGCGATGCGGCAGGCTTGATCGCCTTCAATGACGACTACAGGGATTACCACGGACACGGCACAGCCGTCGCCGGCATCATTCGATCCAAGGCCCCTGATGTTGACCTGTATAGCGTCAAGGTCTTGCAGGAGCGCTTGCGGACCGAGTCGCGGGTGCTCGCCGCGGCCATTCGCTCTTGTATCGCAAATGACATCCGCATCATCAACCTGAGCCTGGGAACGCATCAGATCTCTGAGACTGATACCTTGCGGCATGCTTGTGAAGTTGCTGCTGAAAGAGAGATTATTCTTGTCGCTGCAGGTTCAGAGGATGAGCGCATCTTTCCTGCGAGTTTCCCATGCGTGGTCAGCGTGAGCGGCGATGAACGCTGCGGCTGGAATGAATATGCACACAAGGAAGGCAGCCAGGTTGAGTTCGGTGCTCACCCCTGGCCGCGTCCGCTGCGCGGCTCGGTGCAAAGCGACAACCTACGCGGTCACAGCATGGCGACCGCGCACGTCTCCGCCCTGGTGGCGAGAATTGTGGAGGCTTATCCGCGGGCGGGCCTGGATGCGGTTCGACGCTCCCTCATTCGAGAATGCGCCCGCACAGCGAGTGGGGCAGGCGATGCTGCAGAGCCGCACTCCGGCGCGGGCGAATTGTTCCCTGGTGATCACAATGCCATGCACACGGTTCATAACCTCGTGAGCCCCAGGATCAGCGATGAACCTTGATGTATTAGTTCTTGGTGCGGGTCCCGCCGGCTCGGTGCTGGCGCATCGTCTTGCCGGCAAAGGATTTCAGGTTGCGGTGGTGGAAAGCCAAAGCTTTCCGCGCTATACGATCGGCGAAACGCTTACACCCGGTGTCGAATCCCTGCTTAAGCGGGCTCAAGTATTGAGTTCTTCAGTGTCGCTGGACTTTCCCCGCACTACCGGGAACCTTTCCGCCTGGGGATCGAGTGACCTTCATTACAGTGCATATTCACAGGAAAGCACGGTTTGCGGTTTTCAGGTGGAACGCGCGGTATTTGACAGCATACTCATGGCGAGCGCACAACAAGCGGGTGCATCTTTGCTCCAACCCTGTCGGCCCATGGAGGTTCATCCGGAGCCCGCAGGATGGAGAGTCAAGATCCGGTTTCAATCCGGAGCATCGGGGTCGATAAAGGCGAAATTTCTTTGTGATGCTACCGGCCGCTCAAGATTTCTCGCCCGCCGTCTCCGTCTTGGAGTACGAAGCAACGACAGGCTGGTAGGGCTGACAGCTTACTGGAAGCAAGATGCCGATGTTGTTTCTGCTGACGGTTGCAACACGTTAGTTGAATCAATTCCAGAAGGCTGGTTCTACACAGCAGGCCTGGCAGAGAACAGACGAGTGACAGGATTCATGGCTGATCGCGATTTATTGCCTGCACATTTGCATAGCTGCGCCAAGCGGGTTTATTCAGACGCCCTCGCCCGGACACAACACAGCCGCGAGCGGCTGCAGCGGGCTGCCTGGGATGGCATGGTGCGGATTTTCGCCGCCAACCCAACGCTGGTGGAGTGCGTTGCCGGTTCCAGTTGGTTGCTTGTTGGGGATGCGGCATCGACCGTGGATCCTATTTCGTCGCAAGGGATACAAAAGGCGATAACTTCAGCGCTGGCAGCCAGCGTAGTTGTGCAGACCATTCTCACCCGGCCGAACCAGACGGGACCGGCTATCGAGTTCTATCAGGATCGTGAAGAAACGACCTACCGATTGCATGTCGATTCATTGGCCAAGTTATACAGCCGCGAAACCCGGTGGATCGATCAGCCCTTTTGGAAGCGGCGGGCGAGCCATGCGGATTCCGCAGCGCGCGAAACCGGCGATAGCTCTCAACGGCAAGCGGCCAGCTCAAGTCTTAACGATGGCACACGCTTTCGAGTGAGCCGCAATACGCGTCTGCTGCTGCGCCCGGTATTGGAAGATGATCGCATCGAACTTCAGGAGGTAGCCGTGACTGCCAAAGAATCTCGCGGGATGCGATATTGCGGACAGGTGTGCGTTCCCACCCTGCTTTCATTGATGGAAGACGGACCCAATGTTCTGATGCTGCACGACCGCTACGAAAAACAGGCGGGAACGGTGGCGATAAGCAGGCTACGCGAGGTCGCCGCTCGCCTTGTGGATGTGGGGATTCTGAGTGTCGTTTGAAGGGGGAGCGATCAACAGAAACAAACAGCCGGTTGCAACGATGGGCAGCAGCCCGGCGGCCAGGAATGCGGGTCCGTAGGAAAATCGATCGACAAGAGATCCAACTGCGAGAGTGAACGCTGCACCCGCGAGGCCCGCCACGAATCCGCTCAAGCCGGTAACTGTGGCAACCACATCTTGCGGGAAAAGATCGGAGGGCAACGTGAGGCCCATCGTCGACCAACTCGCATACCCCCACAAAGCC
>PLZN01000025.1:0-12549 GCA_003152195.1 Acidobacteriaceae bacterium
AGAGAGCCCTCGCGGCGGAAGCCGCCGGTGTACCTCTTGCCGAGGTGACGGAAGAGGACTCGATTCCTCTATCCGAATCGATCCAGGAATACCTGGACGAAGTGAAGAGCCACAAGTCCCACCGGACCTTCCTCGCCTACTCACTTGCTGTTCGATCCTTTGCCCAAGCCTGCCAAAGCCCGGTAAAGCAGGTCACCCGGAAAGACATCATGGCTTGGATCGCTGGGATGCGGCAGAGCGGCCTCGATCCTCGCACCATCGCGAACCGTGTGACCTACCTCCGTACCTTCGTTCGCCACTGGGAGATCAAGTGGCCGCTGACCTCCAAAGACATGCCCCGATTCACAAAAAAAGAGGCCACCGCATACACGTCGCAAGACCTAGGATCGATGCTCTCCCATGCGACTCAGGACGAGGCTGACCTCGTATTTTTTCTCCTGGGGACAGGGACGAGAGAGCAGGAAGCCCAATTCGCTACGTGGCGCGATGTCAGTTTTGATTCATAGTAAAAGTGTTCGACCCTTCGGCTTCCCGCAGCCGTTTCTTCCAGGCGTAGAAAAGCCAAGCCACGCGCTCACGGCAAAACGCCGCCGCACTCTGGCCAATCTGCGTCTGCTCGGAAATCAAACCTCGCCACTTCGTCCACGCTTCCGACCCAACCTGTCCCATCCACACAAAATGATTCATCCAAGGTCATGGAGCAAGATGCGGTTCACATAGCGCTCACGACCCTTAAGCCGATAAAAGACCGATGTGATTTTTCCCTTATTGCGTGTTTTGTCGGGGTGTGCCGCACGATTCTTGACCATATCGGAAGATGTAAGGCATTGAAGTGGAATTTGCGAATTTGCAGCCGAGCTTCGAGACAATCAGCCCCCGCCAACCTCGGGGTTGCGTTACAGACGGACCGGATGTGGAAACCCGACGAGCCTCAAACCAGCACTCGATCTAACAATTGGCTCACCGCCCGGCTGCTTTCCATGAATGCGTTCCGATGATCCATGGCACCGGCAAGATCCGAGTGCGAGAACGCAATTCTTCCAAAGGTACCGGCGCGGAGCCCCTGACGCGGAGCAGGATTGCCGTTTAGCCCGAAGAAAAAACCCGGCTGCGGATTAATAAACGGGTGGCCCCACCGGTTGAGAACGATTCCTGCGATGTCACGCTTCGCGTCGAAACCCGAGGCAGCGAACATGTCCGTCATCTGCTCACGTATCTGCCGTTCGTATTCCATGAAAGGGGTCGACAGCAGCTCCGCGCGGCCCCGCATACCCTGCTCGGCCACCGGAAGTCCCGGCTTGGCAAAGTCCACGAAGAAGGTGAGCACCGTGGGAAGATCAGGGCCAACCACGGGCGTATCCACACCGAACTTCGCATCCTTACGTACATTTACAAAGCGGCCAAACCCCTCGAACCATCCGCCGCCAGAGATCCCCAGATCATAGAGAAAGCGCCAGTTGCGAACCGCCACGTTCGCGACCAGGTAAGGCGAATAGTGGAACTGGGCGTACGCATTTCGCCGCGATTCGTCCAAGTCCCGCACCACGTGCTTCGTCATCCATCCCCCTCCAGCCATAACTACCGTCCTGGCCTTGATCCGTTGGAGGCGACCATCCTTTACATAAATCAGCGAAACAAACTGCGACTTGTTTGGCTCTCCCATGTGCTCAACCCGGGATACCGTCGAGTTCAGTCGCAACCGGACGCGCTGCCCTGGCTGATCCAAGGCGCCGAAGTTGACCGGGTTTTTCCAAACCGCCTCCATGGTCCGTGGGCCATCGATGGCTGTCGGAATTAGCGTTTTGACCAGCAGCCGCGTCATGCCAGAGTTTCCACCGGGGAACATCTGGATGCCCGTCGCCATACTGTCATCGACAGTCGGAATTACTTTGTTCCATTCGTAGATAAGAAAAGCCGACAGCACGTCGGGGCCGAGACCGAATCCTCCTGAGGTTTCGTTCGTGGTCAGCAGGCGTATGGTCTCTCGGCTCACGCCGAAAGTGCGCACTTGGTAATCTTCAATCGTCATGCTGTCCAACTGGCGCGAAACCGCGTCGCCCGGATAGTCGTAGACCAATGGAGGCGCAACATACCGTTCATGTTGCAACGCCAGCATCTCTTGGCGGGTCGTTTCTGAGAACGGGGTCCCCTCTAGATTCTTTCCCCAAGGATCCTTGACCCAAATGCCTGGCCGATGACCGAACTTTGCGCCGAAGAAGAAGCCATACGCAGCTTTGCCATTGATGTCGCCTTCGCCGTATGGGCTCCTTGATAAGGAGATCCCCGGAGAAGGTCCCTGCCACTCCTGGTACGACTTGAACGCGCCCCAATCCAGCCCCATGGATTGGTAGACCCCGCTTAAGAAGCTGTCAGGATAAGGGGGCTGGAAGTGCACAGATGCCTGAGGTGCATAGAGACGATGCCCATCGACAAGAAACTCGTTGCGCTTTGCCACACCACCAAAAATGCTCGCGTTGTCGAGGACGATACAGTTGCGATTGGCCCGTGTTCGTTGATGGAAAAATAAGGCCGCAGATAAGCCGGAAAAACCCCCTCCGACGATGGCACAATCGTAGATCTCGCCGGTGTCAGTGACTTGGGAAGCGATTTTGTCATAAGCGCCGTCACGAACTGCATGAGCATTCTGGACTACCTGCTCGCTGTTGCCAGCGGAGGTTTTGTAGTCACCCTCGCCGGTGTACCCAGTCCAAGCGGCTGCATCGGCCCCGTTTCCTTGAGCAAGAAGTTGGAGGGGAGAAGACGCCGTTAACAAACTGGTTGAGGCAACCAGCGCCCCCTCCAGAAAGTCGCGTCGAGAAATCGACTCGCTGAGACCAAGAACCTTGTCCAGGTGCGGGCAGCGCTTTGACACGAGATTCTCCCTTCTTAACGGCTTTGACAGGACTTCAGACTTGTACGGGTAGCCATCGGACTACTGCTTTTCCTTTACTCGCTTCTGTACTCTTATGGCTCATCGGGTGGCGGCGCTCCCTCAGTTCGCTAGCCAAATTCGGGTGCTCTTGTACGTCCAAAGCAAGGCCGGATCGCCTCGAGCCAGCGGTTCCATCAAGGATTCCACCCGCTAAGACAATGATGCGGCCATGATTGGGAGCGTGAATCGCAAAGAACTGCCCTCCTGGCTGCGAGTGACTGGCCAAGTTGTGGGTGGTCATGTCGAAGGCACGCGAGGTAAACGCTTTGTTGTTATCTATGCGTTGTCCATGCGCACTGGGCGATCAGGTTTACCCACTCCGTCGACCACCGCGATATTGATAGGTTGTCCAATCTCGATTGTCTTCTTCTCCGCGCTGGCGATGACTCTGCGGACGCCTGCCAGGCTTAACCGCGGGGCGATCCCTCCTTGTCCGCTTTTACGAACGCGTCCGCCACGGCGGTACTGGTTTTGCCGCAAAATTTGGGCTCCCGGTCGTCAATAGTACACTTTGAGCGCGAATTGGATTTCGCGCTGGTCATTCTGACCGTCGCGTACGGAAGTGATTTTTCCGAAGTTACTCGTGTTGAGGAAATTGAGTGAGCCCGGGGCGGCTGTTACGCCGTTACCCGAAAACCCAGGAAGTGAAAAATTGGGATGATTGGTCAAGTTAAAGAATTCCGCGCGGAACTCTATCCGGAATCGCTCCGTCAAAGGAAACTGCTTGAACAACGAAAAGTCCAGGCGATGGAACCCAGGTCCGCGGAAATTGCTCGGGCCCCCTCCCAGCGGGCTGTAATCTGATTGACCAATGGTTGTCGCTACCGGAGGGTTGGTGTACGCTGCCGGATTGAGCCACTGATTGACATTGTGAGGCCCTGCGTCAGGATTCTGGCCGGGAACTTTATCTGCATTGCAGCCAAAACCTGAAGTCGTGGTGATAGCACAGGGGACTGTTCCGGGTTGTCCGTCCTGAAGCGTCAGAATCCCGTTGGTGTCCCAACCGCCAATAATGGCGTCCATCACCTTACCTTGGTGACTCAGGAACTGCCTGTCACGGCCAACCGGCAACTCATAGGTCCCGCTCACGTGAAGCACCTTGTTAGTATCGAACTCACATCGTCCGAAGTCCCCATGCAGGCCGAAGCCCGGCAGATACGCTGCACGAAAGCCTGTCAACGCCGTCGTATTCAGAACGTCCGCGGCATCGGTAAGACAGCTGGACCACGTGAGATTAGCCAGGGCATAGAGACCTTCACTAAACCTGTGCTCATAATTTGTTTGCAGTCCATTGTAGTGGCTGTTAGTCGCAAATCTTGTAACGGTCATTCCCGAAAAATCGGGGTACGGCGAGTAGGCGTATGAATTCAATCCAGGAGGCAAAATCTCTCTGGGTGTGTTGGGGTTTGTGTAGCTACCGAGGTGATGAACTGTGTTGCCTACGTAACCCACCTGGATGGTGTCATTGCTCGCGAGCTGGTATTCCACGGTCAGGTTATAACCTTGGGTATTGGGGGTCTTTAAGTGGTAGTCCTCGCCCAAGAATCCTACTCCTCCGGGTTCGACTTGTCCTGAGCTTAACGAAATCGCGGTCAAGCCCGTCGTGAGTGTACCAATCGCCCCATTGGAGAAGGTGATCGGCGCATTCGGCGTCAGGTACGGATAATTCAGGTTGAATTGGAACGGGAAGTCAACGTAGGTCTCTACCACTGAATTCTCGAAACCCCCGTAGAAAATTCCATACCCGCCACGAACCACTAATTTCGGCATAAGTTGGTCCGCAAATCCGACTCGAGGCGCAAAATTGCCTTTTTGCGATACCCCGAGCCCTGGTTGGCTCGAGCAGGCTATGTTTATGTTGTCCAGGGCTGCCGCCGCGCGAAAGTCTGGAGAGAGGGGAGTGTTGCAACCCTGCTGTGCTATAAGAAACTCCGATGCGCCGTTCGCTCCCCCGCCCGGTAGAAAATTGGACTGTGCCCCATACTTTGCAATCAACTGTCCAAAATATTCGTATCGCAGCCCCAGATTCACCGTGAGCTTTTGATTGACCTTAATATCATCCTGGAAGTAACCCGCAAGGTAATTATGTTTCATGGAGGTATTCGCGACATTAGAATCATTTATGCTGTCGGAACCTCCAACATAGTCGGCCGCGCCGGCTACCGTTCCCGGAATCGGCATAAGTAGCATTTGGGCCAATCCTGTGTTGCCTCCCGTGGTTGTGGGCACTTCGGTGTAGAGGCCGCTGAAGGTCCAGCTTCCCCTCCCGTTGGGAGGCTGAAGAATCGCGAACCCCAGACGTTGCCACTGGAATCCCACCTTGAAGGTTTCGCGTCCCATCGTTCTGGTCAAGTTGTCTGAAATTTGGGTGTTCGTGCTTAGTTCGATCGAGGGCAAGTATGCACTGCTGCCGAGCCCCGAAAGCCCCGTATCGGAGATAGTGCCCAAGCCACCGTTTGAATGTCCTGCGGGCACTCCTGGTATGCCGTACTGAGCGGGGATGCCAGGCGTATTGGCGTTCGGTTGCAGCCGCGACACGCTGAGCCGGTTGTAGCCCAGGCGGACCTCATTCACTAAGGTCGGTGAAAACAAATGCGTTTCGCCCAGTGCCGCACTGTAGGTGGTGGCTAGCTGGTTCCCGGTAGAAAATGATCCTCCGTCTGCAATCCCGCCGAACGGCCCGGGAATGAATTCTGGATTGTCCACATAACTGAAGCGCCCGAAAATATTGTCTTTTTCACTGAACGTTTGGTCCACGCGAGCATCGGTCTGGTTGATGGTATTATTCGAAATCGGATTCGATGCGTAGTTATTGAAAAGTTCCGAGTTGTTTGGGACGGGAAAGAGTTTTGCCAGGCTGATCGAATTGGCCTCAAGCCGGCCTGCTGGGAGTATATTGCCGGGAAATATTTCGCGCGCAAAGCCTATGGCCGATCCGGTCGACGTACCCGAGGGGCACGGAGCAGTCATTCCTGTTACCGGATCCTGCACCCCGCAGGAGATAGCGCGCGTCGTGGAGGGGTCGAAGACCTGGCCCAGCGCAAAACTCCGGCCCAGTATGTCCGTCACAGTGCCTCCCTGGGCCAGCAACTCGGAAAAGTCTGTGAAGCCACTGCTGCGCTCAAGTGCGGTAGGGACGGTGCTGGTATAGGGGATCGCCTGATTGGCACGCGTGCCTTCGTAATCCACGAAGAAGAAAGTCTTGTTGTGACGAATCGGGCCTCCCAGAGTGGCCCCGAACTGGTTCTGCTGAAACCTGCCTTTCGGCAGCCCATTCGCATTTTCGAAATAATTGGCGGCGTCCAGTGCGTCGTTCCGAAAGAACTCCCATGCCGCCCCGTGAAACTGATTCGTACCTGACTTGATCGTGGCGTTCAAAACGGCGCCAGCCGAACGGCCAGTATCCGCGCTGTAATCGTTGGTTGAGACTTTGAACTCCTGAATCGCATCCACCGGGGGCCGAATGGCATAATTGGTCCCGTTGAGAAAATCCACGAGGTTGGAATTGTTGTCGATCCCGTCGAGCAAGTAGTTGTTTTGCGCCGGACGCAGGCCGTTCGCCGAGAAAGCTCCGCTGCTGCCCAAGCCCCGCGTGTCTTGCTGGCCCTGGTTAACACCTGCTGCGAGTTGGGCCAGAAAAGTATAATTGCGCCCATTCAATGGCAGGTCGTTGATCGCCTGCTGCCCAATCACCTGCCCTACTGAAGCATCCTGCGTTTGAAGCGCGGGAGGCGCCGCGTTCACCGTCACCGTCTCGTTGGCCTTTCCCAGCGTCAGCGAGAGGTCGACTTGTACCTTTTGTTGCACGTCTACGGTGACATTGTTCTGTTGTACCTTTTCAAAACCAGTCATCTCCGCCGCCACCGAGTAATGCCCGATCCTCACCGGTGAAAAAGTATACTCCCCAACCGATCCGGTCGTGGTCGAAATCGACTGCCCGGTGCCTTGATTGGTAAGGGTTACCTTGACGCCGGGTACCACGGAACCACTGGTGTCCCGCACCGTTCCGGATATCGAACCGGTATCCACCTGAGAGAGCGCCATCGCGGGCAAAATCAGAATCAACGAGAAGAGGATAAAAAGACGAGCCACTTTGCGGTTGATCGGACCGTGTGACATGGTGACCATGTTCCTTCCTTTCGCTACGTTAGGACCCTAACCCGTTCGCCACAAAGCTTCCGCTCGCGCCAGGAACGCAAGCGCGAGATGAAGATCAAGATAAAGATGAAGAACCCCGGTTGGATCGCTGGGCCGCCTGCTAGGAAGTGCCAATCTGCGATAAACGCAGCGTTTACGGCATCACTGGGCCTGAGAAACTGTCGATCAGCATAAAGCCACCCAATCTTGGAAGGCAAGATATATTTCTAGCACTATAGAGAGTTTTCATGCCCGAAAATGTAAATCAGTCGCAAGCAGGGCTTCAGAACGACGCCAAACCCTTTAACTACGCCGATTTCAGAATTCTGCTACCGCTTTGGCTGTTGCTTGCTCTGTGTGAAAAAGTACTTTAGGCTTTTTGTTTGCGCCCGGGCGTTGGCGCTCCGGATGTCTCAGGATGCAAGCGCTCGCTATACGCCCTCGATCTCAGTGAGGTGCAGAGCGGGGTGGGATTTCGATGAAATGACTGCTTCCAATGACCGCTCGACCTAAATGATATGAAGAATGCAAACCCCAAGAAAGGTAAAGTAGGGCTCAAAGAAATTGCCTTCGCAGCCAACGTAAGCGTTGCCACCGCTTCCCGGGTTCTCAGCGGAAACAACCGGGTTGCTCCTGATATCCAGAAGGTGGTTTTGGAGGAGGCGAAGAAACTTGGGATCGACCCTTCTCTGCGCAACAAGAGCAAAACGTTGGTTTTTCTACTAAGCAACCGATCGATGCTGCACGCCTTCCACTCGCGAATTCTGAGCGGAGCGGAGGCGCACTGCACAACACACGGATGGGACATTGTCTTTCTCTCGTTCAATTATTNNGATGTGGTCCGGGCGGTCATCTTGGCAGGCACAAACTCGACGAATCTCATTCATCTGTTAGTCCAAAAGGGCATCACTTTTGTTGTTTTGGGCAATAACGTGATCGGAGAACAGCAAGATTTACAAAATAGCGATGTGGTCTTTGCCGATGATATTCAAGGCGGCCAGGACGCGACTCGACATTTGATTGGTCTGGGCCACCGCAATATCTGGTTTGTCGGAAATACCCGTATGCCGTGGTTTGCGCGTTGCTACGAGGGGTATCGGCGCACGATGGAAGAGAATGGCCTTGTGCCCCGCGAAAGCAGTACCGACTCGGAAGATGATGCGGAGAGCGGATATCTGGGCACCAAATCGCTTTTGGCCCACAACAAATCGGTCACAGCGATCCTGGCTGGCAATGACCCGACGGCCCACGGAGTTTATAGGGCCCTTCGGGACAAGGGGCTAAAAATCCCCGACGATATTAGTGTCGCCGGCTGCGACGACACAGTTGGCACGTGGCTCTATCCAGCTTTGAGTACCACCCGAGAATTTCCCGAGCAATTAGGCAAGCAGCTGGTCGAATTGATTCTCAATCGCATTGCCAAACCCGACCTGGATCCTCAGTGGATCACGATTCCGACCGAATTCATCAAGAGAGATTCGTGCGGGCCAGTCAGTCATTCTCGCGCTAAGACGTTTATCGAGATCATGCAAGGAGCCAAAACTACGTGATCATCGATTCTCACAGGAACAGCCCGCTAGTGAATCGGCGCTATCTCCTTTAACGTGTTGTAGCCCACCAGTTTTAACCACGGTCGACTTTTATCATTACCGATAACCTGATTGAATGTGCTGGTAATCTTAATAGTCTCGTTAGGAAATACCGTTACATAGTTATCATCGTATAAGATCGGGAGTGTCTCCTCTCCGTCCTTTCCCTTGGTCACTTCAACCCGTTCAAAAAATGCAATATGGTCTGATGGGTTGTGCAAAGTAATAATAATGCTACCTTTACCCGCGGATGTATGACCTATTCCATCAAGTTGCAATTGGACCTTGGGCATCGTATTCAGCGCTGTAAAGTTTGCCCAACTTGCCTGGTTTAACCCGTGCGACTTATCATTGGATGAGCTCCCGAGATCATCCAATGTTGTAGATTGCCAATACACGTTGTCGACCAGCTTAGATCCAGAGCCGGCAAACAGTTCACAGCGTACGAAGTAGGTCGATGTGAGATTCTCAATCGATGGCATGGTGAGCGCTAATGCAACACCCTGCGAACGCACCTGGATATGGTTGACTTCCTGGTCATATTTTATATGACCCAACAAATCATAGACACGAGTACGTACACGTAAATCATGTTGATCGTTGACGGTTTGATTTACGACGCGAATCGTAGCAGTTTTATGATCACCAGTGGCATAATAGTCGAAGACCGCAGACACCGGAGCCAGGCCCTTCTTGGCCCCGTAATAGGCGCCTCCTGGTTTCAGATAGAAGTCATATAAACCTGAATAAAATGATGGCCAGGCAGTGTTGAGCATCCAATAGATCGTCATCTTATGGTTTGCCCAGCCATTCGCTGCAAAGTCCTCAAATTGCGCACGGGTATTTTCGTAAGCGCCGAGCTGCGCCTTCTCTGCAAACTCTTCCGCATTCTTAGACGGGCCGTATCTACTGTTTAGAGCAAGCCGGGTACCCAACAGTTCATTCACTCCGTTGCTGGCTCCGGCATGAAAAAACCAATAATCGTTGATGGGCCATAATTTATCGGAAGGAATAAATTTCTTGAGGCTTTCATACGGAGGAACGATCTGGGTGTCTCCTTGTTCTGCACACGAACCACGTGCGGGCGCATACCGCCCACAAAACCAATAGGACGGAGGACGCCAACTATAGGGGCCTTCCATGTGAATTCCATCCCACAGGCGATCCCCGTTTGCATCTACTGCAAAAGAAGAAACCGTGTCGACAACAGCATTCTGCCAATGCAAGCCGTTCAGAATGCGATGATAGTCATCACGTAGTGGATTCGGTGCCCGGCCATCGCTACCATTGCTCCATATAAATACGGATGCATGGGACCGCAGCATAAGAATCTGCGAGCGAAGGCTTTCCCGTGCTACCTTCTGGTCTTCAGCATTCCATTGGTCCCAATGTTCCCACTGATCGCAACACATCCAACCATACATCACGGGAATCCCTGCTTCATCTGCTAATTCAAGCATGTGCCTGCTAGCGATCTTAGATTCCCAGCGAAGCATATTCAGTCCCAAATCCTTCGCATAGCTAATCGCAACTGCCTCGCGCTTTGGATCATAGTGGTAGAGCAGATCGGGTGTATAGGCGCCTCCCCGAATGAGAAAATCCCTTCCGTTGATCTGAAGATAAAAATTTCCTCCCTTTCCTACGTCGGGAAATTGTTCATCGCGGTCGCGCTGCTGGGTAACTTTGCGGATTCCAAAGCGAAGCGACTCCGTATCGGAGATCTGGTTATTTTCCACAAACGTGAGGCGAAGGTCATATAACGCAGGTTTTCCAAAGGTATACGGCCACCACAGGTCTGGATTTTGAACAGTCAGCTGAGAAAAGTTATCTGGTGAAAAGCTTACTTCCCGTGTTTCCCCAGCAGACAAGGATACGGGTCGTGTAATGTGAATGCCCGGTTTGCCAGGGCGCGTAATTTCTCCTTCAAGGTTGCCCCGCACCGAGCCGGCCGAACCATTTGTTACATCCGCATATACAGTGAGCCTCGCGGAATCGGTTTGCGGAAGGGGTAGATCCGTGTTGACAAAGGCGTTCGACAGCTTCACTGTTCCTGTAATATGGATAGACACGGGCTTCCAGATTCCGGCATTCCGATCAGGTATAAAAGAAATACCACCTTCATGATCGAATAAGCTATAAGCCGGTTCCTCTATTGTCAACGTGGCCACCCCATCGGCATTCACCGCGGCACGACCAAGAAGAGCGTCCTTGCGCATAAAGCTCACCGTGCCTGATCTCACCGGGCTTCCACCTGATGTAGCCGTGGCAGCCAAGGTCACGCTGCTAGTCGACGCCGCGGTGATGTTCACTTTCGTAGCCACAGAGCTCTCAACTTCAGAGGATCCTGGCGCAACGTAGTTGGCAGTCACTGTGAGCGCAGGCAGATCATGAATATTCAGCGGTCCTTTATATCCGAAATATTTCCAGTTAATCCAATTGAACCAGCTATCCGCGAGTTCAACCCCCGTAACGCCTCGAATGAGTCGTTCGGGGGTAACTTTGACGGCGAGAATATTGGCCGCCCCTGGATGGACAAAGCGAGTCACATTAAGCTGATGATCGACATACATTCCGGCAACTTGTGTGTCGTCGGCAATCAACTTTCCATTCAACCAGATTTGTGCACGATAATTAATCCCGGGAAAATCAATCCAGACAGTGGTTCCTTCAGAAGGAACTGGAAAGCTGGTGCGATACCACCAGTCTTGCTTGTAGAGGTCCTGCGGTACCTCTGTGAGTAGAGTCATCCCAAAATACAGATTCGGATAGACGCCGTTGGCTTCCAGAATATCAAGAACCGTCGCGGGCATGCGGGGAATGGGGTACCACTGGGCAGTTGCATACGTCGGTTGAGAAATTGCCGCACCCGAATCAGTCAGCTTGCTCGCCGAGATGAGCCTCCAGCCATCTTGAAGCTCGATAGTGCGTGAGGACTGTGCAAATAATGTAGACGACATGCAGACAATCATTGCGATTGCGAAACTCATGCGTTTGTATGAGTCTGGTCTTTTCATGATATATCCTCAAATAAGCCTAGCGTGCGCCGAGCGGATGTGAGCATAGAGCCAGACAATCTTGAAATGCAAGATATTTTTCTTCCGCTGCGGATAGTTTGCCAGATGTAAAAATGAAAACCAGTCTCCAGCACCACGTTGGAACGACGCTAAGCCCCTAAACGTGGGCGGCTTTCGGGCCTTGTCGCTACCAGCAATGCAATTAACTGCCGTCCAAGGAGCAACACAGTGGACGAAACTCACAGGAAGCAGCGATCTGAGCCACCAAAGAGCAGCTCTTATTTGAAGCGGCTGTTTGCTTGCTACCCGTGAAAAATTGCTTTATGCTTCTCCTGATTGCGCCTGGGCGCTGCCGTCCGAATGGCTCCGAATGCCGGTGCTCGCTTTAAGCCCTCGGTCTCGGTGAAGCGCAGAGTGCGGTGGGATTTTGATGGAATGACTGCTTCCAATGACCGCTCGATCTAAATGATATGAAGGATGGAAACGACAAAAGGGACAAAGTAGGGCTCAAAGAAATTGCATTCGCAGCTGACGTAAGCGTTGCAACCGCTTCCCGGGTTCTGAGCGGAAACAACCGGGTTGCGCCTGACATCCAGAGGGTGGTTTTCGAGGAGGCGACGAAACTTGGGACACCGCAACGTCTGCAAGCCAGAACATTCCACGACCACCCATGGTGGAATGAAGATGCGGAGAGTTATCCTGCCATTTGTGCTTCTTAGCTCAGTCTTTGTTGCCGGTCAGAACTCTTTAGCACAATGTATCCCGGTGGCAAGCGAGTTAGTGCGAGGCACGTGCGGCGGCTGCCATCAGGTTGACTCTCACCTTTGCATGAGCCGCATCTCTTATCAAAGAAAGACGCCCGAAGGATGGGAGGACA
>PLZN01000025.1:12601-17523 GCA_003152195.1 Acidobacteriaceae bacterium
GGCGAACCCGCGAAGAGTGGCTAAAGTTGAAGGATTTTCACCTTGCCAGTTTCCCTGAGGAGTTAAATTCCCCTGATTGGTCCCCCTCCGCAGACAAAGCGTTGAACGATCTTGCTGAGCGGTTTCCGCTCGATACGCCGGAGTGGGAACGCGAAAGGGGTCAACGGCCAGTGGCCACGGGCAGTTGGATGGTGTGGGGGCACGAGCCCAGCCATGGGGATTACCTTGGCAACGTGAGCATAGCGCCCGGGGCTGACGGTATTTATCAGACCATTACGAGCATGGAGTTTGCTAACGGCGAGAAAGAGGAGCGAACGGGGGAAGGAGTCTGGTACGGGGGGAACGCGTGGCGAGGTAGCGCAAGGTCTAGTGACGGCCGCACAATCCGCGAAGTGTTTGAACTTTCTCCCGACAAAGAGATTTTGGAGGGACGCTGGTTTCTGGAACAGCATCCAGAGATCGGCGGTGAGGAACAGCGCTACCTTGACACGGGTCCAACAAAGATCCTCGGGATCCTACCGAGGGCGCTGAAGATACCGACGTCCGAGACGAACATAACGATCCTGGGAATCAATCTGCCTAATAATCTGCAAGCCAGCGACCTGGATCTGGGCAACAACGTAAAGGTTGTCTCAATTCTGAAAGACACAAGTAGTCAAGTTGTTGCCCGTGTTTCTATTTTGTCTGGGACTTCGGTGGGCCTCCGGGACGTACACCTGCGAGGCACCGTTGGACGGAAGCTTCTTGGTTTTTATGACACATATGGGTATATCCGCGTGTTGCCGGAACGCGGCGGGGCTAGGATGGGAGGCGTCGATGTCCCGAAGCAACTGCAACAATTCGAGGCGGTCGCTTACAGCGATGGCCAGGACGGCATAGCGGGGACCGAAGACGATTTTGAGATTGGCACCATCCACGCCAAGTGGGAAATCGGAAACTATTACTACACATACTTCGCTGACGACAAACAGTTCGTAGGGACGATCGACCAGAATGGCCTATTCACTCCTTCTTTGGAGACTCCCAATCAAAAAAGACCGGAAACGCTTAACAATGCGGGCAGCGTGTGGGTTGTCGCTCGTTACGTTCCACCGGACCCGAAGCAAACCTTGCAAGGGCGAGCTTATCTGCTTGTCGCCGCCCCTATTTTTGTGAAGCACGACATGCCTTAAGAGCTACGGGAAAGGAAACTTCATGGCAGCTTCAACGCGAACCGATCCATCGATCAGCAAGGGATTGGTGCAAATTAGCACGAAGAAGGCCCCTTCAAAACCGGGCCGACCCGATGTTCGCCGGGAAGAAATCCGACCCCTCAAGGTTCCCTCAAATCCCGGCGATGTCCGCCTGGGGGAAATCCGGCCCTTTAGTTTCCACGGGAAGCATTACGTCTTTGTCGTTCCTGTGACGGGCATTTTTGAGATCAGCGAACTTGCGTTCGAGATTATTCGCCTGTTTCTGATCGATGGCGCAACTGTGAGTGAGCCCGCGCATGCAGTGGCAATTAGCGAGAGCCGATCCCTCGCGGCGCCCGCAATCGTAGATGCCTTGCGGACCCGATATGCGATTCATTCGATCGTTCAAGGGCTTTCCGAACTTCAGGCTATGGGAGTCTTGCTGACAGAAGACGGATCTCTATTCGTGCAAACCGTTCCACCGCTGCCGAAGCTTTCCTCGGGTTCCTTCCCTCAGCGCAGCCTTGTCCTCAACATCGCGAATGATTGCAATCTCGGCTGCACCTACTGTTTTGCTTCTCAGGGTGACTATGGCGCTCCCAGACGCTTCATGAGTCAGGAGACCGCAAGAAAAAGTGTCGATTTTCTTTTGCAAAATTCGGGTGATCACGAGACGGTCACCCTGGTGTTCGTCGGGGGCGAACCTCTCATGAACTTTCGGCTGATTTCGCAGACGGTGGAGTATGCGACGAAAGCCGGACAGGCGGTGGGCAAGCGAGTCGATTTCTCAATGACCACCAATGCCACCTATCTGACGCCCGAGATCATCCATTTTCTAAGAGACCACCGCATTGGAGTAGCCGTCAGCATCGACGGCCCCAAGAAATTCCACGACCTGCGGCGGACATATAAGAGCGGGTTAGGCTCATACGACATGATCCAGCCTCGCGTCATGACTCTTCTCCGCGAGCACAAGACCCGTCCCATCGCTGCCCGGGTTACTCTGACCCACGGTGTCACGGCAGTTAACGAGATTTTCGAGCATCTCAGCGGAATGGGATTCGATGAAATAGGTTTTGGCCCGGTCACCTCGTCGGATGATGACGATTATGCTCTTACTCCAGACGAGCTCTGGCAGGTTCTGGAAGAATTTGGGGAGTTGACGGCAAAATATGTGGATGGAGCCTCGAGCGGCCAGCGGCCTGGTTTCTCGAACCTTACCAACCTGCTCGCTGATTTGCACCAAGGCGTAGTCAAAGCCTACCCATGCGGCGCCGGCCTGGGTTTGCTCGGAGTAGGCAGTACCGGAGATCTGTATCTATGCCACCGGTTTCTGGAATCCGATGAGCACCGGGTTGGTACGCTCGACACCGGTGTTGATCGTACAAAGCAGACCNNCCCTCGGGCACGCCAACATTCACTATTGCGAATGGATTCGCTCCTGGATCGACATGGGCCTACGCGCCTACGTCGAGATCATAAAAAAGAGTCCCGCATTTCTCGAACGGCTTGAGAAAGGGTATGCGTAAACGCCATGGACCATCTCAAGCCTTTGAACCAGAAAGCCAAGCTCATTGAGGCACAGTCGTTAAAGCAACCTGCCAACGGCCAGGAACAGTCAGGTGACGTTCGCGCCATGCAGCAGCTGCCACTGGGCTGTACACTCAGCTTCGATCCGGGATGGGAAGCCGGCGCAAACGGGCTGGTAACAGGTTTGTGCCATCCGATGGAGGCCGACCTTTACGGCTGCTATGACAACTGCTCATGGCCTGCTCAAGTTCCCGACCAGATCACCAATTTTCTGGACTGGACTCAGAAGGACGGAACGGCGGGGAACGACTGGCGAAAATTGGACCTTATATTTCCGGAAGATAAAGGCAAGTAGGTCCTACGTACACGAGCTATATGAAGATTCAATCGCTATTTTACCCACTGATATTTTGTCGCCTGAAGAGAACGTATCTTCTCACACTCATCGGTCTCTGTTTGGCCGAGATCTGTCTTCCGCATGCATCTTTCGCGGAAGAGCCGTTGCCTCGTGAACTTGTTGCAATAGGTACCATCGGCAAGACCGTAGTTTTGGAGAGGACTGATACGGACGAGGTTTTTGCGCAGATCGCCACGCATGGCATCGCGCCCAGAGAAATTATTCCTTCCGCTGATGGCAGGTTGTTGTTCGTGATAACGGAAGGCCGCCGCCTGGTAGAGGTAATCGACGTAGCCCGCAAGCAGGTGGTCGATACCATTAATCTTAGTTCTCCCGGTCAAACCGTCAGGATCTTCGGGCTTGCAGTCAACCGGGAACGCAACACAATTTTCGTTAATGTGCTCTGCGTCGACCGCGCCCGAGACGCGGTGCATCCTCAGGAGCCCCAAATCTGGGCTCTGGACGTGGCAACTCACAAGGTAACGAAACTCCTGCCAGTCTCCCTGGGAGTGTATTTGCTGATACCGTCTCCCACTAACGGCCGGCTTCTTTACGCGTTCGGCGCAGATCTATATGTGATCGACGTGCAGGCGCGCCAGATTATCAAGACCATCCGTTTCCAATCCAACACCGTTCCCGGAGAGGGTCCCCTATCCGTCTCGTGCTATCCGCAGTTTCTTGAAACCAACCTTTTGAGTTGTCCGACTCAAAGAACGGATCCTATTACTAAAAGGGCCTTTGTCGGCTTGCTCAACTTTGACCTCGGGACCGCCACTTGGGACCAAATGGATCTGGGTCCCTCCGAGATGTGGGATTCGGCGGTAGTCTCACCAGATCGCACACGCGCCTACGCGGTCTGGAATGGACTTTTTGTTGTCGACCTTGTTCAAAGAAAGGTGATCGCCATCAAAGACCTCCCGATGACGGAAGGGTCCGTGAACATTTCGAGCGACGGCGGCAAATTGTATGTTTCGGACGGGAGTCCTTCTATTTTAATTTACGACACGAGAACGTTGAAACTCGTCAAGACCATCGCTCTGCCGGAAACAACAGCGAACTGCGCGCTTCGCATCATTCATCCTCGATAGACCGCTCATAAGGCCTCAGGAAGGGGTTTAAATGCGCAGAGGAACAGAGGTCAGAAAGGCCGGGTCAGTGACCTTGAACCTTACGTACTCACGCGTCCGCACTCTCCTCAAGTTCATTGCTCCATGTAAGGCCAAGCTTTTCCTGATCTTCCTCTTGACTCTACTGTCAGCAGCGGTTGGCCTTGGCTATCCTCTGCTGGCCAAGTTCCTCATTGATGTGGTTCTAAATTTAGCAAGAAAGAACTTTCACTTGCTGATCATTTCCACAATTGCATTCGCCGTAATTGTGGTCCTCAGCTTCGCATCCAGCGCCTTAGCGCGCTATCTTTCGATATCTACTTCGGCGCAAATTCTTATGGACATGCGCCTTTATCTATTCCGTCATGTACAGAGTCTTTCGCTTCAGTTCTACAAGAACATGCGAATGGGCGATATCATTTCCCGCCTGAACTGCGACGTGGCTGAAATTAAAAAAGTGGCGACAGACTCAGCGCTCAGTTTGGCTCTGAGCTCCCTAACAGCCCGTGGTGTAAGTAGCTGATTTTTGGCAGGGCCAACGTCGTACTTGAGTTCGTGGGCCGGCGAGGGATTTCGCAGAGGAGATGGAGTTGTGGCTTTTGCGGAGCCGATTCCGGCGTTCCCAACGTATGAGCCGAAAAGGAATGAGCAGAACGAGCAAAAGGAGCATGTTAGCGCGGTTTCTCCACTCCCGTGGCGTGCCCGCACCCAGCAACT
>PLZN01000581.1 GCA_003152195.1 Acidobacteriaceae bacterium
GCGGATCTAAGCGGAAAGCTTGGCGAAGAAGCTTTTCATCCTGCCCAAGCCTTCTTCGATGTCATTGTGACAGACAGCGTAGGACAGCCGGATGTGCTGTTGGGTACCGAATGCCTCCCCGGGCACCGCGACCACGTGCGCCTCATGCAGCAGGCGTGCGGCCAGTTCCGTCGCGCTTTTCGCGCCCGGCTTGCCCAGGAACGCCGACACATTGGGGTAGACATAAAACGCGCCCTGCGGCGTAGTGCAGGTGATGCCGGGAATCTCCGCCAATCCGGCCAGGATGCGGTCACGCAATTTCAGGTAATCCGCCCGCATCTCGACCACGCACGCTTGCGACCCGTTCAGCGCGGCGATAGCCGCCTTCTGCACGAACGCGGCGGATGAGGATGTCGATTGGCTCTGCAGCTTGCTCATTGCGGCGATGATGGGCTTTGGACCGAGAGCGAAGCCAGCACNNCGCCAGCCGGTCATGGCATAGGTCTTGGAGAGGGAACCGAGCACGACGACGTGCTCCTTTGCCTCGACAAACGAACCTCCGGAGAGGGGAGTCCCGGCATATTGCAGGTACACGTAGCACTCATCGAGCAGGAGGAAGATTCCCCGGGCGTGCGCCAGTTTCACAATGCGTTCCAGGTCGCCGGGAGAAATGACGGAGCCAGCCGGATTTGACGGCGAGTTCAGGATGATGACCTTGGTTCGCGGCGTAATCGACTTCTCGATGGCATCCGCCGTGATGCGAAAATTCTCCGACTCCTCGGTCTGGAGATAAACGAGCTTTCCGCCCGCGTATTGAACGATGTCCTTAAAAGACACCCAATAGGGAACGGGCAGAATGACCTCATCGCCGTGGTCGACCAGGACCTGGATGGCGTTGAAAAGCGCCAGCTTGCCGCCGGTGGTGAAGACGGCCTCATCCGCGGTGTAGTCGGAACCGAAGTCGCAGGCATGGCGCTGCACGATCGCTTTTCTGAGCTCGGGGATGCCGGCAACGACGGTATACCGGGTGAAATTGGCCTCTATCGCCGCGATGGCAGCGTCTTTGATGTGACGAGGCGTGGGGAAGTGGGGCTCGCCGGCGCCAAAGTCGGCCAGCTGGACGCCCTGCGCGCGCAGCCTGGCAGCTTCCGCGGTCACGGCCATGGTGGCGGAAACCTCAATGCGGCCAATACGGTCGCTGAGGATGCTGGTAGCGGTCTGTGGGGTCATTTCTACTATCTTGGCAGATCGGTGCCCATTCGCGGAAGTTCAAAGTGAGAATGGGGTTACTCCCTGGACTGCTGCTGCAAAACCCGCTCGGCGGCCAGTAGGTCTTCCTCTGTATCCACGCCGATGGTGTCGAAGGGAGTGTGCACCACATAGATGCTGATCCCCTCCTCGAGCAAGCGTAGTTGTTCCAGCCGCTCGGACGCCTCAAGCGGGCTGGGCGGTAATTCCGCGAAGCGGCGCAGGGCTGCTTTGCGGTAGGCATAGATGCCGAGGTGCTTGCGCGGGGGCAGGGGGATGCCCCTCTGGTACGGAATCGTGGCACGAGAAAAGTAGAGTGCGCGGCCGTCGTTTGCGGTGACCACTTTGACGGCATTCGGATCATTGATCTGCTCCGGAGAACAAGGAGTCGACAGCGTGGTGACCTCGGCCTGGGTCCGCGCGAAGGGCCGCAGCAGGGCATCGATATGTTCCCTGCGGATCAGGGGCTCGTCTCCCTGGATGTTGACGTAGATATCGGCATCGACGATTGCAGCCACAGCATGGACGCGATCCGTGCCGCTGGCGAGGGTAGCCGAGGTCATGATGCTGGGCCAACCCTGCGAATCCGCGTAGTCAACCACTTCCTTGGAATCTGTTGCGATCAGCACTTGATCGAGCTGGGGGCAGGCGAGCGCCGCGCGATAGACCCAGCCAAGCATGGGAACGCCGGCGATCAGGCGGAGCACCTTACCCGGCAGCCGGGCCGAGGCAAGACGGGCCGGGATGACCGCAACCACGCGCTCTCCAGCGGGCCGGGAAGGGTTGGACTCAGTCATGATGCGCTCGAGTGGAACGGATCGGAACCCGACGCGTCCGTTCCGTCGTCAGGGCTGGGAATATCGAGGTTGACGACGACAGGTTCCTGCCCGCTGCGGACAATGACGGCCTCTACCGGTTGGTCCGCTCGGGCATTCAGTTCCTGATGGGGCGCAAAAGGGGGAACAAAGACAAAGTCTCCCGGCCCGGCCTCATCGACAAACTCCAGGCGTTCTCCCCAACGAAAGCGGGCGCGCCCACGGACGATGTAGATCACAGTTTCCAGCTCTCCATGGTGATGAGGACCAGTCTTTGCGTTGGGATGCACGACCACGGTGCCCGCCCAAAGCTTCTGCGCGCCTACGCGAGCATACGAAATGGCTTCAGCGCGTGTCATGCCAGGGGTCTGGGGAGTGTTGGTGTCGAGCTCTCCGCCGCGGATGATGCGCAGACTCGTTGGGCTAGGGCTAGGCGGGTCACTGGGTTGAGGCATGCACTTCTCCGGTAAGGTATGGGCAAGTGTAAGCGTTCAACCGCATCTGGCGCAGTCACGTTGCCTTCCGACTGGAGACGTTCCAGCAAGAACCGGTCAGCCTATAAGCGCCCGGAGCTTGGCCCGCACTTCTGCGAGTTCGTGACGAGACCGTCCCTTTCCGGCTGGCGCGCTGCTTTTGCCAATCGAGGCTCTTGACTTGGTCCGCCAAAACTGCGCTTGGAGGCGTACCGGCAATGACGACCTCAAAGGGATAATTCTTGGTCTGCGTCGTCATCGGGCAGCAAACCATCAAACTGGTTTTCTCGCTATAAGCCGCTGGACTCAGTACAAGCGCGGGTCGATGCCGTGCTTGCTCGTGTCCCACCTGCGGATCAAAGCTGAGCCATACGATGTCACCCGCGCCGGGGACATAAGGCCGGGACCTCACCATGTCTCTTTGCCGGCGGGGCGGCCGAACTCGACTTCCTGATGTACATTCTTGCGGGTGATCTTCTTGAGCAGCCCAGCGAGGTCATAGTCCTTGCGCCGTACCAGCTCGATAATGATTCGGCCTGATTCCTCGCGGACATCCACGGCGTCATTGAGATTCAGATGCGCCGCCTGCATGACGGCTGCGGGAAGCCGCACTGAAGCGCTGTTCCCCCATTTCTTAACTACCGCTCTCATATCGCTTCCTCTCCATACGTCGACATTGCCGCTACATGCCCACCACGACTCAGCGCAATGGAGAAGAGCGCTTGCTCTTCCCCCGCGAAAGGCCAACAAATCCGCGGGTGCCCCATCCCCCCGGATTTCCTATAAGGCTTGGTGGGGTCAACGAACTTCATCCGGCTTTCCTTATAGAAAGCCGCACTGTACGGGCTGAACGACCGTACCTGGAGTTTCTACATTTTAGGCGGCTCCGGACAAAAAACATGTTCGATCATTCCATTGGGTGTAGGATCTGGCTGGAAAAGACATTGGCTTTGTATCAGGGCANNGGGTGGGATACCACGAATCTCGATGTGCGTATCCCACCCTTGAACCCAAAGAACGGGTTCAAGGATGGGGCACCCGCCGTTTCGTTGTCGGCAAATAGTGGGGGCCTACCCTACCAGCAAGCTCCTACCCTACCAGCAAGCTACCCCGCAACTGTTGTAGAATCAACGCATGGCGGCGTAGCTCAGATGGTTAGAGCGACGGACTCATAACCCGTAGGTCGGTGGTTCNNATTCCACTCGCCGCCACCACACCGCGCTCGACTAGCGTGGCATCGTTGGTTCCTCGTCTGCGTCTAACGCAGTAGTATTATTGGCTTAGACCGTTACTTTGGTCCAGAGTGGAGCTATGTCCCGAACCTTTAGGCGTGCAGTATTTGGTCTCTCGATCTTGTTGGTAGCCCTGGTCTTCATCGGGGGGTTAGGTCCGAGCCGTGTGCGCGCGGATTCGCAGCCGGATGGCGCCTACCCGGAGATGGAAGTCTACAGCGAAGTGCTGAAGAAGGTTCAGACCGATTACGTGTCCGATCCCAACATGACCAAAGTCACCGTCGGTGCTTTGCACGGGCTGCTCGAGTCACTGGATCCCGACTCCAGTTACCTGACTCCAGACGAATATAAGGCCTACAAGCAGCAAAGCAACGAGGGCTCGGCGCAGATTGGGTTGAACATCTCCAAACGCTATGGATACGCGACGGTGGTCTCCGTCGAGCCGGGAAGCCCGGCGGAAAAACAACAGATCGAGGACGGGGATATCGTCGAAGCCATCGATGGACATTCGACGCGAGAGATGTCCCTGGTGATGATCCGCCTGCTGCTCGAGGGCAAGCCAGGCACAAACGTGTCTTTCTCGCTGGTCCGCCCCCGCAAGGCGGAACCGGACAAGATTACGTTGACGCGGACCGCGTCGCCGGCCCCTCCCCTTGGGGAAACCCAGTATGAGAGCAGCAACATCCTCTACCTCAGGCCGTCGGTGCTCACCAAGGAACGCGTGCAGGAGATTGCCAATCGCTTAAAAGCGATGCAGAAGAACGGCAATAAGAAGATCTGCCTGGATCTGCGCGACGTCGCCGAAGGGGACGAGGCACAAGGCGTGCGCCTGGCCAATTTCTTTCTCCAATCGGGGACCATTGCGACTCTCTCCGGTCAGAAGTATCCAACCGAGACCTTTAACGCAGAGCCCTCCAAATTCATTACCGGCGCTCCTTTGGTGGTCCTGGTAAACCATGGCACGTCCGGTCCGGGTGAGATTGTCGCCGCTGCGGTGCTCGATAACAAACGGGGCGACGTAGTCGGTGACCGAACCTTTGGCGAAGGCTCAGTGCAAAAGACCATGGACCTTCCGGATGGCGCTGCTCTGATTCTCTCTGTCGCCAAGTATTCCTCGCCTTCGGGCAAGAAGATCCAGGATGAAGCGGTGACGCCGAATGTCGTGGTAGCCGCCAGTCAGGACAATGACGACCAGGCTGGTGGAGCGCCGAAGGCGCCTAAGCCGGATGATCAGCTGATTAAGGCGCTCGACATCCTGAAGCAGAAAAGCGCCTGATCCGGACATGTCTCTCTGCCGCTGTGGCGGAACGGCGTGACCCTGGTGATGCCTCCTGTCTGTAAGCAGGCGGCGCAGCTTCGCAACCGTGTTATTCTCGGCAGCAAGCGGATATCTCATTGAGTGGGCAAGCTTCATCTTCGGGCGCCGATCGCTTTCGCCCGCCCGGTGCGTCAGGTACGTTAGGGCACATGAAACTGGCGGGCAACATTGTTTTTGTTGCGCTGCTGGCCCTTGCTATCATCGCCGGATCGTTGATCGGCCTCATGCTGGTGTACTCGGTAGACCTGCCGCAGATCGCGGACCTGGAACGCTACCGCCCCATTACCACGACGGACCTTCTCGACGTACATGGGCACGTTTTCGGATCTTTCGCCCTGGAACGGCGCATCGTTGTTCCCTATGAAGCGCTTCCCCCCCTGCTGCGCCAAGCCGTGATTTCGATCGAGGATAAGAACTTCGAGAGCCATTGGGGCGTCAACGTTTTCCGCGTGCTTGGCGCGGCCTATCACGACCTGACATCGAATGGCCGCACGCAGGGCGCCTCCACCCTGACCATGCAACTGGCGCGCAATCTTTTTCTGTCTACCCAACAAACCTTCGGGCG
The DNA here is from genome assembly GCA_003152195.1 of Acidobacteriaceae bacterium. Lineage (GTDB taxonomy): Bacteria > Acidobacteriota > Terriglobia > Terriglobales > Acidobacteriaceae > PALSA-350. The sequence goes on from PLZN01000581.1 coordinate 5,631, forward strand.
CAAGCTGCAAGAGGTTTTTCTCTCCATTCAAATCGAGCGGGCGTTTACCAAGGAGCAGATTTTCACCCTATACGCCAACCAGATTTATCTCGGGCAGGGTGTCTACGGATTCGAGGCGGGATCGGAATACTACTTCAGCAAACACGCGCTCGATCTGACGCTGCCGGAAGCGGCTCTGCTGGCCTCTTTGCCCAAAGGGCCGGTAGCCTATTCTCCCATCCTGAATCCGGATCGCGCCTTCCGGCGACGGAACATGGTGGTCAACTCCATGCTTGAAGACGGAGTAATCACAAACGCGCAGGCGAACGCAGCCAAAGCCGCACCGCTCGGTTTGCATATCGAGCCTCCGTCGAACAGCGTCGCTCCGTGGTTCGTGGAGGATGTACGACGCGAACTGGAACGTCAGTTTGGCAGTGAGCAGGTGCATGAAGAAGGTCTGCGGGTCTACACCACGCTGGACCTGGATTTGCAGCAGGTGGCCAATCGTGCGGTGCTCGACGGATTAGCGGCGCTGGAACGTCGTCACGGATGGAAGGGCAACTTGCTCAACGTGATCGCGGCAGGAGGATCGCTCGATGAGTTCCGCCATCCGGATTGGCGCCAGCCGCTGGCACCGGGATCCTATATGCACGCCCTGGTGACCAATGTTTTGCCCTACCAGGTGATCGCGCGCATCGGGCAGCAGCAGGTTGTCCTTGGCCCCGATGATTTTGCCTGGACCGGGCAGCGGGACGCGGAGAATTTTCTCCATCCCGGCGACATTATCTACGTTCATATCATGCCCTCGGCCGATTCCAACCTGGTGCTGCACGCCATGCTGGAGCAGGATTCTGGGGTCCAGGGATCCCTGATGGCTGTTGATAACACGTCCGGCGAAGTGTTGGCCATGATCGGCGGCCGGGACTTCAATCTATCGCAGTTCAACCGCGCCACGCAGGCCGAGCGCCAGACGGGCTCTTCCTTCAAACCCTATGTCTACACGACTGCGATTGACGAAGGCGCACGCCCAGAGGAGACGATTATCGATGCGCCAGTCACGTTTTCGACCGGGGCCGGTCCCTACACGCCGCACAATTACGACGATACCTTCGAAGGGCCTGTAACGCTGGTCCACGCGTTTGCCGATTCGCGCAACGTACCGGCGGTGAAGCTTGCCGAACGCGCCGGGATCCGCAAGGTGATCGCGACGGCTCACCAGTTTGGCCTCAGCAGCAACATTCCGCCCTTCCTTCCCGTCGCGCTGGGGTCGGTAGAGGCTACGCTGCAGGAGCAGGTAGCGGCGTACAGCAGCTTTCCCAATGACGGGGTACGCATCGGGCCGCACCTCATCCGCAAGGTAACCAATGCGGACGGGCTCACGCTCTCGGAGAGCCCGGCAAATGTGGCCGAGTCCACCAGCGTACGGACGGCACGCATCATGATGACCTTGTTCAAAGCGGTCGTAGGGCCAGGGGGCACGGCCTCGGCTGCGGGGGTGCTGAAGCATCCGCTGGGCGGCAAGACAGGCACGACGACCGACTTCAACGATGCCTGGTTCATCGGGTTTTCGCCCTCAATCACCTGCGGTGTGTGGGTTGGCTACGACAGCCGTCAGTCGCTGGGAGATAAGGAAAACGGTGGCCGCGCGGCCCTGCCGCCGTGGATCGACTTCATGAAGGTAGCCATTGCCGACCGGCCTGACGAACATTTTCCTGGAGACCTCCACCCGCCGCCACCGAACAAGTTGGCAAGCGGGCACAGTGCGCTCGATCCCCTGAAGACGGCAATTGCCGGTTCGGTAAGCGGGCAGTCGCTTCGCACCCGCTCCCCCGCGAATGCCGCCGCCGCGCCGGCCAGAGTGCCGGCGGGACAAGTGGCTACTCCGCAGTAGATACGATGGGCTGAGCGGCAGAATCGGACGGGTGCCCCACGTTCGCCGCAGCGTACGTGGGACGAAAATGATTTGTTTCCAGTGCTTTCCCTAGATGGCTCAGCATCTCTCGCCGTCCGGATCGCAAAAGCGTTCGTTGGGGCTTCGCCCCGTCTTTTCGTCCCACGTACGCCGGGGCGAACGTGGGGCACCCGTCCGGCTCCGCTGTCACGCCATCGTGGCTATGACCCTATGGGTCCGTCGGGTGCTTCTCCCAGCAGTCGCATCAGGTGCAGGTAGCGTTTCGCCTTTGCGACATCGCGCATGATCTGCTCCTTCAAGGCCTCGGGAGAAGGCCAGCGCCGTTCCTCCCGAAGCCTGCGATAAAACAGAAGCCTCAAGGGCGTCTGGCCGTCGAGCGCAATCGGGCGGAAGTCGAGCAGGTGCGATTCCACCGCGAAAGAGTCCGCGCCAAATGTTGGCCGATTGCCGACGTTGGTTACGGCGTCGAACCATTCCCCTGCTACACGCATGCGCGTGACATAAACGCCGTTGGGCGGCAGCAGCTCCCGGTAGGGCGCCAGGTTGATGGTGGGAACGGTGAGCGTCCCACCGATGCCGCGTCCAGCCGCGGGCGTGGAATCGACAAAGAAACCATGCCCGAGCAGTACGCGCGCCGTGCGAATCGCTCCCAGGGAAAGCAATTCCCTGATTTTGCTACTCGAAACGGTTAACCCTCTCACCTGGCATGCGGCGTGGATCACCACTTCGAAACCCGATGTCCGGCCCAGTTCGTACAGCTCGGCAATGCCACCTTCGGCCCGGTTGCCGAAGCGGAAGTTGGTTCCCTCATGGACCTCCAGCGCCCGCAGCGCATCATGAACGATGACAGTGACGAATTCCGCGGCGCGCATACGAGAGAGCTCCGCGGTGAAGGGGAGCACCAGGACTGCGTCGATGCCGGTATCTCCGAGCAACTCCAACCGCGCTGCAAGCGGCGTAATCAAGCTGGGGCAGCTTTCCGGACGTAAAAAACGCGATGGGTGTGGATCGAATGTAACCGCTACAGACCGCGCCGATCGTGCCGCGGCGGATTGACGGAGCCGCTCGAGAATGAGCTGATGGCCAAGATGGACGCCGTCGAAGTTTCCGATGCTCACGACGGTACGGCCCAATGACTTGGGAATTTCACCGAGGCTGCGAAAAACGTGCATGGTCAGATCTCGAAGGGTATACGCAACCCGTCATAAGCGAGCCGGATGTGTCCGGGAAGTTCGCTGTTGGTGTCGGCGTGGTGGAGGTCGTGGGCCATGTGGGTAAAAAAGGCGAGCCGTGGTTGCAGTTGGCGAACGAATTCGAGTGACTGTTCCAGGGTAGCGTGGCTGGGGTGGGGCTTCCTGCGCAACGCATCGAGAATGACGACATCAAGGTTTTCGAGCAGCGGCAGGCTGCTTTCCGGGATGCTGCTCATATCGGTGAGGTAAGCGGCATTGCCAAAGCGGAAGCCCGCGACTTCAATCCGGCCGTGGGTGAGCGGGACGCGGTGGAAGACCGCCCCTTCCACTTCGACTGACTTTCCCAGGCGATGCATCTCTACCCGGGCGCGGGTCGGGTACGAGGCAGCGGCATCGAAGGTGTAATCAAATACGCGTTCGATGACGATGGCCGCGGCATCGTCCGCGTAGAGGGGGATTTTGTTCTTGTTCTTGAAGCTGAGCGGCCGTAAGTCGTCGAGGCCAAGGATGTGGTCCGCATGAGAATGTGTATAGAACACCGCGTCCACATGATTGATACCCTCACGCAAGGCCTGCTGGCGGAAGTCCGGTCCAGTGTCAATCAGCACCCGGTGTTCAGCCCAGGCGACGGCAATCGACGGCCGGGTGCGGCGATCGCGAGGGTCAGGAGAGGTGCAGACACGGCAGGCGCAGCCAAGCGTCGGTACACCCATCGAGGTGCCACTGCCAAGAATCGTGATCTCTGCTTGCACGGATCTCTACTTTTCTCCAAGGGGGGAACGGCCAACCTTCGAGCAGGCAGATGCTCTAGCGGGGTTTACCCGTTTGCGGCGGCCGCTGCGCGGAACTGGCGATGGCGTTCGTGATCTCGAGGAACGACATGCGCAGATCGAAGAGCGCATTCTGCAGCAGGCGCTTCTCCTGTTCCGTAAGATTGCCCTTGGTTTTTTCATCCAGCACGCTGAGCATGTCAATGCTTTGTCTAGCCCCCAGAATGTCGATGCGCGGCTGCTCGTTGGGAGCCGTGCCTGCGCCCATCTGCACCGCCGCGGTCATGTAGAGGGACTGCACCAGGCGATCGAAGTTCATCGCGGCGCCGGGCGGCTGGCCGGGATTAGCCTTCAGCACCATGTCATCCAGGCGATGCGCGGAGGCTTGGTATTCCCTGCGCTGCTGCGCGGATTCTTCCGCGGTCGGCTCCGGGACCGATTCGTCTTCGTCGAGCTGGACCCCTTCCGGCTCTGCCAAACCAGCCCGCAACACATCGGATTTGCCGCTCGGCGGCGGGCTCACGGCCTGCTTGACGCGCTCAGTAACAGGGGGCGGGGGGCTGCTTTCGCTTGCCTTGCCTTCGCCTTCGCGCAGTTCGCCTTCCGCAGTGAACTTGCGGCGGTCGGTTACGGTAAATTGAGGCTCTTTATCACGCATGACTTTTTTCCAATCGTCTTTTTCTAACGTTGACTGACGCTTACCATCGTCGTGCAGGTTAGGGGTGAGGGTAGAGGTTATAGAGGATTCTCTAGCTGAGTGAGGACAGGGGTCGGGCGATCTCCGGCGGCGCGGCCAGTGCGGTTGCCACTCCTCCTTCATAGGCAATCGCCTGATTACGTTCCAGGGCCTCGACGCGGACAAAGCCGAGCGCCAGGATTTCCGGCTGGCCGGCGCTCGCCAGCGATGCAGTACTGGTGATTCGGCCGACGGACTGATCGCCGCTGCGTAGATCGAGGGGCAGGGTACCAGGCGCGGCGCCGTGCAATTCAAATTGCCGGAACTGCCGGTGCACCTTGCCGCGCGAGCGAATGCGCTCCACGATTTCCTGGCCCAGATAGCAGCCCTTGCTGAAGTTCACCGCCCGCAACTGATCGGTTTCCTGGACCAGATAACGTTCGGTGATCTCCTCGCCATAGCGCGGCCGGCCGCTTTCGATGCGCACGATGCGGGCATCTTCGGCCGTTGCCTCGCGAAGCCCAGCCTTCGTTAGCCGCGAAATCACGGCCTGTTTCTCTTCCATCGGGATGAATAAGAAAAACCCGTCTTTACCGGTAGTGTCCAGACGAGCGACAGTTCCGTAAGACCAAGTCGCGAATGAATAGGGCGCGGCGGGCACAGACGCGCCTAATTCCGCCAGCGCAGTGGCAGCCTTCGGCCCTTCGATAGCGATGGTCGCTACGCGGTCCGTCTCATCTTCCAGTGCGACGTCGTCGGCGATGATATACCGATCCAGGTGTTCGTAAACCTTGGTCCGCGTCTCCGGTTCCGTGTCGATCAGGAAATGATCCTCGAAGCA